>DASSVE010000184.1:0-26423 GCA_035706345.1 Acidimicrobiia bacterium
TCCCGGCGGGCGGTCGCCTCGATCCCGTCGACGTCAGAGCCGGCCCCCGCTTCCGTGATGGCGTAGCACTCGTGGATGTCCCCGGCGACCGTAGGCCCCACCCAGCGCTCCATCTGATATCCGGTGACCACGTCCTCGATCCACGAGGGACCGGTGCTCACCACCCAGCCCAGTGCGTTGGTGACCCGACCGGTCTGCTCCTGGATGAGGGTCTGCTCCATCATCGTGTAGCCGGGGCCACCCATCGATGTCGGCATGTTGATCGAGATCAGACCCAGCTCCGCAGCCCGCTCGTGCTGACCCTTCAGCACATCGGGGGGCAGCTCGCCCCGGTTCATCTCGGCCTCGACCTCCCAAGGGATCAACTCGTCGACGAACTTGCGGGCGACGCCCTGCATCTCCAGTTCCCTCGGGGTCAGGTCCATGGCCGGCCACGCTAGCAGCGGACTGAACGGCGGTTCAGGAAGGCCAGGTAACCCGTCGGTTTCGTGCTCCCAAGTAGTCGATACGCGGTAAATTCCGCCGGTCCTGAATGGAGGTTCAGATTTTGAGGCGGTTCCTCGTGCTCGCCGTGGTGGCGTTGCTCGCATTCTCGGTCGTCCCCGCGGCGGTAGCCCAGGAGGACGATACGGTCACGATCCGGGTGGGGAACACCCAGGACTGGGAGACACTCAACCCGACCTGGGGCTATCTCGTCTCCGAGTGGGAGGTCTGGAACAACCAGTACGAGGGACTGACCACCCGTGACGAGAACCTCGAGATCGCCCCGGGCTTGGCAGAGTCCTGGGACGGATCCGACGACGGCCTCACCTACACGTACACACTCCGTGACGGACTCACCTGGTCCGATGGCGAGCCGATAACGGCCGACGACGTGGTCTGGACCATCGAGACCTCCAAGGAGCAGGAGTGGGAGAACTACGTCTATTTCACCCAGTACCTCACGGTCACCGCGCTGGACGAGCGCACCGTTCAGGTCACCTCCTCCATTCCCACCCCGCAGCTGCCCGACATGGGTTTCATCATCCTGCCCAAGCACATCTGGGAGCCCCTTGGTGACGCAGACGGTGTCGCCTCCCACGACGGGACCGATGGTGTCGGCAGCGGCCCCTTCGTCCTGGCGCCGGATGGGTTCCAGGACCAGCAGGCGGTGACCATGGTGGCCAACCCGAACTGGTACGGATGGGAGGGCGAGGAGCCGCCGGTCGACCAGATCATCTTCAGGCACTTCGAGAACTCCGACGCCATGGTGGCCGCCCTCGAGTCAGGCGAGATCGACGCCGCCCACAACGTCCCCGCGGCGGCAGTCGAGAACCTCGAGAGCAACGAGGACATCGAGGTCGTGATCGGTTACCAGGGCACGATCGAGGAGATCGCCGTCAACGGAGGAGCCGGCCCGGCCCAGCCCCATCCCGCCCTCCTCGATGTCGAGGTCCGTCGGGCCATGGGCCATGCCATCGACAAGCAGGCCCTGATCGAGGACCTCTGGTACGGGCACGCCCAGGAGGGAGTCACTTTCCTTCCCTCGGTCGACCGCAAGTGGATGCCCGAGTTCACCGACGAGGAGAAGTTCAACTTCGACCCCGACCTGGCCAACCAGATGCTCGACGAAGGTGGCTACCTGGACTCTGACGGGGACGGCATCCGGGAGATGCCCGACGGGACCAACCCGATCGTGATCCGTCACCTGGTCAACACCAATGAGGCATTGGCGGCCCAGTACGGCGACCTCCTGGTCGGCTGGATGGGGGCGATCGGGATCGGAGTCGAGCTGGAGGCTATGGACAGCGACCAGTTGGGCACAGCCATCATCGAAGGCAATTACGACACCTTCGCCTGGGGTTGGACTCCAGGCGTCGACCCCGACGGCATGCTGTCGTCGTTCATCGCCGACGAGATCGAGGGATGGAACGACGCCAACTGGGTCGACGAGCGCTACGACGAGCTCTATCTCCAGCAGATCGAGGAGCTCGACGAGGACACCCGGATCGAGCAGGTCCACGAGATGATGAAGATCTTCCACGAGGGGGCGACCTACATCTCGGTGCTGGAGACACCGGAGATCCAGGCCTACCGGACCGACGGCTTCGAAGGGTGGGTCCGCCAGCCGGCCGAGGACGGGCCCATCATGTACTCCACCACGAGCCCGAGCTACGCCGCGCTCCAGCCGGTGGGCGGTGGAGGCGGAGACGATGGCGGGGTCAACTGGCTTCTCATCGGTGGTGTGGCCGCGGTCGCCGTGGTCGCCGGTGTGTTCGTGGCCACCAGGCGTCGCGGCACGGCGGACGAGCGGGAGTAGCTCCTGGCAGCAGCCGATTCAGAGAAGAGCAGGCGGCGCAGGCTCATCCTGCGCCGCCTGGTCGGTGCGATCCTGACGCTCTTCTTCGTGCTCTGCGTCAACTTCTTCCTGTTCCGGGTGGTGGAGACCGACCCGCTGGCCAACATGTTCCGGGGTCGGCAGGTCCCCGACGAGGTGATCGACCGGCTGCGCTCCCAGTTCGGGCTGGACCAGCCGCTCGGGACCCAGTTCCTCCTCTATCTGAAGGAGACCTTCTCGCTGAACATGGGGGTGTCCTACCGGAGCCGCAACGAGGTCTGGGACGAGATCGTCTCGCGGATCCCGGCCACTGTCGCCCTGGTGGGGACGTCCGCAGTGTTCTCGGCCATCTTCGGGACCCTGGGCGGGATCGTGGCCGGGTGGCGGCGGAACACCTGGAAGGACCACTCCATCACGTCGAGCACCATGGTGCTCTACTCGGTGCCCGAGTTCTGGCTGGGGATGCTGTTCCTGTTGGTATTTGCGGTGTCGCTCGGCTGGTTCCCGATCGGAGGCATGTACACCGCGGGCAGCAACGCCACCGGTATCGCCCACATCGCCGACTACTTGCGGCACCTGTTCCTACCGGCCCTCACTCTGACCCTGGCCTATCTGGGTGAGTACACGCTGGTGACGAGGAGCTCGCTCCTCGAGGTGATGAACGAGGACTACCTGACTGTGGCGCGGGCCAAGGGGCTGCGCGACCTGAAGGTGCGCAACGCCCACGCCCTTCCCAACGCCCTGCTCCCGATCGTCACCCTGGCAGCCATCAACCTCGGCTACATACTCTCGGGGGCCATCGCGGTCGAGGCCGTGTTCTCCTGGCCCGGCCTGGGGCAGGCCACCGCCAACGCTCTTCAGGGCCCCGACTTCCCCATGCTCCAGGGTCTGTTCCTGGTGTTCTCGGCCTCGATCATCTTCTTCAACTTCGTCTCCGACGTCCTCTACGTGTATCTCGACCCCAGAGTGGAGGAGGTATGACCAGCATCGCCATGCAGCGTCGCCGTGCCACGGCACGCCGCGTCTGGAGCCAGTTCCGTTCCTCGAAGCAGGGAATGGCCGGGCTGATCATCCTGATCGTCTTCATCCTCCTGGCGGTGTGCGCCCCACTCATCGTCGATGTCGGCGAGCTGAACCCGGTGTTGGCCCGTCAGGCGGGCAACCCGCAGTGGGCGCCGCCGTCGGAGTTCCCTCCTCTCGGCACCGATCACATCAGGCGCTCGGTGTGGGCCCTGTTCGTCTGGGGATCGAGGGTCAGTCTCGCCGTGGGTTTGGCGGCCACGATCCTCACGGTGGTCATCGGGGCGACGATCGGCATCATGGCCGGGTTCTTCGGGGGCAAGCTCGACACCCTCCTCTCCAAGTTCACCGAGTGGTTCCTGGTGATCCCCTTCCTCCCCCTGGCGCTGGTGCTCGCCTCCATCCTCGGTCGATCGATCTGGAACATCATCTTCGTCATCGGCGTCACCGCCTGGCCCTGGACCGCCCGTCTCGTGCGGTCACAGGTGCTGACCGTGAAACAGAGGCTCTTCGTGGACCGGGCCAGGTCGCTGGGCGCCTCCAGCTCCTATCTGGTGAGCCGTCACATCCTTCCCAACATCAGCGGTCTCATCGTGGCCAACGCCACCCTGGCGGTCCCCATCTCGATCCTCACCGAGACCACCCTCTCGTTCCTGGGTCTGGGCAGCCCAGGCGCCCCCTCGTGGGGGAAGACACTGGAGGAGGCGTTCGTCAACGGTGCGATCACCCGGGCCGCCTGGTGGTACTTCGTCCCCGCCGGCCTCGGGATCCTCGCCGTGGTCATGGCCTTCACGATGATCGGGCGCACGCTCGAGGAGATCGCCGATCCCAGGCTGGCCGGTCGATGAGCGGCCCCCTGCTCTCCATCCGGGATCTCTCGGTCACCTATCACACCGCCGCCGGTCCCGTGCCGGCGGTGCGCGGTGTCGACCTCGATATCGAAACCGGGGGATCTCTGGGTCTTGCCGGAGAGTCCGGATGCGGCAAGTCGACGCTGGCCGGGGCCATTCTCCGTCTCCTCCCCGCCGGCACCGAGGTCACCGGGTCCATCCTCCTCGACGGCAAGTCGGTGCTCGACCTCAACCCCGGAGGTCTCCGGGCGGTGCGGTGGACCGCCGGCGCCATCGTCTTCCAGGGCGCACTGCACGCCCTCAACCCGGTGCAGAGGGTGGGGGAGCAGATCGCCGAGCCGATGCTGATCCACCACACGGTTCCCGACGAGAAGACCGCCCGGGCCCGAGTGGAGTCACTTCTGGGACGGGTCGGGCTGCCGGCCGGTCGGGCCGACTCCTATCCTCATCAGCTCTCCGGCGGCCAGAGGCAAAGGGTGCTGATCGCGATGGCCCTGGCGTGTGATCCCCTCCTCCTCATCGCCGACGAGCCCACCACCGCCCTCGACCTGATGGTCCAGGCTCAGGTGCTGGCGCTGCTCGACGAGCTCAAGGAAGAACGCGATCTCACCCTGATGTTCATCACCCACGATCTGTCGGTCCTCACCTACGCGTGTCGCCGTCTGGCGGTCATGTACGCCGGGCGTGTGGTCGAGCAAGGGCCGAGTCGCGAGGTGTTCGAGAACGGATCGCACCCGTACACCCGCGGTCTCGCAGCCGCCTTCCCCACGATCGGGGACTTCGGGTCCCGGATGAAGCCCTCCGGTCTCGGTGGCGACCCGCCGACACCCGGGAGTCTCCCGGCAGGCTGTCCGTTCCATCCACGTTGCCCGCTGGCGCGTGACGAGTGCAAGGCGGCCGAGCCCGAGCTGCGTCCCTCGGGTTTGGAGAGGAGTGCCGCGTGCATCCTGGTGTGAGCCCCCTGGTCGAAGTTGAGGACGTCCACGTCCATTTCGGGGACGCCCGCGCTGTCGACGGTGCTTCGCTGCGGGTGATGCCCGGCGAGGTGCTGGCACTCGTGGGCGAGTCCGGGTCGGGGAAGACAACGCTGATCAGGGCCATCCAGGGTCTGCAGAAGCTCACCTCCGGGGTGATCAAGGTCGACGGTGAAGCGAAGACCAGCACCCACGACTCTGTGCAGATGGTGTTCCAGGACCCGACCGGCGCCCTCAACCCCCGGCAGACCATCTACGAGATCGTGGCCGAGGGGCTCAGGATCAGGAAGGACCCACGCGACGAGCAGGAAACGGTGGCCATGGCTCTGTCACGGGCCGGTCTTCGCCCCCCGGAGCGCTTCTTCCAGCTCTACTCCCATCAGATCTCCGGTGGCCAGCGTCAGCGGGTGGTGATCGCAGGGGCCATGGTCATGAACCCCCGTCTCCTGCTGGCGGACGAGCCGGTCGCCAGCCTCGATGCGTCCATTCGGGGCGAGATCCTGGGACTCATGCGGGGCCTGGTCGACGAGACCGGGCTCGCCATCCTGTGTGTGACCCACGACCTCGGTCTGGCCTGGAACATCGCCGATCGGGTGGCAGTCATGTACCTGGGCCGCATCGTGGAGACGGGGCCGACCGAGGAGATCCTTGCCGACCCACAGCACCCGTACACGAAGGCGCTGCTTTCGGTTGTGCCAGAGACGAGGGAGATGGAACAGCAGATCCTGAAGGGAGAGATCCCCGACCTGACCCGGATGCCCGGTGGCTGCCGTTTCCATCCCCGGTGCCCGCTTCTCCAGTCAGGGGCCCTCGACGAGGCGATCGAAGCTCGCTGCGTCAACGACGACCCGGGGCCGATACCCATCGACGCCATGTCGGCGGCTGCGTGCTGGCCGGCCATGGTCAGGAGTGACGGGGCGTAGGCTCCGTCGATGAGCTTCGTCGTCGCCGCCGATTCCTATGACCGGTTCATGGGCCGCTACTCGACCGTTTTGGCCCCTCTCTTCGCAGACTTCGCCGGCGTCGGCGCCCAGAAGTCGATCCTCGACGTCGGTTGCGGTCCAGGTGCCCTGACCGCGGCGCTCGTCGATCGTCTCGGCGCCGATGCGGTCGTCGCGGTCGACCCCTCGGAGCCGTTCGTCAAGGCGATGCGGGAGCGCTTCCCCGGCGTCGAGGTCCATCTCGGATCAGCCGAGTTCCTTCCGTTCTCCGATCACAGCTTCGACGCCGCCGTAGCCCAATTGGTGGTCCACCACATGGCGGACCCGGTTGTGGGGATTCGGGAGATGGCCCGCGTGACGAATGGGGGCGGCACCGTCGCCGCATGTGTCTGGGACCTGGGCGGGGGGCGTTCTCCCCTGGGCCCCTTCTGGCGTGGGGTGGCCAGGTTCGACCCTTCGGCCGGTGGCGAGTCGGAACTCCCCGGGACGCGGGAGGGTCATCTCGGGGAGATCTTCCGTGAGGCGGGATGCCAGGTCGTCGACGACCGGGATCTCGTGTTCGAGATGGAGCACGCCACCTTCGAGGAGTGGTGGGAGCCGTTCATCCTGGGCGTGGGGCCGGCAGGTCGTTTCGTCGCAGGGCTCGACGCCGAGTCTCGTGATGCCATCGCCAACCTGTGCAGGGAGGAGTTGGGCCCGGGTCCGTTCACCATCACCTGCGCCGCCTGGGCCACCCGGGCCTCCGTGTAGGACTCGTGCTGACGTGCATCCTTCCACCTCTCCGGTGGCTGGTTGCACAACGGAAGTCAGTGTGAAACCGGGTGTGCACGCGGCCACGTCAGACGTGGTCTGTTGCACAACCGATGAGAAGGGTCGTAGACGCGGCACCGGCGACTACGTACAGCCGTCGACGCAGCGTCACGCCCAGATCCGGGGGATCGACTCTTCCCAACGTCGGCGGAACACCTCCTCGCCGTTGTGCCGGGCCACCAACTCGACCATGACGTCGAAGGTATCCCCGGCGGAGATGTCGATGGTGCCCTCGGTGCTCACCGCCCATCCCGGGCGTTCCAGCGACGCCTTGCAAAAGGTGCGGGCGTGGGTGCTGGTCGGGTCGTGGTCGTCGACCGTCACCGTCCACCACTGATCGGAGGTGCAGACCAGGTCGGGCTGAACCTCGGTGCTGGCGGTGACCATTCGGAACACGTTCTCATCCGGTGCACGGACCACGGTCCACTCCTCGACGTCCCTGGTCTGACGAGCGGGTGACGATGGGACCACTCCCGCGGGCATGTCGACCCACCCCGCCTCCTTCCGTGGACGCGCCACGGGCAAGGTGATACGAGACCGCGCCGGGTCGACGGTCAGCGTGAACTTCCCCTTTGGCGGCCACACGACAGGGAAGTCGGCGCCGGCCAGGGCGAGACGAATCCGCCAGCCGGCAGGGATCACCGCCGAGGTGGCCAACAGACCGAAGGAGACTTCGGAGGGCTCACCGGGCACAGGCACCACCGGCTCTGAAAGATCCCGCGGGAACACCAGGTTGCGGCTGCCCCGGCAGATGAGATGCCCCCGACCGTCGGGATCGACCGCCAGCAGACGGGCGGCGACGAGCCCGAACGGCTGGTCGGTTGATACCACCGCGGTGACCTGGGGGATGCCAAGGATCTCCAACGGCTCCTCCAGCGGTGCGGTGGTGAACGTCATCGAAGCGGCGTCGTCCTCGGAGGAATCTGTGGAGAGGCGTCCGGCCCGATCCCAGAACGGGGCGTGAGAACCGACCCACTGCGGGCCCGACCAGCTGGTCCTGTCGTGATCCAGGTCGTCGAGCCCGAGCACCAGATCGTCCATGTCCTGAGGTGGCCAGCTCTCCTCGACCCGCCATCCTCCTGTCGACCGGGGACCGTCGAAAGGTGGCTCGGTGCGGACGAAGACAGTCACCGGCGGAAGATCCATGACCCCGTTCTCGTCCCCACGAAGGTGATGGCCGAACCATCGTGCCAGCAGGTCGTAGTGGTCCATGGTGGGCTCGGGGACACCGGTGGCGGGCCGGTGATGGCCCCAGGGCCCGATGATGGTGCGGGTCGGGCACTCCAGGCTCTCCGTCATGGCGAGCATCCCGTCGACATAGCCGTCCAACCAGCCACCGATCAGAAGGGTGGGGCACTGGATCGAGGTGTAGTCGGCGCAGGGGGAGCCGTGAAGCCAGTAGTCGTCCCGTTGCTGATGCCGGAGCCATTGGAAAGGCCATTGCGGGGTCTGCTCCAGACGCTCCGTCCACTCGTGCCACCAGCCTTCGCCCACGATTTCGGGGTCCGGGGGGAGACCGTTGGCGGCGACCATCGACCCGGGCCAGTCGAGCTGTTCGGCGGCATGAGCCGAGCCGCCGACGTAGTGCACGTCGCTGGAGAACCGGTCATGGGTGGCGTGCATGGCGGCGATCGCCTTCAACTGGGGAGGCCGGAGCATGGCGGTCTGAAGGGCGCTGAATCCGCCCCATGAGATCCCCCACATGCCGAGGTTTCCGGTGCACCAGTCCTGGGACTCGAGCCACTCGAAGACGGCCACGGTGTCGGCCATCTCCTCCCTGGTGTACTCGTCGTTGATGACCCCCGTCGACGCGCCGGTGCCTCTGATGTCGATGCGGACCCCGGCGATGCCACGCTCGGCGAGGTACGTGTAGGTCAGATAGTCGGGGGTGAAGAACTGGTCATCCTTGCGATAGGGGATCGACTCGACCACGGCGGGGAATGGCCCGTCCCCGGGTGCGTCGGGGAGATAGAGGGTGAGGGCGATCCGGGTCCCGTCGCTCATGGCCACGAAGACCCGTCGGTCGATGCGCACCGGATAGCTCATCATCCCTCCAGTAACAGTTCGGCGGCCAGGTGCCCGGAGCGGATGGCGCCATCGATGGTGCCGGTGCCGTTCACGTGCTCGCCGGCGAAGACGATACGTCCCCAGGGTCGCTGCAACTCGGGGAGATGGGCCCTCTGTCCCGGTCCCAGCGCCGTGTAGCAGCCACCTGCCCACGGATCGGCGCCCCAGTCGACCACCACATGATCGCCGTCGAGACCCGTCTCCGGGACCGCGCGACGAAGACGGCTCTCGACCTCCGCTGTGAGAACGGCCGCTCCACGGTCGGTCCCGGCGAACCCGGTGACGGCACGCCGGGTCGACCCGTCCGGTCCGGCACCGGTCCAGTACCAACCGGGGATGTCGCGCTCCTGTCGTCGGAACATCGGGGGCTCGTCGACGGTGGCGACGGCGACTTTGACCGCGGTGCCCATGCCGATCCCGTCAATCGCACCGCGAAACGCCGGTGGTGGGGAATCGAGGAACCCGGGTCTGCGCAGGATGGGGAGGGGGACCGCCACCACCACATGGTCGGCGGCAACATTCGCTTCATCTGTGGTCACCGACGCACTCGTCTCGCCCTGTCCGACCGCGTGCACCGGAGTCCCGAGACGGACGTCGAGCCGGGAGGCCATCTCCCGGGCCAGACGATCGTTCCCACCCTGGACCCGGAGATAGGTGCTCGCCTGGGTCAACCCGAACTCCTCACCGAGATCGGCAGCCGAGATCTCGGTCAGGGGCACACCCATCGTCCCCTCCAGCCGGGATCGGAGGACAGCCATCGCCGGAGAGGTGACCTGCAGGGAGTCGAGGAGCGCGGCGATGCTCATTGTCTCCAACCGCTCATTACCGAGACCTTCCATCGCCGCCACCACCCGCCGGGCGAGGTTGGCGTGCTCCTCGTCGGGTATGGGCTCGGAGCCGATCAGGTCCCGGGTGACGAAGTCCTGCCGGGTGTCGAACATCGAAAGCCCGAGGTCTGCGGCCAGGTCGGTGACCGCGTTCTGGGTGGAGTCGATCCATTCGCCACCCAGCTCCACCACCGTCCCGTTGTCGAACCGGTGCGACCACACCCGGCCGCCGGCACGGTCACGGGCCTCGAATACGGTGACCTCGGCGCCGTTCTCCTGGAGACGCATTGCAGCGGTCAACCCACCGAGACCGGCCCCGACGACGAGCACGCGCATCGCCGGGACGCTACCTTTCCTGAATCATGGTTCAGGATTTCACCTCATGATCAAGGAGACACCGTTCCACCCGCGCACCAGCGCACTGAACGAGACCGGTCTGTGGAGCCATTGGTCGGGTTATCTGGCCACCGATCGCTATCAGATGTCGGACAAGTTCGAGTACTTCGCCATTCGCAACTCGGCAGCGGTAATCGACACCTCGCCTCTGTACAAGTACCGCATCTACGGCAAGGACGCCGAGAAGTACCTGGCCGGTGTGCTGACCCGTGACATCCGGAAGTGCCGCCCGGGGCAAGCCCACTACACCGCATGGAGCGACGACGACGGCTGGGTGATCGAAGACGGGGTCATCCTCCGTCTCTCCGACGACGAATTCCTGCTCACCGCGGCCGAGCCCAATCTGGCCTATCTCCAGGGGCTCACCAGCGGGATGTCGGTCGCCATCGAGGACGTCTCCGACGAGTACGGGGCTCTGGCTCTCCAGGGCCCGTATTCGAGGGAGATCCTGAAGCAACTCGCCCCCGAGATGGAGGGCATCGGCTATTTCCACCTCACACCGGCCAAGATCGGCAACGCCGCGGTGACAATCTCCCGCACCGGCTACACCGGCGATCTCGGGTACGAGATCTGGGTGAAGGCGGATGACGCCCTCGACCTGTGGGACAGGCTCTTCGAGGTGGCTGCCCCCTACGGGACTCAGCCAGCCGGGCAGACCGCACTACTGATCACAAGGATCGAGGCCGGTCTGATCCTCATCGACGTCGACTTCTACTCGGCCCGCTACGCCTGGAACGACGAACAGCGCGCCACCGCCCTCGAGCTCAACATGGGGTGGATGCTGCGCGATCTGGCGTCGGATGACCGGCCGTTCATCGGCCGGAAGGCGATCGAGCGTGAGATCGCCGAGAAGACGTCGAGATGGAGAACGGTCGGGATCGTGGTCGACTGGCAGCACTGGGCCAAGGTCCACAACGACCGCGGGCTCATCACCCCCAAGGATCACACCCCGGAGCACGGGGGGATGATGATCTACAACGACAAGCTGGAGCGGATCGGGTACACCCCGAGCTTCGTGTACTCCCCGATCTTGCAACGTCACATCGGGATCACCAGGATTCGCCCCGAGTACGCCGAAGTCGGCACCAAGGTCAGTCTCGAGGTGACCATCGACCACATCTACGACGTGGTCGACTCGTACATGACCCGACTCCCCTTCTACAACCCCCCGAGAAAGACGGCCTGAGGTGAGCGATGCCTGAGAAGAACAAGTACGACGCCATCGTCATCGGCGGCGGCCACAACGGCCTGGTCAACGGTGCCTACCTGTCCAAGGCTGGGCTCAAGACCCTGATCCTGGAGCGACGGCACTTGGTGGGCGGCGCAGCCATCACCGAAGAGCTGTACCCGGGCTTCAGTTTCACCACGTTCTCCTATGCACTGAGCCTGCTCCGTCCCGAGATCATCCAGGAGCTGGAACTGACCAAACACGGGTTCATGCCCCTGCTCATGCCGTCGACGTTCGCCCCGATGGAAGACGGCGACTACCTGCTGATGGGACAGGACAAGAACGAGAACCACCATCAGATCGCGAGGCACTCCAAGCACGACGCCGACGCCTACGACGAGTACGGGCACATGATGGAGCAGGTGGTCCACGCCATCCGCCCGCTCATGGACTCGATCCCACCCGACATCACCTCCAAGGATCCGGAGGAGAGGGCGCGCATGGCGGCCATGGGCGCATACCTGGCAGACCTGCCCCCCAGGGTCCTCCACGACATGGTCCGCCTCCTCACCGGCAGTGCGGCCGACATCCTCGAGGACTACTTCGAGTCGGACATCATGCAGGGTCTGCTCGCCAGCTCGGGGATCATCGGCACCAAGGTCGGCCCCCGGTCACAGGGCTCGGGTCTGGTGCTGCTCTACCACTCCTTCGGCGAGCACGACTCCGCCTACGGGGCGTGGGCCTTCCACAAGGGGGGCAACGGCGGGTTCACCCAGGTGCTGGCCCGTGCCGCCGAGTCGTTCGGCGCCGAGATCCGGTTGGAATCACCGGTGGACCGTGTGATCACCAAGGAGGGCCGCGCCACCGGGGTCGTGCTCGAGGACGGCACCGAGTTCTCGGCGAAGACGGTGGTGAGCGCGGTCGACCCCCGCCGAACCTTCATGCAGCTGGTGGATCCGCGCGAGCTCCCCTCCGAGTTGGTCGAGGACATCTCTCGTTTCAAGTTCCAGGGGACCTCGGCGAAGGTCAACTTCGCCCTCGACGCCAACCCGACCTTCCCGGCCCTGCCGGGAAAGACCGACATGTACCGGGGCTTCATCAACGTCGGGCCCAGTCTCGACTACCTGGAGCGGGCCTTCGACGACGCCAAATACGGGTGGTACAGCCAGCGCCCCTACATCGACGCCTGCATCCAGTCCAACGTCGACCCGGACATGGCGCCTCCGGGCAAGGCGGTGATGTCCAATTTCATCCAATACGCCCCGTATCACCTGAAGGAGAGTGACTGGGACACCGAGAAGGAGAACCTGGGCGACATCGTCCAGGCCCGTCTCGAGGAGATCTTCCCCGGCTTCGGCGACCTGGTGCTGCACCGCGAGGTGGTGTCCCCGCTCGACATCGAGCGGGTGACCGGTCTGACCGAAGGCAACATCTTCGCCGGCGAGTTCCTCGCCCCGCAGATGTTCTTCTTCAGGCCAGCACCGGGGTGGAACCAGTACCGGACTCCTATCGAGGGCTACTACCAGTGCGGCTCGGGGACCCACCCCGGCGGCTGCGTCATGGGGGCGCCGGGACGGTTCGCCTCCCAGCAGATCCTCACCGACCTGGACAAGAAGAAGAAGTGACCGTTCTGTGAGGATGTCCGTCCGGTAACCGGCAAGAAGTCTTCACAAAAGCGCTGCCGGTCAGACACAGAGACCTTGATCCACGCCCCTGCCGCACAGGAGGGTCATCTCGACTGTGCGGAGGGTGAATCCGCCGGCCGATCGTTCGGCGAATATGTGGAGACGGACCCCGCGCAGCGCATCGTCACCCAGTCCGACCACGTCGTAAGTGACCTCGGCGAGGTCGCCCAGGGCCACCTCGGTGATCTGGACTACGTCAGACTTGGGCTCCTCCGACACGTAGACCGACGCCACCGTTTCTGCGAGATCCGTCATGGTTGCCGCGACCGGTCGCTCTCCCAGCTGATCGATGACGGCCGATGTTTCGTCGGTCACCACCCCCTCATAGCCGAGGTAGGCCATGTGGACCCATCCATCGGTTCCCTCGAAGTCGACCTCGACCCAGAACGCCGATGGCAACTCACGGGTGTTCCCCAGGGCCTCGAGATCGGCGAAGGTCGGCGGGATCTCGTCGCGGATCGGCTGGTTGGCGCCCGCACCGGCTCGCAGATTCAGGACGTCGTCGTATCTGACGCCGATGACCATGAGCCGATCGCCCGCTCCCGGGCCGAAGTCGATTGGCGAGCCGGCGAGCGTGCTAGCCGGTGCCGACTCCGTGGTAGTGGAGGTGACGGCCACCGTCGTCGTTGTCGATGGAGCGGAAGTGGTCGGTGACGGCGTCGTCGATGTTGCCGGGGCGGCGGTGGTGGAAGACGTGGGTGGGGTGGTGGCAGTCGTGTCCGGAGCCGCGTTCGCGCCGCACGCGGCCGTGATCAGCCCAACGACGACCAGCAGGGCGCGTGACGTCTTTCTCATGGCTATCAGACGTCGCAAGAGCTCATTTTGGGTGACAGAACTCGGGATCTTCGCAACAGGTTTGGGGGACCTCGTGCCGATAAGGAATTGTGGCAACCACAGGTCCTGACATCCCCACCGTGACCACGCGCGAGGAGCTCCGAACCCTGGTTGCCGAGGCCCAACTCCTCGTCGAGCTCGCCCAGCAGGAAGCGGCTCGAATCGTGACCGAGGCCAGGGAGGAAACCGCCAGACGCGCCACCGAGCTGGTGACCCAGGCCGAGCAGCTCCGGCTTGCCGCCGAGAGGGAGGCGGCAGAGATCCGGGAGGAAGCCGATGCGATCCGTCGTCAAGCGCGTGCTGAAGCGGATCAGCTGCTCGCCGAGGCGCGCAAGACGCACGACCAGGTCGTCGCCACGGCCCAGGAGATCGCCAACCAGCCCTCGTCCGAGGAGGGGCTGAAGGAGGCCAGGTCCGAGGCCGACCGCATCCTGCGACTGGCCAGGGCTGAAGCCGAAGCGAGAAGCGCCGAGGTGATCGAGCAGGCCCGCCGTCGCGCCGAGAACATCGAATCCGAGATGAGGATCAGGGTGGAGGCACTGAAGAAGGAGCAGCGTGATCTTCAGCGCAAGCTGAATGAGGAAGAGATCGCGGTTCGTGCCCGGATCGCGGAGCTCGAGGAGCGCGCCACCTCGAAGAAGGTTGGATCACCCGCACCCGCCCCGGAACCTGAGCCTCCACCCAAGCCTCCCGATCCCGCTCCGAGGGTGCCCGCACCCGCCCCGGCGACCCCCATCGCAGCCGAGCCACCGCCGCCACGCGAGCCTCCCGTCGAGGACGAGGACGACCTGTTCTGGGAGTCGAAGACGTCGATACGAGCCCGGCTGACCGAGGAGACGGACGACCCAGAGGTGCTCAAGGCACTCAAGGCGTTCCGGAAACGGACCTGATCAGCGGGCGCGAGCCGCGGTGAGAGTCCGATGGAGGGCGTGTTCGACGACCGCGGCCAGGGCTGCCTGGACATCCACCCTCACCCGGGCGTCGAGGAACATCATGGGGACGTCGGGTGACACCTGCAAAGCTTCCCTCACCTTGGGCAGGGGATGGGTTCGCTCGCCGTTGAAGGTGTTCACCCCGATCAGGAAAGGCGTCTGACGCTGCTCGAAGAAGTCGACCGCGGCGAAGCAGGCGTCCAGCCTTCGGGTATCGACGAGGACCACCGCGCCGATCGCCCCTTTGGCGAGCTCGTTCCACATGAAGTGGAATCGGTCCTGGCCGGGCGTACCGAAGAGATAGAGGACCAGGTCGTGCTTCAGGCTGATGCGGCCGAAGTCCATTGCAACCGTGGTCGTGGTCTTTGTGTTGTCGTCGGAGAGCTGGTCGATCCCATGGCTCACCTGGGTCATCACGGCTTCGCTACGCAGCGGCTCGATCTCGGAGATGGCGCCGACGAAGGTGGTCTTTCCGACGCCGAACCCGCCGGCGACCACGATCTTCACGGGCAGCTTGCGGCCGGACTCAGAGGCTGTTGATTCCATCGAGCACCTTCTTCAGCAGGTTTGCGTACTCCTCGCTCATGTCGGGAGTGTCCTGGTCGACCGGCTCGGTGAGCTTGACGAAGTCACGTTGCGCCAGGTCGGCCACGATCACCCGCACCACTCCGATCGGGATGTCGAGTCGAGCGGCCAACTCGACGAGCGCTGTGCCGGCACGGGTGAGGTCGATGATGTGCGAGGCCTCCCACCGGAGACTGTTCCGCATCTTCTGGCCATGCGGCGTCGCCACGACGATGGCCTCGAGTGCGATGGGCGGGAGGTCCTTGCCCGTGCGACCGCCCGTCATGGTGTAAGGCCGGACCAGTCGGCCCTCGGTCTTCTCCTGGCCGATTGCCATCATTCGCTGCCGACCAGGCTGACCTTGAGCTCTTCCCGTACTTCGGGCGTCAGGACTTCGCCGGCCCGTTCTGCGAACAACGCCATCTCGTATGCGATGGACCCGATGTCGACGCCGCGACCGGTGATCACACAGAGCAAGGAGCCATCGCTGATGCCGGTGACGAAGAGCCACCCTTCGGTCATCTCGACGATGACGTTGGTCACCGATCCGGCGCCGAATCGACCGGCCGAGCCGTAGGCAAGGCCGATCATGCCCGAGGCGACCGCGGACAGGCGGTCCGCTGCTTCGCGGTCGGTGTCCCCGGAGCGGGCCATGGCCAGCCCATCGGAGGAGACGACGACGGCCTGGCGCACCAGGGGAACGCTGGACGCAAAACGATTCATCAGCCAGTTCAGGTTGTCGGCACCCGAGCTCACGATTCGCCCTCCGCCTCTCGTTCGTCCTTGGTCGTGGTGTCCTCGGACCGTCGCGTGGCGATGTCACGGCCCTGGCGGTACCCGTCCAGAGCGCTCCGGATCGCGGCCGGTTCCGATCGGGAACTGGTGGACGAGACGGCCAGTTCTGTCGTCTCGACGAAGGAGGTGCCCGGTTGCCTCGTCGGAAGTGAGGTCTCGCCAGACGGATTCTGGGTCTGCGGTGCGCCCGCCTTCCTGATCAGCGAAGGCGGCTCGGCGGCGTGACGGGGGGATACCGGGGTCGTGGTTTCCTTGGCCAGCACCGGTTCCCTGGCTTCCACGGGCTCTTTGACCACAGCGGGCTCCGCGACCGGAGCGGGCGTCTTGGCCGCCGGCGTCTCGACAGCCGGTTCCTTCATCACTTCGTCGATGCGCTCGGCGAACGAGGGTGCCGGTCGTCTCCGCATCACTTCGGATGGCGCCGGCGCTTCGCTTGGCTTGTCCTCGGCCTTGGCGGGAGCGTCCGCCGGTGAAGACGGCTTGGGCGCTGCCGGGGCTTCGGTCGGCGTGGGGACCCTTTCGCTGGCGTGCCCATTCGACTCGGGCGCAACCGCCACCGGCCGAGGCTCTGGCGCCGGCTCGACTGTCTCGGGAGCGGTGGGCTCGGGGAGGATGGTGGGCCGAGGGGTTTCGAGCAGTTGACGCGGGATGGTGACCCGGACGGTGGTTCCGGGCACACCCGGGACCAGCTTCGCCTTGATGCCGTGACGCAGGGCGAGCCGCGCCACCACGTACATACCCAGAGTCGGCTCCAGAGCCAGACCCAGGACCGGAGGGCTCTCGATGAGATGGTTCAGCTCGGCCATCCGCTGGTCGGACATGCCGACCCCGCTGTCGGCGACGGTGATGACGTAGCCGTCGTCGTCGAAGAGACCGGTGACCCGGACCCGCTCGGTCGGCGGCGAGAACTGGGTGGCGTTGTCCAGCAGCTCAGAGAGGAGATGGGAAAGGTCGGACACGGCCCGACCCACCAGCAACGAGGGCTCCATGGCGAGGACTTCGACTCGCTTGTACTCGTCGACCTCGCCCAGGGCTGCTCGCACCACTTCGCCCATCTCGACAGGCTCCACCCACATGCGGGGAGACTCGGAGCCGGCGAGGACCAGGAGGCTCTCAGCGTTGCGACGCATGCGGGTGGCCAGGTGGTCCAGCTTGTAGTAACCCTCGAGGGCCTCGGGATCCTCTTCCCTCGACTCCAGCTCGTCGACCAGTGCGAGCTGTCGGTCGACCAGCGAGCGGTTGCGATGGGCCAGGGTCACGAAGATGTCGGACACGCCCTTGCGCAGCGAGTCCATCTGCTGGTTGGCCACGTCGACCAGGGTGGTGTGGAGGGTGGAGAACGATCTGGCCAGGTCGCCGATCTCGTCCTTCCCGCTCTTGTCCACCTCGATGGGCGTCGTCGCCTCGAGCACACCGCTGGGGTTGCGCAGCGAGTCCACCATCTTCGGGAGATCGACCTCGGCGACATGGTGGGCGGCCGCGGTGATCGACTTGACTCGCCTGGTGGTCGAGCGGCTCACGATCAGAGCCACGACCGCGGCCAGGACGAGAGCGACGATGACGATCAGACCCACTGTTTGTGCCTGGTTGCGGGCCTCCTTGGCCGCGGCGCTGGCGGTGTTGGAGACGCGGACCAGGATCTCCCCGGCGGCGTCGGCCAGCACGATGTTGCGGTCCATCGGGTAGGTCTCAGAGGTGAAGCCCTGGTCGGGCCGGAGTGTCTGGGTCCGGGAGACACCCTGGGCGTCGACTGTTGGCGACGAGGCGGCCGCGGTGTCGATCCACTCCTCGACCGTCGACTCGAGGACCAGCATCTGCTGGGCGAACTCTTCGTCGTCGAGGGGTGGTGCGAACTCGTTCTGGATGATCGCCAACTCCTCCTGGAAGGAGGCGAAGGAGGCCCGGGACAGGGCGACGGCGCCTTCGCCCTCACGGGCCGCGCTGACGTCGCCGAGGTAGAAGGTGCTCTGAGTGGCCATCGTGATCAGCCGCTCGCCGATGTCGGCCACCACGTCGGCGCTATCCGGCGAGGTCGGGTCGGCGTTCCGCAACTGGGTGACGAGACCTCGCACCCGGCTGCTGTCGCCGGCCATCCGGGCGACGATGCCGGATGCCGGACCGGCCGCCCGGGGAGTCAGCACCCGGACCGACTCGGCGAGACGCTCCAAGGCGTTGTCCGTCGTGCTCTGGCGACGGCTCAGGTCGCCTTCGGAGTTCCCGACGGCGATGTCGAGGGCCAGCGAGTGCTCCTCGGAGAAGGCCACCAGGGCGTCCATGGCATCCGCGGCGACGGCCGCGGCCAGGGAGGCACGTTCCTCTTCAAAGGCGCGGTCGAGGGCGAGACGGGCGACGAGTGCGCCTGCCGCCAATGCCACGAGACCGATGGGGACGATGGCCAGGGCGAGCTTGCTCGCCATCCGCAGCCGTTTCATTCTGACTCCTCAAGGGGGCGGACCTGCCCGTTTATCGTCTCAATGGGTCCGTCTCTTGAGTCCTCTCAGTGAGATCCGATCACTCTCGGTGAGGGAGTTCGCCCGATGGCGGGTCAGTATTTGGCCAGCTCCTGGGCCCGCTCCACGATCGACTCCGGTGTCGGGTACAGGGCGTTCTCCAACGATCCCGCGTAGGGCATGATCGGGACGTCGGGCAGGGCGTACCGCTTCACCGGAGCGTCCAGCCACTCGAAGGTCTTGTCGGCGATCTGGGCGGCGATCTCGGCGCCGTAGCCCATGAACTCGTTGTCCTCGTAGATGATCAACGCCCGGGAGGTCTTCTTGATCGACTCCTCGATCGTGGGCCAGTCCAGGGGCTTGAGTGTGCGTAGGTCGATGACCTCGGGGCTGATCCCCAGTTCCTCCAAGAGCGGCACGGCCTCCATGGCGAAGTGCGCCATGGCCCCGTAGGCGATCATCGTGAGGTCGGTCCCCTGGTGTTTGATCGCCGCCCTGCCAAGCGGGATCCGGTGCTCACCTTCGGGATAGGGGCCCTTGGCCAGCCGGTACAGCTTCTTGGGCTCCAGTATCAGGACCGGGTCGGGGTCCTCGACCGCCGAGTGATAGAGACCCTTCACGTCGGCCGGCGTGGATGGGACCACCACCTTCAGCCCGGGAACATGGGAGTAGAAGGCCTCGATCGACTGTGAGTGGTACTGGGCCCCGTGGATGCCCGCCCCGTACGGGGTGCGGATGACGACCGGGACGTTCCAGCGCCCGTCCGACCGATAGCTGACCCGTGCCGCCTCGGAGACGATCTGGTTGAAGGCGGGATGGATGTAGTCGGCGAACTGGATCTCGGGCAGCACCTTGTACCCGGTAGCCGACATCCCGATGGCGCAGCCGATGATGGAGGACTCGGCGATCGGGGTGTTGAAGCAGCGGTCCGGTCCGAACCGGTCGGTGAGACCTTCGGTGGCCTTGAACACGCCGCCCTTTCGCCGCGCCACGTCCTCACCGAAGAGGACCACGTCGTCGTTCTGCTCGAAGATCTCGTGCAGGGCCCGGTTGATGGCGGTGATCAGGTTCACCGTCTCCCCTTGGGCCTGTGGCTCCGGTTCGGTCGCGGCCGGACCGGGTGTGATCACCCGGGCGTACACCCGGCTGGTCGGCTCGTCGGGGTTGGGCGCCGCCTCGGCTTCCTCGACCGCCCTGGCCAGGACCGCCACCACCTCCTCGTCGATCTCCTTCTCCTGAGCCTCGGTGAGAAGCCGGTTCTCGATCAGATACTGCTTGAGACGTCCCAGCGGGTCCTTCTTGCGCCAGCGCTCCACCTCCTCGCGACTCCGGTACAGGGCGTCGTTGTCGTCGGAGGTGTGGGCGTAATAGCGGTAGGTATCCGCCTCGATCAGGGTGGGGCCCTCACCTGAGCGGGCCCGGGCCACCGCCTGCTGCATCGTCTCCAGCACCTGGAACGGGTCGTTGCCGTCGATCTTGTGCCCCGGGAACCCGTACCCGGCTGCCCGTTCGGCGACGCCCCCGGCCACCTCCTCCTCGGTGGGCACCGAGATGGCGTAGTGGTTGTTTTCGATGACGAAGATCAGGGGCAGGTCGTGGATCCCGGCCCAGTTCATCGCCTCGTGCCAGTCGCCTTCCGAGGTCGACCCTTCGCCACCGTAGACAACGGCCACCTCGCCCCGACCCCGCATCTTGAGACCATGGGCGATCCCGGCTGCGTGGGGGAACTGGGTCCCGATCACCGACGACTGGCTGAACACCCGGCGTTCCGGGTCGGACCAGTGACTGGGGAGCTGGCGCCCACCTGAAGAGATGTCGTCCCGCTTGGCGAACACGGCCAGGAAGACCTCGAGCGGAGCGAAGCCCCAGGCAAGGGCGACACCCATGTCCCGGTAGTAGGGGAGCACCCAGTCCCTTTCCTTGTCGAGGGCGAACACCGAGGCGACCTGGACCGCCTCGTGGCCGGACGAGCCGAGCACGAACGCCGCCCGGCCCTGTCGTTGCAGGGCGAACATGCGATCGTCGACCCGCCGGGTCAGCAGCATCAGTCGATACATGTCGATGACCTGCTCGTCTTCGAGACCGAGGCTGCGGTGGATCGGGGCCTGTTCGAGATCGAGCACGGGCTAGTTCCTGTCTTCCCCGCTGCGACGGAACCTCCGCAGGTCGCCGATGTCGCGGATCCGGTCGTCGGCCACCTTCACGGCCGCCCGATTCGGGTTGATGCCGAGCTCATCAGCGGTCTCGAGGATCTTGAGCGTGGCTCCATAGATGGCGTCCACCTGGTGCAGGGCCCTGGTTCGCGAGTACCCCTGCAGCTCGTCGTAGACGTTGATCAGGCCTCCGGCGTTGACCACGAAGTCGGGGGCGTAGAGGATGCCCCGCTCGGCGATGCGGTCGGCGTCCTCGTCGGTGGCCAGCTGGTTGTTGGCGCTTCCGACGATGGCCTGACAGTTCAGCTTGGGGATGGTCTCCTCGTTGAGCCCGCCTCCGAGGGCGCAGGGTGAGAGGAAGTCACAGTCGAGTTGGTAGATGTCGTCGGGGTCGACCGGCTTCACGTCGTAGGTATCCACGGCCGACTGGATCGCCTGCTCGAAGGCGTCGGTGATGATGACCTCGGCCCGTGCCTCCACCAGCAGTTGGACGAACGCCGATCCCACCTTGCCCACACCCTGGACCGCAAACCGCTTCCCGGCCAGGTCGGAGTCGCCCCAGAGCTTCTGTGCCACCGCCCGTGCGGCGGCGAACAGCCCGCGGGCCGTGACCGGGGAGGGGTCGCCGGCGCCACCTTCGGCCACGGAAGCGCCCAGAGCCCAACGGGTCTCCCGACGGATGATGTCCATGTCCGTCGTGGTGGTCCCCACGTCCTCGGCTGTGATGTAACGGCCCTGGAGGGAGTCGACGATCCGCCCGTAAGCCCGGAGCAGCCGCTCGCTCTTGTCCTCCCGTGGGTCTCCGATGATCACGGCCTTGCCCCCGCCGAGGTCGAGACCGGCGGCCGCCGCCTTGTAGGTCATCCCCCTGGAGAGACGGAGGACGTCCTCCAGGGCAGCTTCCTCCGAAGGGTATGGAAAAAAACGAGTCCCGCCGAGAGCGGGACCCAAAGCCGTGCTGTGTATGGCGATTATCGCCCTGAGGCCAGATACCTTGTCGTACCCATAGAGGATCTGTTCGTGGCCCTCCTTGGCTACGGCACTGAACACACCCAAAGTTCTGACCTCCTCGAATCTCGACCGGGGTGGTGGATTGGGATCATACCGGGCACCCGCCGGCAACGTCCTCGGACCTCTTCCGCCTCACCTGTGCCAGTATGAAGACGTGACCAAGTCGGCCTGTCTCCGTGTCTACTCACCGGAGGTCTCCGGGTCGAGCGATCCGGTGCCGGGCTTCGTCCGCTCCTACGGGATCCTCTCCGAGGAGGTGGGCGACAGTCACTGGACCGTCGAGTGGCATGGACGCAGGCTCATCTGCCCACGCAACCTGAGACTGCGGGTGCTCGAGTCGACGGTCGCCTTCGCCAACGCCTTTCGTGGGTTGGGCGCCGGGCTGATCCCGGAGGGCGCTGCCCAGGCAGCCGATCGGGAGCTCAAGGCATATCACCGGAGCTATCCGGAGCACCGTTCTCACATCCTGACCTCGGCCTGGCACGTCCCGGTCAGGTGGTTCGCCGCCTTCGATCCGTCGGAGAAGGAGGTCTACGAGGGCCTGAACGGGCCCCGGCTCCGTTTTCGCACCGACATCGACAAGGCCCGGCGTCGTCTCCGACGCGCCCATGACATCCTGACCAGGTTGGCGGTGTTCGTCGGTCCTGCCGAGGAACTGAATCAGGTCTTGCTCTGGCTGCAGGCGTTCCCTGAGGACTCCATGGTCGAGCTGGACTACGTGGACGTGTCGGAGCTGTTCGACCCCAACGAGTTGCTCTTCGACGATTCGTGTGAACAGGTCAACGAGTCGATCGAGGCCCTGGAGATCGGGGACATGATGCGTGCCGGGGAGTGCTACGGACGTGTCGTCACCCGCTGGGCTCCGGCCTTCTCGGTCACGTTCAGCAACTAGCTGAAACCTGAGGTTTCAGGTTTCACAGATTCTTTACCGAATTTCTGGAACCATCTTTGGCGCCGGTACGTCATAGACTTTGTGAACAGACGCACAAGCGTCGGAAAGTTCACTTTCCTCCAGCTTGCGACAATGTGACCTCGGTCACCGGGTGGAGTATCTGCCACTTTCCCCGAGTGGCACTCCTTCTCCTCATCCTCCTCCACCCGTGTCGCACCTCATTGCGGTGGCCCCGGACCCCACCAATCCGGGGCCCCGCAATGGCCTCTGTTTCACCGGTCTGGCACCATCGCTCCGGCCATGAGCGTCCTGCCCCGACACTTGCTTCCCGACACATCGTCGATCGACGACGACGGGACCCTCTCCCTCGGAGGATGCTCCGTGATCGACCTGGCCCAAGACTTCGGGACCCCTCTCTTCGTGTACGACGAGGAGCACCTGCGATCACGCTGCCGTGAGGCTGTGGCCGCCTTCCCCGACGGGGTCGCTTACGCCACCAAAGCCTTTCTGTGCACCGAGATGGCCCGTCTGGCGTTCGAGGAGGGGCTGGACCTCGACGTCTCCACGGGTGGTGAGATCTACGTGGCTCTGGCAGCCGGGGTTCCAGGTGATCGTCTCGTCTTCCACGGCAACAACAAGTCATCACGGGAGATCGCTATGGCAGTGGACGCCGGGGTGGGCCGGATAGTGGTCGACTCGATGACCGAGATCGGGCGGATCGATTCGGTGCTCCAAGAACGCGGCGGCAGGGTGGCGGTGATGCTCCGGGTGAACCCCGGTGTCGAGGCCCACACCCACGACTTCTTGAGGACCGGCACTGCCGACTCCAAGTTCGGGATCACGATGGAGGGTGGGCTGGCCAAGACAGCGGTGGACCGGATCCGCTCATCCCGATCTCTCGACCTGGTCGGTCTGCATGCCCACGTGGGGAGCCAGGTGTTCGACGTCTCCTCGTTCGCACGCGTTGTCGAGCTGCTGGCAGATTTCATCCGCCCCCTGGAGGTCGAGGAGCTCTCGATCGGGGGTGGCCTCGGGGTTCCCTACGTCGAAGGGGAGACCGCACCCACAATCACCGAGTGGGGGGCGGCGATTCGGGGCGCCGCTGAGGCGGCCGGCATCCGGCAACGGATCACGGCGGAGCCCGGGCGGTCGATCGTGGCTCAGGCTGCGATCACGCTCTACACCGTGGGCACCGTCAAAGAGATCCCCGGTGTGCGGACCTATGTCTCGGTGGACGGCGGGATGAGTGACAACCCCCGGCCAGTCCTCTACGGGAGCGGGTACGAGGTCTTCGCGCCCCGTCTGACCGACGCCGACCGGGACCGTCCGATCCGGCTCGTCGGGAAGCACTGCGAGTCCGGTGACGTGATCGTCTGGGACGGTCTCGTCCCCGACATGCTGGAGGTGGGGGAGATCCTGGCCACCCCGGTCACCGGGGCGTACGGGCATTCCATGGGCTCCAACTACAACATGGTCCTGCGTCCCCCGGTGGTGTTCGTCCGCGACGGCGAGGCGCGTCTGGTTGTGCGTCGCGAGACTTTCGAAGACCTGCTGACCCGTGACCTCGGCATGAGAGGATGAGCTTTCTCTACTTCGCCTACGGGTCGAATCTCTGGCCGCCCCGGCTCAGGAGCCGCTGTCCTTCGACTCAGGTGGTCACCACTGCCCGGCTGAAGGGCTGGTCGCTGCACTGGGACAAGCCGTCCGTCGACGGATCGGCCAAGCTGAACATCCGACCCGAGGCCAACGCCTCGGTGACCGGAGCCCTCTACGAGATCGAGGATGGTGAGAGGCAGGCTCTCGACGAAGCCGAGCCCCTGTACAGCCCGATCGTCGTGGAAGTCGACGGCGGCCGTGCCCTGACCTACACGTACGAGGGGTCGGCGACAGAAGAGCTCCCTTACGACTGGTATCTGGCCTTGGTCGGTGCCGGGGCCCGTCATCATGGGCTGGATCCCTCCGTCTACCAGACCGGGACCAAGCCCGACCCGCTCGCCCCCGGTGTCCGGCCGGCGGACCATGCGGACCTGCCCACGCTCCAGGGGATCCTGTCCGCCGGTCTGGCCGCCGGCGACGGCCGGTACTCGATCCACCCCGGTGACCTGGCCTGGTGGGTGTATCACGACGATCCCCGGCATCCCGACCACTTCTCTATGTGGGTGCAGGGGACCGACGCTTTCGTCGTCGTGGACAGTCTGGACCCGGGCGAGAACTGTGTCTTCGCCAGACCGGGGGTGGATCGGATGGCACTCCTGAAATGGGCCCAGAAGCGTCTCCAGGCGGTCCCCGAGGCGGGCTGGGTCGCCGACACCGATCACGAGATGGTGACTGCCCTGAATGCCGAGCGATACGAACCGGTGGACGCCTTCAGGCACTACGAGTGGGACCTCACCGGCGACTTGCCCAGGGCCACATCACCGGAGGGTTGGGAGTTGCGGGCGGTGCGCGGTGAGGAGGAAGCCAATGCCCGGAGGGCGGCCGCACACGCTGCATTCGAGTCGACCATGGATCCGGCAATGCATCTCGATCGCTATCTCGGGCTGATGCGCTCCCCGGCCTACGTCAGGGAGCGCGATCTGGTGGCGGTGGACCGGGAGGGGACGGTGGGGTCGTTCATGATCTGGTGGGCCGACGGGACCGGCATCGCCCAGATCGAGCCGTTCGGCACCGATCCCCGGTTCCACCGTCAGGGGATGGGGCGGGCTCTCATCTACCACGGGCTCGCCGAGATGAAGGCGGCCGGCATGCGAGTGGCCCGTGTCTGCACAGAGGACGATCGACGTCCCGCAACCGACTTCTACGTGGCCTGCGGCTTCACCGATGTGGGGCGTCTGCGCTGGTGGAGAAGACCGGTCACTGCAAGCCCGCTGCAAGACGCCTGACAGCGCGATCTGCCAGGCTTGGGACATTCCCGGGCCATGCCGGCCCGTACTACAGGGGGTGTGAGATGGACGTGCTCAAGACTGCGCAGGCCGAAGCAGTAGATCGTCTGGCGTCCAGTATCGAAGGGAGACTTCTCTTCCCCGGTGACGACGGATTCGACGACGCCACCCGGATCTGGAACGCGATGATCGACAAGACCCCGGGCCTGATCCTCCAGCCCATCTCGGTCGAGGACGTTGTGGCTGGAGTCGAGTTCGCCAGAGAGACGGGCACCGAGATCTCCATGAAGGGCGGTGGTCACAACATCGCCGGCCTCGCCCTCTCCGACGGCGGTCTCACCATCGACTTCTCCCAGATGCGCTCGGTCGAGGTCGACCCGGTCTCGGGGACCGTCAAGGTGGGTCCGGGCTGCACTCTCGGTGACGTCGACCGTGCCACGCAGGAGCACGGTCTTGCAGTCACCCTTGGCTTCGTCTCCGAGACCGGCGTCGCCGGGCTGACCCTCGGCGGGGGCTTCGGATACCTGACCCGTCGTTTCGGCTGGACGGTCGACGACCTGCTCGAAGTCGAGATCGTGACCGCGGCCGGTGACGTGGTCAGGGCGTCACGTACGGCCAACGAGGACCTCTTCTGGGCTGTCCGCGGTGGTGGGGGCAACTTCGGCGTCGTCACCCAGTTCGTCTTCAAGAGTCACCGTGTCGGGCCCCAGATCACCGGCGGTCTCATTGCGTGGTCAGCGGAGGATGCCGAAGCCGTCACCGATCTCTATCGGCGGGTGACGGAAAGGGCCCCGCTCGAGATGACCGTGGTCATGCTGATGAGAAATGCGCCCCCTGCCCCCTGGCTCGACCCG
>DASSVE010000185.1:0-9203 GCA_035706345.1 Acidimicrobiia bacterium
GATCCCCCGCAACAAAGCCACGTAACCGTTGACTGCCATGCCCCGACCCTATTCGGGGCGTGGAGACAACTTTCGGCCATGGGTCGGTCGGTTTCAGTGCCCCTCGTCGCGAGCCGAGGCCTGGAGGTCCGTGGTCAACTCGTCGACCACGAGACCGTCAGGATCGACCTTCCCGGTGCGATACCCGGCCCGGGCCACCAGGTGGAAGGCGACCGGCACGGTGAGCAGCTGGAACAGCCCGACCAGGGCCAGTACCGAGACCGCCCGGACATCGCGAAGCCGGAGACCCAGACCGACCAGGGCGAGAAGCACCCCCAACACCTGCGGCTTGGTGGCGGCATGGAGACGACCGAGCAGACCCGGGAATCGGAGCACACCGACCCCGGCTGCGAAGCTGAGAAACGAGCCCAGCAGGAAGCACACCGCGGCCACGACGTCGGCGACGACACCCCAGTCCACCATCACACCTCGTCTTCCCGGCTGGCTGCCATTTCCGCCTCCCGAAGCGCCTCTTCCTCCTCCTGGCGTGCGATGGCCTCTTCCTCCGCCTGGATCTCCGCCGGGGTCTTGATCCGACCCGCGTCCTCTGGCTCGACCGACGCGAACCGGGCCACCGCCACAGAGGCCACGAACCCGACGAGGGACAAGGCGCCGAGGATGGACAACGTGTCGGTTCGACGTCTGAATGCCGCCTCCATGGCCACTCCGATGACGAGCACACTGGTGATCACGTCCAGCCCGACCATCCGGTCCAGGATCGACGGCCCCTTCTCCACCCTGACGAGAGCGAGGATCGCTCCCACCGCCAGCATCGCCCCGCCAACGACCGCTACCCAGATCACGAGGCACCCACCAGACCGACAGCCTCCAGCTCCTGGTCGGAGGCCATGGCCATCAGGACTCTCTTCTCGATGTCGAGGATCATCTGGCGCACCCCTTCGACCCCTCCGGTTCCCTCGAGGTCCAGGATGTGGACGTAGACGACCCCTCTCTGACGCAGACCCTCGACCACCACCGAGCCGGGGACCAACGAGGCGATCTCGCTCACGATCACCACGTACAGGTCGGCAGAGCTGCGCAGCCGGACCCGGACCACCCCGGAATGGGGAAGGTGTCGCCGGTTCAGTGCCAGGAACGCCACCTGGAACGAGGCGACGAACAGGTCGACGACGAATCGGTAGACGAGACGGAAGAGCCAACGTGGCCGGATCCGGCCGTGGTAGCCGACCGTGGGAAGCGGCAGCAGGGTCTGGACCACGAGGCCGACCAGCACACCGGCGAGGATGTTCGCCGACGAGATCTCACCCCAGAGGAACACCCACACAATGGTGATCCAAACGACGGTCGCCACCGAGACCCGGACCCTGGAGATGCGCCAACGGCTCATGGCTCCGCCACCGCGTCGATCGACTCCCCCTCACCGCGCTCGCCATCGGTTAGCACCGCGTTGATGTAACTGGTCTGGCCCAGGAGATCAACGGCCGCCCGATCGGTCAACGTGTACAGGGGCCCGGCGAAGATGGTGATGGCGAGACCCATGGCGACCAGGGCCGCGGCAGGGCCCACCATGCCCCGGGGCATGCGGACCGCCGGCGGCTCCTCGAGAGGCGGCTGCCAGAACGCCTTGTTCCACGCTTTGACCACTACATAGAGGGTGAGCAGCGACGTGATCAGCCCACCGGCCACCAGGAGGTAGGCCAGCGGAGTGGCCTCGGCCAGACCAGCCTGGAGAAGACCGAGCTTGCCCAGGAACCCGGACAAGGGCGGGATTCCCGACAGGCTGAACGCCGGGACCAGGAACAGGACGGCGAGCACGGGGGCGAGGCGGGCCATGCCGCCCAGACGGTTCAGGGACGTGGTGCCGCCGCGTCTCTCGATGAGACCCACCACGAGGAAGAGCGCGGTCTGCACCGTGATGTGGTGGACGACGTAGAAGATCGCTCCTGACAGACCGGCGACCGACGAGAGGGCGATGCCGAAGACCATGTAGCCGATATGGCTGACCAGCGTGAAGGAGAGAAGACGCTTGATGTCCGACTGGGCGACGGCGCCGAGGATGCCGACCAGCATCGTCGCCAGGGCAGCCCACATCATGATCGTGTCCATCCGGGCATCGTTGAAGAGCAGCGTCTGAGTGCGCAGGATGGCGTAGATGCCCACTTTGGTCAGCAAGCCGGCGAACACCGCGGTCACGGGAGCGGGGGCAGTGGGATAGGAGTCCGGCAGCCACGCCGACAGTGGGAAGATGGCCGCCTTGATGGCGAAGGCGGTGAGCAGGAGCGACTGGATCACGAGACGTGTCCCCGGTTCGATGTCGGGGAGACGCACGGCGAGCTGGGCCATGTTGATCGTCCCGGTGGCGCTGTAGGTGATGGCCACCGCGATCAGGAAGATCACCGACGAGAGCAACGCCACCACCACGTAGATGGTCCCTGCCCGGATCCGTGGTGGCGTGCCGCCCATGGTCAGGAGCACGTAGCTGGCGACCAGCAGCACCTCGAACCCGACGTAGAGGTTGAACAGGTCGCCGGTCAGGAAGGCGATGGACACCCCGGCCACCAGGATCAGGTACGTGGGGTGATAGATCGCAACCGGTGCCTCGGCATCGCCATCGTTGAGACCCTGGGCCAGGGAGTACACGAGGACGCAGAGGGTCACGCTCGAGGAGACGACCAGCATCAGGGTCGAGAGACGGTCCGCCACGAGTGAGATGCCGACGGGGGCAGCCCAGCCCCCGACGTTGACCACCAGCGGTGCCTCGTCGGTGCCGACCAGCAAGGCGACGGAGACGGCGAGCACCAAGCCCAGGACCGCGACGCTGATCGTGCGCTGGACCCGGGGCGATCGGGACACCGCCACGGCCAGACCGGCCCCGGCGATGGGGAGCAAGGCCGGGAGTGGCACCAGCCAGCTCACAGTTCGTCCTCGTCTCCGGCGAGCCAGTGTTCTTCGACGGACAGCTCGGTCTCGTCCCTGGTCTCGGCGGCCGCCTCGTCGAGGTTCGCCACTTCGCCGCCGCTCGAGTCCGCCACTGTCGTGATCGCGGCAAGACGGGCGATCCGGCGGTCCTCGAGGTCGTCCTGCACCTCGTCGTGCTCGTTGAGCTGCCACGACCGGTATGCCATGGCGAGGAGGAACCCGGTCATGGCGAGGGTGATCACGATGGCGGTGAGCACCATCGCCTGTGGCAACGGGTCACTCATCTCCGAGAGCGGGGTCTTCCCCACGATCGGCGCCTCGCCGGGCGGGCCACCCACCACCAGGAAGAAGATGTTCACCGCATTGCCCAGAAGGATTACTCCAATGGCGACCCGGCTCAGACTCCGCTCCAGGAGCAGGTAGACACCGCCGGCGGCGAGCACTCCGATCACGATGATGAGCACGGGGTCGGGGGCGAAGGTCATCTGCTCGACTCCCTGGTCGGTGGGGCCGGCTCCAGTGCGGGGCCGACCAGATCGGAGTCGTGGCCCGAGGACTCGCCGTGCCGGTCGATCTCGGATCCAAGGCTTTTGAGGATGTCGAGCATGAGCCCGATCACGACCAGATAGACGCCGAAGTCGAAGAACACCGAGGTGACCAACTTGATGTCGCCGATGACCGGGATCGACCACTCCAGAAACACGCTCTGCAGCACCTCGCCACCGAAGATCATCGCCGCCAGGCCGAGCCCTGCGGACAGGAACAGACCGGTTCCCAGGACGACACCGGTCTGGAGTGGGGCGGCGGCGCTCAACTCGTAGCGGCCTCCGGCCAGATACCGGACCACCAGGGCGATGCCGGTCACCAGACCGGCCACGAACCCGCCTCCAGGTGCGTTGTGCCCGGCGAAGAGCAGATAGATGCTGAAGACGATCATCGTGTGATAGATGAGCCTGGTGGCGACCTCGAGGATGAGTGACCGTCGTTGCGGTGCCAGGGTGATGCCACCGACCAGCCACTGCGACGAAGCCGACCGCGGCTCCCCGCCGGGACGCGCCCGCAAGGACTGCATCGGATCGGGGTCGGTGGCACCCAGTGTCCCCGCCTTCTCCCCGATCGTGGAGAGGTCCGTGGGCACTCGGCCCCGGCCACTGAGGAAGATGAGCGATGCGATACCGGTGGCCGCGGCCAGGAGCACCGACATCTCGCCCATTGTGTCCCAAGCCCTGATGTCGACCAGCGCCACGTTGACGATGTTGGACCCGCCCCCGTAGGCCACGGCCTCCTGGGGGAACAGACGGGAGATCGGCTCGTGCACCCGGTACTGCGGGATGACCATCGCCAGCGCCGCGATCAGGACTCCGGTGACGACTCCCAAGGCGATGCGTAACCAGCGGGACGCCGCCAGGGGGCGGTTCGAGAAGTAGACCGGCAGACGCCGCAAGACGAGTACGAACACGACCAATGTGACCGTCTCCACCAGGACCTGGGTCAGTGCCAGGTCGGGGGCGCCGTAGAGGAGGAAGATCAGGGCGGTGCCGTAGCCGGTGATGCCGGTGAGCACGACCGCCTTCAACCGTCTCCGTGCCCGTGCCGCCAGGATGGTGGCGGTCACGATGAGTGCGCCGACCGCCACCTCGCTGGGCAACAGCCGCAACCGGACCGCGTCGGGGAGAGAGGTCCCGGCCAACATCGCCCCGCCGGTGAACACGATGACGGTGAAGAGGATGATGCCCAGGTAGAAGGGGAGGGAGCCTCTCTGGATCGCTGCGGTCAGGTGGGCGGCGGTCTGGTCGATCCGACGCAACGTGTGCCGGTAGATGAGATCACCGTCCCATGAGGCCGGCCATGGGACACGCGCCCGGATGACGGTCTCCGACGACCAGAAGACGGCGATCCCGACAACGAAGACCACGATGGTCGTGATGAAGGCCGGGGTGAACCCGGTGAACATCGCCAGGTGCCCCGGCTCTCCGAGCGGATAGGCGTCGGCGTAGGGCGAGAGCAGTGTCTCCCCGAGCGCGGGGGCCAGGGCCACACCGAGACCGGCCAGACCGAGGATCGCCGGGGGACCGACCAGCAGCCAGGGTGGCGCCGTCACCACGATCGGATACTCGCCCTTTGCTTCCTTCTTGGTGGCGAAGGCGCCCCACAGGAAGCGGAGACCGTAGGCAACGGTCATCATCGAACCGACGACGAACGACACTGCCACTACGTTCTTGATCGCAGACGTGCCGAGATCGGGGTCGAACAGGGCCTCAAACGCCGCCTCTTTGGCGACGTACCCGGCGAACGGGATCAGACCGACCATCGATGCCACGCCCAGCGCCGCCACTGTCGCCGTCAGCGGCATCTTCCTGCCCAGGCCGTTGAGACGTCTGATGTCCCTGGTCCCGGTGGTGGCGTCGACCACTCCCACGGTGAGGAAGAGACAGGCCTTGAACAGGGCGTGGGCCCCGAGGAGGGCCAGACCGGAGAGGGCCAAAGACTTGTAGGGGGAGCCGACGAGGAGGGCGAGCGCACCCAGCTGGCTGACGGTGCCGTAAGCCAGGATCAGCTTGAGGTCGTACTGCTTGAGCGCCTGCAAGCCGGCGAACAGGAAGGTCCCGCATCCGAGCACCGTCACGATCGCCTGCCACACGGGGTCTAGGGCGAAGCCCGGAGCGAGCCGTGCCAGCAGGTAGATCCCGGCCTTGACCATGGCGGCCGCATGCAGATAGGCGCTGACCGGGGTCGGGGCGGTCATCGCCGATGGGAGCCAGAAGTGGAACGGGATGAGAGCCGACTTGGTGACCGCCCCCACCAACAGCAAGGCGACGGCGACGGTGACGATGGTCCCGTCGGGCGGGTTCTGCAGGAGGATCCTGATGTCGTAGGTGCCGGCTTCGTTGCCGAGGACCAGGATCCCGCCCAGCATCGCCAGACCACCGAGGGTGGTGACCAGGATCGCCTTCATCGCCGCCCGCCGCGAAGACCCCCGGTCGGAGTAGTGGCCGATCAGCAGGTAGGAGAAGACCGTGGTCAGCTCCCAGAACACGTACATCTGGATCAGGTTCGAGCTGGTCACCAGACCCAACATCGCCCCTGCGAATGCGGTGAGGACGGCGGCGAAACGACCCAACCCCGATGACCGCGGGGCGAAGTAGCGGGAGCAATAGACCAGCACCACGGCGCCCACGCCTCCGACGATCAGCACCATGAACCAAGAGAGGGTGTCGAGGTTGAACCCGAAGTCGAGATCGAGCTTGGGCACCCACTGGTAGCGACTGACCGGTCCTTCGCCGTCGAGCACCGCCCGCGTGTTGGCCAGCGCCCACACCATCGCTGCTGCCGGGGCGGCCGCCAGGACCAGGAAGACCCTCCGCCCCCACTTGGCCACCGCTTTGGGGGCTGCGAGTGCAGCCGCCAAATGAACGAGCAGAATCAACAGCATGTCCGCTCCTCGCCGGTCGGGGGCGGGCATCAGGGAGGGACCGGGACTCCGGCACTCCCCTCGGGTGGACCGAGCATAACCGCCGAGGTCCGCCGCCGAACGCACCCCCGTCGGAGGCCCTGGCACGGTTGCAGCGCCGATCGGTACGATCGGCGCCGGCCAACATCCATCGGGGCGCCCTATCGCAGCGGGCAGAAAGGACCAGCCGTGACCGACCGAATCCTCATCAAAGACGCCATCGTGCTCACCCAGGACCCGGCGCTCGGGGAGTTGCCCAAGGCGGACGTCCTCGTCGAGGACGGGAAGATTGCCGCGGTCGGCCCCGACCTCAGCGCGGACGACGCCAGGTTCATCGACGCCGCCGGTGACATCGTGATCCCCGGGTTCATCGACACCCATCGCCACACCTGGGAGACATGTATCCGGACCTGCGCCCCCGACTTCGCCCTGATCACCTACTTCAGCGCGATCCTGGACAAGTTCGCCCCCCACTACCGACCGGAGGACGTCCATTCGGCGACGTTGTGGGGCGCCCTCGAGTGCATCAACGCCGGGATCACGACACTGGTCGACTGGGCCCACATCATGAACACGCCCGATCACGCCGACGCCTCGATCGATGCTTTGAAGGAGTCCGGCATCAGGTCGGTGTTCGCCTACGGCTTCCCGAACACGTCCCTGGTCGACTGGTGGTTCGGGCCCGACTACACCGGCAGCGTCCTCACCTCCGACGGCGACGAGGCACGTCGTCTCCGCTCCCAGTACTTCAACTCGGACGACGGGCGGATCACCATGGGTCTGGCCACGCGCGGGCCCGGGTTCTGCAAGCCCGAGGTGGTCCGCCACGACTGGGAGCTCGCCAAGGAGTTGGGCATCAACATCACCGTCCACGTCGCCATGGACCGATTCGGGTACACGAAGGGCCAGATCACCGCCCTGCGCGACATGGACCTTCTCTATCCCGGTACCACCTACGTCCATTCCTCCCACCTCACCGACGAGGAGTGGCGGCTGGTAGCCGACTCGGGCGGCACCGTCAGCCTCGCCCCCCAGATCGAGATCCAGATGGGTCACGGCTGGGCGCCGGCGGCGACGGCGTTGGGGCACGGCGTGCCGGTCGGGTTGTCCTCGGATGTGGCCACCACCGCCTCTGCCGATCAGTTCACCCAGATGCACGCGGTGTTCGGCTCGGAGCGGGGGCGGGCTCATCAGGTCGCCTGGGACGCCGACCTCGACGGTCTCGAGCCGTCGCCGGGTCTGGTCACCTCGCGGCAGGCGTTGGAGTGGGCCACGATCGGAGGGGCCGAAGTGGCCGGCATCTCGGATCGGACCGGCTCGATCACCCCGGGCAAGGCGGCGGACATCGTGATCCTCGACGGCAAGGCGGTGAACATGGCCCCGATCATCGACCCGGTGGGAGCGGTGGTCTGCGCGGCCGACATCTCCAACGTGAAGACGGTCCTGGTCGACGGTGAGGTCCTGAAGGAGGACTTCAAGCTCAAGGCCTCGCTGGACGAGCCGCGGCGGGCGGTCGAAGCCTCCCGCGACTACCTGCTCTCCGCCTTCGGCGAGCCCGAACCGGGCTGGCTGCCATCGACCGGCTGAGCCACCCGAAAGGCATCGGCGAACCCGGTTTCTGAATTCAGGGAAGTGACGTGATCTTCCCTACTCTGCGGGTCTTCGACTTGGGCTTGGACTAGGAGTTTCGGATGTTCGCTCGTCTTGGCCGCTGGTGCTATCGGAACCGCGGCAAGGTGGTCATCTTCTGGGTGGCCGCCTTGGTCGTGATCGGCGGTCTATCCAATCTGGCCGGGACCGGCTTCTCCACAGAATTCGGGCTTCCCGACGTGGAGAGCCGACGCGGCTTCGACATCGTTTCCGAGCACTTCTCCGAGGACTCCGGCGTCCTCGACGGCGGGACTTTGGTCTTCCGCGCCGAGCAAGGCATCGACGATCCCGAGGTGATTGCGGCTATCACCGAGCTGCTGGAGGAGCTCGAGCCGATCGAGGACATCACGATCACAAGCCCGTTCAGCCCCGAGGGCGCCCAGCAGATCGCCCGGGTCGGGCCCGAGGCCGGCAAGATCGCCTACGCGACCATCGGGTTCTCGCGAGAGATCAGCCTCGAGGAGGCCGGGGAGATCACGGCCCAGATCAAGGCGGCGTTGCCCGACGTCGAGGGTCTTCAGATCGAGATCGGCGGCCAGGCGTTGGCCGAGTTCAACGTTCCCAGCTCCGAAGCCCTCGGTTTGGCCTTCGCCATCGTCGTCCTCATCTTCGCTTTCGGGTCGGTGCTGGCAATGGGGCTTCCGATCGGGATCGCCCTGGCCGGGATCGGCGTCGGGTCGGTGCTCACACAGCTCCTCTCCAATGTGATCTCGATCCCTGACTTCGCCCCCACCGTGGCGGTCATGCTCGGTCTCGGGGTCGGCATCGACTACGCCCTGTTCATCGTCACCAGGTTCCGGGAGAACCTGGCCACCGGGCACTCCCCGGAGGAATCCACGGTGATCGCGATGGACACCGCCGGCCGGGCAGTCTCATTCGCGGGCACGACGGTCGTCATCTCCCTGCTCGGCATGCTCCTCATGAACCTCGCCTTCGTATCCGGGATCGCGGTCGCAGCCGCAGTGGCGGTGGCGGTCACCGCGGTGGCCTCGCTGACCCTGCTCCCGGCACTGCTCGGGTTTGCCGGGGAACGAGTCGAAGTCACCCGCTGGCGAGGGCTGATCGCCGCCGGTTTCGCCGCCGCTGCTCTCGCGGGTTTCGCCCTCGAGTGGCAGTGGCTTCTCATCGGTGGCGTGGTGGCAGCGTTGGCCGTGCTCCTGCTCAGCTTCGCGGTCGCCCCGCT
>DASSVE010000186.1:0-5364 GCA_035706345.1 Acidimicrobiia bacterium
CAGTCGATCGACGGCAAGCAGAGCGTGTGATGGGTGAGGAGACTGCTACCGCCCCGGCGACCTCTTGGGTCCTGGTGTTCGCGGGGGTGACTCCACTGGGCCGGCGAAGAGCGGTGAGGGCGGTGAGCCATGCGTTGGACGCCGGTCAGAAGGTCGTCGTGATCGACGGGCAAGTGCCTGCACTGAGTGCAGAGGACCTCGACTCGGCCGACCCCTCACGGGTCACCGTGTACTCATTCGGAGTCGAGGAACGTCGTCGACTCGCTGCCCGACTCACCGAGCCTGCGAGCAATGCGCGGCGTGGGCGGCTCTGGCGATCTGTCGGACGACGCGTCGGCACCGTGCTCCGACCGTGGGCCGTGTGGTCGAGAGCCAGGCCGGCGATCCGATCCCTCTCCCGCGAGGCTTCGCCAGAACGAATCGTCTGCTGTGACGAGTCTTCGATCACGACCGCCTGGAAGGCAACCCGGATCTGGCCGGGGGTCCCGGTCGGCAGCGAGTGACGGCAGTGCGAGTCAACGTCGTAACTCCGTGGTATCCGAGCACGGCTCACCCGTACACGGGCGTCTTCGTGGAGCAGCAGGTCAAAGCGCTGAGACGACTCGGAGCCAGCGTCGAGGTCGAGGTGCCCGAGATCTTCCCCGCCCCCCGCGGGCCGGTCCCGAGACAAGTCGTGGACGCAATGGCTTCCCTGGCATCGTCGAACCCACGGGCCCTCTTCGGGCAGGAAGGATTCGTGACTCGCGTCCCATCACCAGTGCCCTCCCAAAGCGGTGCCCTCGGGCGGGCGAGGGCGTTCGAGGACGGTCTTCGTCTCCGACGATCGGTAGACAAGCCTGTGTTCGACGTCACCCATGCACATCTCGGAGTCCCCACCGGCGTTGCGGTCATGAATCTGGCCGACGCACCCCTGGTGATCACAGAGCATCAGTCCGCTCTCCCCAGACTGCTCGAGGACGAGTCCGTTCGGCAGGCCTATCGCACCTTGATCGAACACTCGGAGGCATTTCTGACGGTCTCGAGCAGTCTTCGCGAATCGATGGTCGAAGCACTCGGGCCCGTGGCGAACGACGTCGAGGTCGTGCCCAACATCGTGGACTTCGAGGCATTGCCGACCCGCTCCGAGACGCCGACCGATTACCGGAAGTGGCTGTACGTGGGGAGCCTCGTCGAGCACAAGGGGGTGGGGCTGCTGCTCGATGCCTTCCTCTCGTATCGAAGACGGCACGACTCGGATGCGACATTGACGCTCGTCGGCGCCGGACCGATGCGGGGGTACATCGAGGCGTTCGCCGAACGTCACGGCGTCGCAGAACACCTCACGCTGGCCGGGGCCCTCCCCCATGAAGACGTTTCGCGGCAGCTGGCCGCGGCTGACGTCCTGGTCCATCTCAGCCCGTTCGAGACCTTCGGCATCGCCCCGATCGAGGCGATCGCGACGGGGACACCGGTGGTGGTACGTGAGAACGGTGGATCAGAAGCCGTCTGGGGAGACATCGCTCCGCAATGCGGTCTGTTGCTCGACGCGGACGTGACGCCCGACGAGGTCGCCGACGCAGTGGCCGGAATGCGAGACGCTCCACAAGTCCTGGATCTCCGATCAGCGCGCCGTGTATTGGAAGAGCGCTTCTCCGCTGAGGTCGTAGGCAAGCGACTGCTCGAGATCTACGGGAGGATCACCTCGTGATCGCCATTGCGCTGATGAGTCAGACGCTTCGTGCCGAAGACTGCGCCGCTCTCCTGCGGAGTCAGGCGGGCCGATGGATCGTGGTGACCGGCGACGAGCACGCACCTGACCAAGCCGACCTTCCTCCCGGGTCGAGTGTTCTCAGGCTGAGTTCACCGCTCGCCGGGCCTGCCGAGCGCCTCGGCTCGCGTATTCGTCGCGCGTCGATCCGCTGGATGCGAGGCGGCTCGCGAGCGGGGCGGGCCATCGAACGGGGATTGCAGAAGGTCAGGCGTCTCCTGTCCCCCGCAGGCGGGTCGAGCCGGCCAAGGGGTCCCGGGGACCCCCCCACGTCCAGGTTGCTCGACACCCACACCGAGATGGTCCTCTCCATCCTCGAGGAGCAACAGGAGGGTGAAGGCGTGTCCGAGATACTGGTGTTCGATCTCTTCGACTTGCCGGCGGCGGTCGCTTTCGGCGACCAGCATGGTGTCCCGATCCGCGTCAGATAGAGCATCCCGTGAGCAAGAGCCTTCTCTTCATCGCCTTTCCCTTCCCCCCATCGCGCGGAGCCGGCGTGTACCGGACGGTTGCCATCGCCAACTTCCTGGTGTCTGAAGGCTGGGAGGTCACGGTGATCGCTCCGGAAGAGGGCTACTTCCTCAGATATCAAGGGTCGGAGGACCGGAGCCTCATGAGTTGGCCCGATCCCCGAATCCGTGTCGTGAGGGTCCCCCTCACCAACTGGTATCAAGAGGCCGCCAATGGCCCGGTCTCCTCCTGGGATCGAGCCTTTCCCACGACCGCGGGGCGAACCCGGAAACGCTGGAGCCGGTATGTGTCGCCACTCGAGAGCTACGCCTTCTGGTTCAGACCCGCTCTCCGGGCCGCCACGCGGGTCATGCGCAACCGTAAGCACGATCTGATACTGGCTACGGGAAACCCGTTCAATTCGTTCCTCGTCGCACGGATTCTGGGTAGGAGGACCAACACTCCCTACGTCCTGGACTATCGCGACGCATGGACCTTCGATCAGTTCACCGGAAAGCTCAAGCCGGGCGCCACGGATGTCGCGCTGGCCTTGGAGCGGAGGGTCCTCACTGGGTCGAGAGCGTACATCTCGGTGAATCAAGCCATCGTCGACTGGCTGGCAGACACTCACGCCGTCCCTGACTCCGTTCAACGCGCGGTCATCGAGAACGGATACGACCCCGAGTTCATCGAGCCCCCGGCCGAGCCAGAGTGGGCCTCTCCTCGGGACCAACGGATCACGCTGACACATGTCGGAACCCTGGTGCCAGGCAAGCTCGATCTTGCCGGCATCCTCACCGAGTTCGAGCAGACGGCGCGTGCCGTCGATCTCGACATCGAGCTACGTTTCCACGGTTACCTCGGGTTCTCGAACGCACATGACGACCTCTTGCGAGGTTTGTTCGAGACCAATCACAAGATCCGACACCTCGGGGCAGTCGCCAAGAAGGATGTGGCCGGGATCTACGCGATGGCCGACGCCCTCTTCCTGCCGCTCTATGAGTCCCCGTACGTGACCTCGGGCAAGGTCTACGAGATGATGGCCACCTGCAAGCCGATACTCGCTTGGGGGCCGAGCACAGCCGGCGCGATGCGCCCCCTGAGCGGCTATCCCCTCTTGATCCACGCCGACAGGGCTCGACCAGAAACCTGGCCGACTGCCCTCGAAACCGTGGCTCGTTGGCGCAAGGAGCCCCCCGGCGAACTGATCGAGGCTGCCAGGTCCTACGCCAGACAGTTCGAGCGGACGACACTCCTCCGACCCTTGGGCGACCTCCTCGAGAAACTGGTCCCTTAGCTCCCATCGAGGTCGACAGCGGTGATCGTGCTCCAGCCGCTGCTGTAGCCGGTACCGCTCAGAAGCGGTGACCCGATCTGGCCGTTGGGTCTGACGTCGTAATAACGGTACGTGCCGTTGCTCTTGTAGAAGTGCAGCTCGTCCTGCCCGTCGCCATCGAGATCGACCGCGGTGATCACGTCCCAGTTCTTCGTGTATCCGGATCCCGAGAGGATCGGGACGAGACCGGCCGACTTCGTGATGTTGTAGTACCTGAAGGCACCATCGGTGGACCGATAGAACATCATCTCATCCTGTCCGTCCCCGTCGAGATCGACGGCAGTGATGGAGTCCCAGCCCTTGGAGTATCCGTTGCCGCCCAGGATCAACGACTGGAGCTGTCCGTCCGGCCGGATCCTGTAGTAGCGGAATGCGCCATCCGTGGCCCGATAGAAGAACATCTCGTCTCGGCCATCGCCATCCAGATCCACCGCCGAGATCGACGACCAACCCTTGGAATAACCCGAGCCGGACAGGATCGTGGACCCCAACTGACCGGTGGGGCGGATGTCGTAATAGCGGAAGGCACCGTCCTTGGCTCGGTAGAAGAAAATCTCGTCCTGGCCATCCCCGTCCAGGTCCACACCCGAGATCGACGACCAGCCCTTCGAATAACCCGAGCCGGACAGGATCGTGGACCCCAGCGCGCCATTGGGAAGGGTGTCGTAATACCGGAACGCGCCCGTGGTCGCCCGATAGAAAAGCATCTCATCACCGGGGGCCCGGAAGTTCACGCGGAAGTAGTTGGACTTGAGCCCGAAAGTCGACCGCACCCACGACGCCGGTCTGGTCATCGAGAAGGCCTTGCCATTGTCTATCCCGCGGAACTCGACGTTCTCGGCGCTTCCGGAGCCTGGGAGGGTGGATACCACCCTGACGGAGTTGAGCCAGTCGACACCGAGGGTGGCCGCCATCGACGTGGCGGACTTGGCCACGACCCAGGATGCGTTCGGGTTCTGACTGTTGATGGACCAATGGTCGTCTACCGAAGTGAGCCACTCCACAGGCGAGTTCGAAAATCCCCTCAGGTGGCCGAACTCTGTGGCTCCCCCGGTGCTCGACGAGTAGTAGGCGGTCACGACCCCGTTGGGAGCAGCCGGGTGGGTCAGGATCTGGCCCGCCGTCTTGCTCACGGCGTCCAGCCACGGTGCGAACCCGGAGTGGCCCCAGCCCACGTAGAGCTGATCTGCCGTCGTGTCCATCACGTGACACCAGCACGTGTCCGGACGCAGGGTCAGTCTGATCAACCGCCGTCCCTCGGCGTAGCTGCGTGCTGCCACGGCCTGAGCCTTGAGCGCTTCGGCCGGCCACGAGAAGGGCACCTCGGAGACGCCTCCCACGTAGTCATCGAGGAGCATCTCAGCCGAGAGGTGCAAGCCACCGGACCCCTGCCGTAGATGCAGCTGTCCCCGCGCGTACTGACAGGGCCGGGCGATGGCTCCCCCGGGAGCATTCCAGTCGGTCAGGGAGCAGCCATCGATCTGGATCTTGGTCGTCGGTGACGCACCCGGAGTGGCCCATGCGTACCAGTTGAAATCAAACCGGCAATCGGTGCTGTCGACGAGACTGACGGGTGTGCCCGTGGCCGGGGTCACATCGACTCTGCAGCCGGACCCGACCTGAGTCACGGTGATCGTCGATCCCGAAGGGGCAGTCGCCGGGCCCGCGTCCGACGCGATGGTGACAGGAGCACCAGTCGAGGACCCTACATCGAGCACCCGGAGCACCTTCGACTGGAAGTTGCGCTCCAGGCTCACCCATATCGAGCTCGATGGAGGCAGCGTCCCGATCGAGGTTCCCTGGAAGTAATGGGCGAGGACCCACGTGTACG
>DASSVE010000187.1:0-7366 GCA_035706345.1 Acidimicrobiia bacterium
CGCCCGTCTGGCCACCGGGCGCCGCGGGGTCGTGGCTCCAGCCCGACTGCTGGCCGCGGGCACGGTCGACGGAGCGGCGGCCCTCGGTTTTCCGTCCGGTGGTCTCGCCGTCGGCCAACCGGCCGACCTGGTCGTGGTCGACCCAGACTCGCCGCGGCTCGCCGGGATCGAGCCCGAGACCGCCCTCGACATGGTGGTGTTCGCGGCGACGGCTGCCGACGTCACCGACGTGTTCGTGGCAGGCAGACCGGTGGTCTTCGACCGTGTCCACCCTTCCTGGGAGACGGCGAAGACGGTTTTGGAGCCGGTAAGGGGACTCGCCATTTAGTCTCCGTGGATGAGCGTCTGGCGGGCTCTCCTCCTGGTCATCGCCCTGGTCGCCTGCACCTCCGAGACCGACGACGGTGGCACCACGGTCGACACCGGCCAGACCGCACAGCATGATCCCGACGACTCCGGTCGTCTGGTGATCCTCGACGACTCCGGCGACATCGTGGTGATGAGACCGGATGGCTCCGAGCGGCTGGCCATGACCGACGACGCCGGGCAGACGGCGCTCTACACACAGCCCATCTGGTCGCCTGATGCCACCACACTCGCCTTCGGCCACGTCACCGAGGACGGGTTCGCCGTGGGCATCTCCCGGCCGGAGGACGAGGAGGTGACCTCCGTCCCGACTACCAATCTCCCCTTCTACATGTTCTGGTCGCCGGACGGCGCCAACCTCGGCGTGCTCCACAACGGCACGAGCGGAGTGGAGTTCCGGATCGTCGACGTCGACGCCGGCACGAGCGCCAGTCTCGACGAAGACAGCCCGTTCTACTTCTCGTGGAGCCCCGAGGGCGACCGGGTGGTCACTCACGCCGGTGAGGACCGCGCCGAGACCATCGCCACGGACGGCACCAGGACCGCGCTCGACCCCACCGCCGGGACCTATCTGGCTCCCCAGTGGACCCCGGAAGGAGTGTTCCACGTGGTCGACGACGTTCTCGTCCTGGAGACACCGGAGGAGCGCCGGGCCATCAGCGCGGTCGCCGGTGTCACCCTGTTCGTGGTCAACCCTCAGGGGACGTTGGTCGCCCTGCAGTCCACAGGCGACGGCTCAGACGTCACGGCGTCCACCGAGGAGCTGCCAACGGTGGCCACCCGGGCCGTGGTGGTCGTCGACGTCGTCACCGGTGAGGCTGAGATCGTGAGAAACGGTTTGGCTCTCGGTTTCTTCTGGAGCCCAGACGGGGAGTCGTTGCTGGTGCTGACCCAGACGGACACCGGCCTCGTCCCGGTGGTATGGCGCGCCGACAGCGAGGATCTGGTGTACGACGCCTATCTGCCCCCGGCCCGGATGCTCGAGGACACCTTCCCCTTCTTCCCCCAATACGCCCAATCTTTGCGGTTCTGGGCACCGGACTCTTCGGCTTTCGCCTACGCCGGCGCGGTGGGCGATGAGCGCGGGATATGGGTTCAGGAGCTGGATTCCGAGGATCCCACGAAGGTCTCGGAGGGAGTGTGGGTGGACTGGTCGCCCGCCGCCCCCTGAGCTCAGGCCGGCCTCCGGATGATGAGATAGGCCTCGTCGTTGAACCACACCCGGCCGTACTTCTCCAGCACTTTCCTGGTGGCCGGCACGTAGGCCCCGGAGGAGATCGCCTCGGATAGACGCACCTCGTCGATCTGGGCCACGTAGGCAGCAGCGTTCCAGGCGGCGAGGGTGAGACCGGTGCCTATGTGCTCCGTCCTCTCCGAAGGCATGGCGTGCAGTTCGTACTGGAAGATCGCCTCCTCGTCGCTGAGCTCGGGGAAGACCAGGTCGGGCTGATCCGCCAGCTGACGACGGGCTTCGGCGAGGAGCTCCGCCCGGCGGGTGCGGAAAGGGTCCTCGTCGGGCCAGACCCCGCGAATGATCTCCAACCCGGGATCGTCGCCGTAGGCGTGGACCACTACCAGCCGGCCACCGGGGGCCAGGGCCCGGGCCAGGGGCACCAGCACCATGGACACCTTGCGCTCGGCGCTGGTCCGGGCCCGGTAGGGCTGGGAGGCGAGAATCAGGTCGTACTCCGAGCCTGTCTTTCCTGGATGGGGGATCACGTTCTTGAGGATGAATTGGCGGTCCTGGCGATAGAGGACCAGAACTGCAGGACGCTCGTACAAGGGGTTTCCTGTCTTGGGGCTGGTCACCACCCGCCACGCCGTGGCCAACCGGTCGAAGAGATCCTGGATCTGACGGCTGAAGTCGTCGGCGGTGGAACCCTCCAGCGGAGCCTCGATCCACTCCAGATCCGCCGCGTTGGCCCCCATCGGAGTCAGTGACGGCGCCTCCCGATAGCTCATGTTGGTGATCACCACCACGGTCTCCGGGTGCTCGTACAGACGGTCCGGCATCCGGCTCAGGGCGAGCCTCACATCCTCGATGCTGATCTCTTTGCCCACCACCAGCCAGGGGATGTGGGTGAACACTCGATGCATCCGACGCATCACCTGGGTGAGCACCGAGGCATCGCCCATCCCGGCATCGAACACCCGCAGGGCGTTCTCACCCGGTCCCACGAAGTCGAGCTCGGCCCCGATCCGATCGGCGACGACCGCCTTCTCGTTGGTGGCCGTCGTGAACAGGAGATAGGCGGCCCGGTTGTCGAAGAACCGGCCAACCGTCCCCACATCCCGATCAGGAGGAGTGTCCGTCATGAGCACCCCATCCTCGCACGGAAAAACCTTTCCTAAGGAAGGAGGGCCGAATTACCGGCTCTACGCCGCGCGGAAAGGATCAGGCGGCGTCGTGACCGACTTCGGATCGGTCGACCACGAAGTCGAGAACCGATCGCAGCGTGGCATCGGCGGAGAGGATCCGCGAGTGGCCGGCGCCTGGCACCGGCACGATGGAGGTGTCGCGTCGGATCGCGGCCAATTCTGCCGACCGGGCGAACGGCGTCTCGACATCGTCGGGGTCGTGGACGATGAGGACACGTGCACCGGGCAGCTGCTCAGGCCGCAGGGCCGAGACGACGGGCCACAGTTCCGGGTCCCATTTCCGGAGACGACTACGCAGACCTCTGCTGGCCCACGATGCGAGATCGAGACGATCCGAGAAGACATCGAGTGCGTCCTCTACGTTCAGGGCCGGGGCCACCATCACCACCCGATCAGGGGCTTCGATGGCGAAAACCAGCCGGGCCACCATTGCCGCGAAAGAGTGCGCCAGGACCATCTCGGGCCAGCCGACTTCGTCCAGCAACTGCCGGATCACGGCGGCCGCTTCCTTGATGTTGGTGCGCGGCCCTCCGGCGTGGCCGGGTAGTTGCGGAACGAGCACCCGATAGCCCTTGTCGGCGAGGTGACGCGCCATGGGCCCCCACTGCGCCGCTCGCCCACCCCAGCCATGCATGGCTACGACCAGCGGGCCTTCGCCGATCTCGTATCCGTGCACCCCTCCGAAGTAGGTGTGATCGAACCCTCCCAGCACCTCGATGTCCCGACGCCGGGCCGGCTCCGGCAGAGGCGGCGGTGTCAGCCAGGCCTGGAATGCCAGCGAGGGCAGGGTCCGGACGGAAAGCGGCGCCTTCATCTGAGATCGCCGCTCAGGGCGAGCACGTCCTCGGCGTCGAGCTCCCACACCGCGGTCCACGGCTTCAGGGCCCGCACCACTCTGGTTCTCCGATAACGCTTGATCAGACTCATGATGTGTCCTTATCTCAGTCCGTTTTCAGTTGCAACTTACTCCAACAAACAGTGGATTGCAACTCGAAACTGACTAAGCTGACGGTCATGGCGAGAAAGTCCCTTGCGTTCCTGGAGTGCTCACTGGCGAACACCGTCGAGATCCTCAACGACTCGTGGAGCGCTCTGATCATCAGGGACGCTTTTCTCGGCGTGCGTCGTTTCGACCAGTTCGTCGACAGTCTTGGCATCGCCCGCAACACCCTGGCCAACCGCTTGGAGCGTCTGGTCGCCGACGGCGTGTTGGAGGCTGTCCCCTACCAGGAGCACCCGGTGCGTCACGAGTACCGGCTGACCGAGAAGGGGAAGGACCTCTTCGACATCCTGATGACCCTCTGGGCGTTCGGGGAGAGATGGAACCCGGCTTCGAACCCCTCCCGGCAACGGGTCATCCATCTCGACTGCGGGCACGAGGCCATCGCGGTCACCCATTGCAGCCACTGCGGCGATCGTCTCACCCGGCACAACGTCCGGATCCAGCCGCCGAGCCCGGTGGTCGTTTCGTCGGCTGTCTCGCAGACGGCCTGAAACCAGACCCCGGCCCAGTCTGGTTACCGTTGGACGCATGACAGCCATTGCCGTGCTCACCTCCGGTGGCGACGCCCCCGGCATGAACGCTGCCATCAGGGCGATCACAAAGGTGGCCGCCTCGCATGGTGTTCCCACCTGGGGTGTGGCGAACGGCTTCGACGGTCTCATCGACGGAGCGTTTCGCCCTCTGACCCGGCGCAACCGCCTGGGCGATCCGGCTCCGATACCCGAAGTGGAGAGCGAAGGTGGCGAGGGCGGGACGATTCTGGGTTCGAGTCGGAGCAAGCGCTTCCTCGACAAGGCGGCCCAGGTGTCGGCAGCCGCCAACCTCGAGGGCTACTCGATCACCGCTCTCATCGCCATCGGGGGCAACGGGACCATGGCCGGGGCGCACGCCCTCCAGGAGCGGACCGACATACCCATCGTCGGGATCCCGGCTTCGATCGACAACGACATCGGCCTGACTCGTGAAGCCATCGGGGTCGACTCGGCTCTGAACACCATCGTCGCCGCCTGCGACAACATCTCCGACACGGCCATGTCCCATCACCGCGCCTTCATCGTCGAGGTCATGGGCCGTCAGTCCGGGTACCTGGCGATGGCGTCCGCCGTGGCCGTCGCCGCCGACGCGGTGCTCCTCCCGGAGAGGCCGCACACCCGCGAAGAGGTCATCGACTCCGTGGTCAGGTGCATCGAGACGAGCTTCGGGGCGGTGCGGGACAAGACCAGGGTCCTGATCATCAAGGCGGAGGGGGTCGATGTCCCCACCCATGAGATCGTCGAGGAGGCCACCCGCCGGTGCAACGACAACAATCTCGACTACGAGATACGGGGGACGATCCTCGGGCACGTGGTACGTGGTGGCGACTCCTCGTTCCGGGATCGGCTCCTGGCGGGTCGGTTCGGACGGGTGGCGGTCGAGGCCGCCCTCGAAGGCAAGGGCGACGTGATGGCGGGCTGGAACATCGGGGTCGAGATCGGCGAGGAGACGACCGACGACTGGATCCGGCTCTTCCCGATCAAGGACGTGCTGGCCGAGACCGAGGCCCTTCACGACGGCACCTCTCCCGTGTCGATCGACCGCATCGCCCGCATGGAGGCGATCCAGGGAGTCCTCTCCCTCTGACTCAGCCCTGGCGGAAGATGTCCGGCGGGATCGGCTCTTGCTGGCGACGCCGCGCCCCCAAACCGGACAGGTACGGGTTGGGGAAGCTGTGCCCGGTGTACCCGAGGTCGATGGCCGCGTTCAGCGTCCAGTACGGGTCGACCAGATGGGGCCGGGCCAGGACACAGAGATCGGCCCGACCGGCGACCAGGATGTTGTGGACATCGTCGATGGAAGAGACCGCCCCCACGGTCATCGTGGCGATGCCCGCTTCGTTGCGAATCCGATCGCTGAACGGAGTCTGATAGAGCCGTCCGTACTCCGGGCGGGCTTGGATCGTGGTCTGACCGGTCGATACGTCGATGAGGTCACACCCATGTCCCTTGAGCTCGCTGGCGAAGACCACGGCGTCGTCGCCGTCGAATCCTCCCTCGACCCAGTCGGTGGCCGAGATCCGGACCGAAATCGGCTTCTCGGCCGGCCACACTTCACGCACCGCACCGAAGATCTCCAGGGGATACCGCATACGGTTCTCGAGAGATCCGCCGTATCGGTCGGAGCGCTGGTTGGCCAAAGGAGTGAGGAAACTCGAGACCAGGTAGCCATGGGCGAAGTGGAGCTCGAGCCAGTCGAACCCGACAGCGGCGCCACGCCGGGCGGCTTCCACATGCTGATCGAGGACCATCTCCATGTCGGCCCCGGTCATCTCCCTGGGCACCTGGCTGTCCGGCCGGTACTTGATCGGCGACGGCGCCATGATCGGCCAGTTGCCCTCGTCGAGCGGGTCGGTGTCCCCCTCCCACATCCGTTTCGTCGAACCCTTCCGGCCCGAATGGCCGATCTGCAGCCCGATCATCGACGAGCTGTGCTGGTGGACGAAGTCGACGATCCTCCCCCACGCCTCGGCCTGCTCGTCGTTCCAGATTCCGGTGTCGGCGGGTGAGATCCGTCCTTCCGGTGACACGCAGGTCATCTCGGTCATCACCAGCCCGGCGCCACCCACCGCCCGACTCCCGAGATGGACGAGATGCCACTCATTGGGGACTCCGTCCACGGCCGAGTACTGGTCCATCGGCGACACCACCACCCGGTTGGGGAGGGTGACGCCGCGCGCCTGGTAGGGATGGAACATGGGCGGGACCGTCGGGTCGACCTCCACCGGGGAGCCGTGCTCGGAACGGGCGTACCACCGGTCGACCGCGGCCATGTACCCGGGATCGCGCAGCCTCAGGTTGTCGTAGGTGACCCGCTGGCTCCGGGTCAGCATGCTGAAGACGAACTGCTCCGGCTCCATGTGGCGATATCGATCGGCGCCTTCGAACCACTCCAGACTGGCCTTGGCGGCGCGCTGCAGGCTTTCCACCTCGGGACGGCGCCGCCGTTCGTACACCCCCAGGGCCTCATCCAGAGGTTGATCGTCCCCGAGGACGTCGGCCAGGGCGATGGCGTCCTCCATTGCCAGCTTGGTGCCCGAGCCAACCGAGAAGTGGGCGGTGTGGACGGCGTCCCCGATCAGCACCACGTTCCCGACATGCCAGCGCTCGCAGGTCACCGTCGGGAACTGGAGCCACTTCGAGTTGTTACCGAGCAGTCCCTGACCGTCGAGATGCTCGGCGAATAGGGCTTCGCAGCCGGCGAGGGCATGCTCGTCGCTGATCCCGGGTGGGAACACCTCGCCGGCGGTCCGATCGAACCCGAGAGCGGCCCACGTGCTCGGGGCCATCTCCACGATGAACGTGCTCCCCTCGTCGGAGAAGGGATAGATGTGGGCCCAGACCAGACCGGCCTCGGTCTCCTCGAATATGAAGTGGAACCGGTCGAACACCTTCGGGGTCCCGAACCAGATGTACTTGTTGACCCGGAGATCGATCGAGGGTCGCACCTGGTCGGCGAGCAGCGAACGGATCCGGGAGTTGGCCCCGTCGGCGCCGACGACCAGATCGGCGTCGTCCAGGGACGAGAAGTCGCCCACCTCGATCGTGAACCTCAGATCGGCGCCTAGATCCAGGGCGCGTCGGC
>DASSVE010000188.1:0-2363 GCA_035706345.1 Acidimicrobiia bacterium
CACCCTGCGGTGCGGGTGGTCCACGATCTGGTCACGGTGGCCGTCGGTGGCGGCCCGGTCGACGAGGCAACGGTGCTGGAGAGCGAGAACGCCGATCTGGCCATGAGACGGATCCTGCTCGGCCCGCTCTATGGCCTCCCCATCGGCCAGGAGCGGGAGGTCTTCCGGGACCGACGACGCTCCGGCGACGGATGGGATGTGGTGCTGAAACGTCACCTCGACGAGCACACGGGTCTGATCGGGTTGGTAGCCGACCCCTCATGGGCGCGGTCGCTGGGGGCCGCCGACGGCTTCTGGGTGGTGTGGACAGGTCTCGACGGCATCGACGCCATCGTCGAGGAGAAGGGGCGGGAGGAGTGGCGCCGCGCCTTCACCGCCTTCGCCCAGATGCTGGGACGTCAGGCGGAGCGCGATCCCAGGGTCACGCTGGCACGCTTCTTCGAATTGGTGGAAGAGGACGACTTCGAGGCGACACCGCTCATCTCTCATCGTCTCACCACAGACCGGGTGACGTTGACCACCCTCCATCAGGTCAAGGGCCTGGAGTTCGAAGTGGTGTTCATCGCCGATGCGGTCGAGGGTGTCTTCCCCGACCTGCGCAGGAGCCGTCGCATGCTCCGTCCCGAACTGCTTTCGCCGGAGCGCACTGTCGATCCCGATGCCCAGCACATCTTCCAGATCCAGGAGGAGATGCGCCTGGCCTACACCGCCATGACCCGTGCGCGGAGACGGGTGGTGTGGACCGCCACCGATGCCGGCATCGACCAGGGTGAGCGGAGACCGTCGCGCTTCCTCCTGGCAGCCGCAGGCAACCACACCCCGGGGCCTCCCGTGAGCGAGGAGCGCGATCCGGTGACTCTGTTGGAGGCAGAGACCGCCCTTCGTCGCAAGCTCCTCGACGGCGCCGCCCCATCGGCGGAGCGTCTCGCCGCCGCCAGTCTGCTCGGAGCGCCTCCGGAGCCCTGGTGGGACCCGGCCACCTTCCCGGGGGCGGTGCCGCCCGGTCCCGACCGTCCTGTGTTGTCCCATCAGATCGTGCTCTCACCCAGCCAGGCAGGCTCCTACGAGGATTGCCCGCGGCGCTACGTGCTGGAGCGGCGTCTCCGCCTCGGCAACGCCACCTCGGTATGGGCACACTTCGGCGAGCTGGTCCACGAGGTGCTGGAGCGGGCCGAGCGCGAGGTGATCGGCACCGGCGAGCGGCACGCCGAGCTCGAGCGGGTCCTCGAGATCGTCGACGACGTGTGGCTCGAGGCCGACTTCGGGATCCCGGCCCTGGACGACGCCTGGAAGCAGAAGGCCAAGGAGATGCTGGAGAAGCTGTACACGCGCTGGCCCGGCAAGGGAGAACCGGTCGACGTCGAGCTCGATGTTCGCTCCGATGTCGGCGGGGTCACGTGGGTGGGACGCATCGACCGGCTCGAGAAGACCGAGCAGGGTCTTCGGGTCATCGACTACAAGACCGGTACCTCCGTGCCCACCATCGACGAGGCCGCACAGTCGATACAGCTCGCCTTCTATGCCCGGGCGGTGCAAGAGGACCTCGGTCCGGTGGTGGCGGCCGAGATGTGGTTCCCCCGCTACAACTCGGTCAGCGTCACTACCCGCGACCTCGACATCCATCGTCTCCCCGAGGTCGAGGAGCGGATGGAGACGATCACCCGGTCGATAACCGAGGAGGGCTGGGAGCCGAGGGTCAGCAGGAGCTGTGGGCGATGTGGGTTCCGCCGCTCCTGCCCGGCCTGGCCCGAGGGACGGGGCGCTTTCCTGCCATGACCCTGAAACCCACTTCCGAGCAGCAGGCGATCCTCGACCTCGGCCCCACCTCGATCAGGGTGCGGGCAGGGGCGGGCACCGGCAAGACGACAACCGTCGCCATGGTCATCGCCAACCTGGTGGCCAATCACGGCATCGACCCGGAGCGGATCCTGGGGATGACCTTCACCAACAAGGCCGCCGCCGAACTGGCGGCGCGGGTGGCCGAGATGCTTCCGGGGACCGTCGACCCGGGCCGTCAGGTGGAGATCCACACGTATCACGGCTTTGCCGCCCAGGTTCTCTCCGAGTTCGGTCCCCTCGCCGGGGTGGACACCAGATCGGGCGTCATCACACCCACCTTCGCCCGCCAGCTGATCCGGGACGTGTTCTTCCATCTGCCACACCAACACCTCGACATCACCAATCGCACCGCACTCGACCAGATCCGCCGGTTGGGAGACCAGCTCGGCGACCACCTGCTCAGACCCGAGGACATCATCCGGGGCAGTCAGGTGAACAAAGGGGACCCGCTCTGGGACCGAAGGGTGGAGATGGCGGAGACCCTCATCGGGTACAACGAGGCCAAGGCGGAGCTTCGAGTGGTG
>DASSVE010000189.1:0-4921 GCA_035706345.1 Acidimicrobiia bacterium
GGCTACGCGCTGCTCACAGCTGTCGGCGCCTGGTTCGTGGTGCGACGGGACGTGGCGGCAGCCGGCCAGGCCTGAGACAGGGGTCCTGGATTTCGCTCGGTGGGTCCCCAGGGAATCGAACCCTGAACCTTCGGGTTAAAAGCCCGCTGCTCTGCCAATTGAGCTAGAGACCCCTGGAGAAATCGTACTGCCGACCACGGGTCAGCTGAATCCTGGCAACCGGGCATCCCCACCGTTCGCGAGAATCAGCGCACTGATGCCCGAGCCGAAGCAAAGCCGTGGGAAGGGTCACCTGAAGACCCTTCAGGCTCGGGCTGAGAAGGCGATGGCAGCCGCCGAGGCGCGCCGGGAACACTCCCGGATCTACGACACCTTCTTTCGGGTGTACGAGCGCAACCGGTTCCTCCCGGCATCGGTTCTCGTAGGGGCGCTGGCCAGCCGGATCGTGATCTACGTGATCCCACTTCTCTCGCTTCTGATCGTCGGGTTGGGTCTGTACGAGGATGCGGGCGGTGCCGGGACAGAAGCCGCCGGCACCATCACCGGCCTCTTCGCCGATGCGGTCGAGGACACCCGAGATGTATCAAACGGGTTTCGCTTCGCTGCTCTGGTGGCGACCGTCTTCGCCGTCCTGTGGGCCGCCAACAGCCTGGGTCGCCTGCTCCGTCGAACGATCGCTTTCATATGGGGGATCCCCTACGAACGGTCCACCCGACCGTGGCTGACACCGTTGGGGGTCCTCGGAATCTCGGTGATCGGAATCGTGATCAGCGGATTCGGTTCCTTCTGGGAGGAGTGGACCTGGCAGCTCAGGGTGGGGGTCGTGGTCGTCGAGTCCCTGTTCCTGGTCTCTCTTTGGTTGGTGGTGAGTCGGGCCTTGCCCCATCACCCGAAGGCGTCGCATTGGACCGACTTCCTGCCAGGAGCCCTTCTTCTTGGATTCGGGATCGTCGGATTGCGTCTGGCCATGGTGGTGTACCTGGTCCCGAGGAGCGCCGAACTGGCCGCGCGGTACGGGACGATCGGTGTCGCGTTGGTCATGCTGACCTGGGCCTACTGGCTGGGAATGGTCATCATTGGCGGCAGCGAGCTCAACGCCGCCCTCTTCCGCAGCCGACAGGAGCGTCTGGCCTCGAGCACCGGTTAGCCCCGGGCCGTCGCCAGCTGGTGGCGGAGACCGCTCAGGATCAGCCCGACATCCACCGCCACCGACGTCATCGTGAACCCTTCGGAGACGGCCCGGGCGGCACTCGATCCGGTGCCACAGTGCAGTCCTGCTCTCACGCCAGGACCGGCCGCGTCGATCACGGCTTTGAAGGCCTCTGACATCGCGGTGGCGTGCTCGTGGGTCCCGTCGAACACCGACTCGACATTCGGGGCGGGCACTCCAACCAGGCCAAGACCGAGATCGGCCGGACCGATGTAAAGGGCATCGACACCATCCACCGCGGCGATGGCCTCGATGTCTGAGATCGACCCGGCCGTCTCCACCTGGAGGACGACGTAGGGCGTCTCGTCGAATGGGCCGACCCTTCGGGTCTGCATCCCGTAGGAGCGGCCGCCTCTCGGCGCGTGCCGCGTGGCGTGCACTGCTCGCTCGGCATCCTGGGCGGACTCGACGAGTGGGATCACGATGCCCGCAGCCCCGAGGTCGAGGGCCCGTCCGATCCGACCCAGATCGATCGACTCCACCCGGACCAGACCGGGAACGCCGTAGTGGGCGAGGAGGGTGAACAACGAGGAGTCGAGACGTCCCAGGTCGATGCCGTGCTGGGTGTCGATCACCATGAAGTCCGGGCCTACCGAAGCGGCGGCGTCGACGATGCTGGGGTCACCGGTGATGCACCAGAAACCGTGGATGACCTGTTCGCTTCGGAGTGTGTCGGCACCAGACATGGCGGAGAACGATAAGCCTGGCAGGATTCGGCGGGATGACGCTGCGATTCGGCATCTCTGAACTGCCACCCGAGGGCATCGATGACGCCGATTTCCTCGACGGCCTGGTCGAGGAGGGTCACCGCGCCCTGGAGCTCCCCTTCACGGGCGGGTTCCCCTGGAAGGAGAAGCGTTGCGAGACGTTCGGCGCCCTCGCCGCCGCGCGTGACATCCGGCTCTCGGTCCACGCCCCCTATTTCGCCGGGCTCACCATCCCCGACGAGGACAAGGGCAAACAGTCGGTCTTTGCCATCGAGCACACCATGAAGCTGGGGAAGTGGCTGGGGGCGCCGGTGATCGTGGCCCACTTCGGGGCCACCTACGACGAGGACCCGGCGGTGCTCATGGACCGGATCCGCTCGCGGATCGACATCATCGCTCCCAAGGTGGAGGGGATGGGCGTGGGCCTCGGTCTGGAGACATCAGGGAAGCGAAGCCAGTTCGGGAGTCTCGGCGACATCGCCCAACTCGCCTCTGAGTACGCCTTCGTGCGACCCGTTGTCGACTGGGCGCATATCCACGCCATGACCAACGGAGGGCTGACCTCCAAAGATGCCTTCAAGTCGGTGCTCGGGTTCGTGCGGGACAACTTCCCCGCCTGGATGATCCAGCCCCTCCAGGTCCAGTTCTCCGACAACCAGTTCGGGGAGGGCGGGGAGATCAGACACGTCGCCTACGGGGAAGGGACCCTGCGGGTGGGGCCACTGGTGGAGGCGGTGGAGGAGATGGACATGTCCATGGTCCTGATCTCCGAGTCGAGGGACATGAGGAGTCACACCTTGATCTGGGAGGAGGTCAAGAAGACCCTGGCCGGGCTGGCGTCGAGCCGGCCCGGGAGACCGCTGGCCAGCGCCGATGCCGATTTCCCTTCGCCGGTGATCGTGGTCCAGGAAGGGGATCGCTTCGTCCCCCACCGTGCGGACCGGCCAATCTCGTTCTCCAACATCGACAAGCCCTTCTTCCCCGACGACGGCTACACGAAAGGCGACCTCATCCAGTACTACGCATCGGTGGCGCAGCTTCTCCTGCCCCATCTGGCGGGCCGCCCGCTCTCGATGTCCCGATATCCCGACGGGATCAACGGGCCCTCCTTCTACGAGAAGCGGGCCCCAGGACATCAACCCGACTGGATGCGAACCACCCCGGTGGTCTCCGACTCCCAGGGCGGGATCATCGACTTCCTCGTGGCCGACTCACCTGAGTCTCTGATGTGGTTCGCCAACATGGGATGTGTCGAGTTTCACCCGTTCCACTCCACCGAGGCCGACCTGGACAAGCCGACCTATGCCATCTTCGACTTCGACCCGGCGGAAGGCTCGACCTGGGATCAGGTGACCGCCGGCGCACAGCTCCTGAGGGTGGCGCTGGGCCAATTGGGGCTGGTCGGCTATCCGAAGCTCTCGGGCTCCCGAGGCCTCCACGTCTACGTGCCTCTGGACCCTGTGCACTCTCATTCGCGGGTCCGGCGGTTCGTCGGCGAGGTCGGGGAGTATCTGGCCGCGGCCAATCCGGACGACATCACGATGGAGTGGGACAAGCCGAAGCGAAAGGGGAAGGTTTTCGTCGACCACAACCGGAACGCCTTCGGCCAGACGGTGGCTTCGGTCTATTCGGTGCGTCCCCGTGCTGGCGCCCCGGTGGCCGCCCCGCTGACGTGGGACGAGGTGGGCACGATCGCCAACGGGGATCTGACCATGGTCAACATCTGGGACCGGCTCCAGCGTTACGGCGATCTGTTCGCCCCGGTGGTCAAGGGCGGGCAGACCCTGGAGGCGGCCGAGCAGGCGCTCGGGATCACCTCCAAGGAGGAGTGACCGGCCCGGAGGCGGCTGGGTAAGGTTCTCAGGCATGGATCTCTATGCCCGCGTAAACATCCTTGGCGGGCTCTCGGTCCGGCTCCCCCGAGGCGGGCTCTCTGAGGCGATCCCGCTCGACAACGACCCGATCGGACGGGCCAAGAACTGGGTGCAGCAGGGGATCGACTATCTCCACGTGGTCGACCTCGACGCCGCCGCATACGGCGACTATCGGAACCGTGACCTGATCGGGAGACTGGTCGAGCAAGTCGAGGTGCCGGTGCAAGTGGCGGGCGGGATCCGCTCCGAGGCGGAGGGGGAGCGGCTTCTGGAGAACGGCGCCTGGCGAATCGTTCTCGGCACCGCCGCCATCGAGAACCAGATCATGGTGTGGGAGATGTGCCGGAACCATCCTGACAAAATCGTCGTGTCGCTGGACGTGCGGCACAACGAGGAGGTGGCGACCCGGGGTTGGACCCAGAACAGCGGGCGTTTCCTCGAAGAGGTGCTCATCGAGATGTCCTCGGCCGGGGCGGTGGCGTTCCTGGTATCCGAGGCCGGCCGGGACGCCCTGGTCGACCCGCCGAACTATCAGATCATGGCGGAGGCCCTAGCCGCGGTGGAAGAGCCCGTTATCGCCGCCGGTGGCGTGCGCGATCTCGAGGATCTGCGCAAGCTGATGCTCCTGGAGACCGCCGGGCGTTCACTGGCGGGGGTGATCGTGGGCCGGGAGGTCACCGCGGGTCGGTTCACAATCGAGGAGGCGAAGCAGGCCATCGCCGGTGGTGGCCCGACGCGGGCCCCGGGCGGGGTGACCACCACGCGGACGCCGGTCGGGGTGACATCGCTGGACAGGTCTCTGGAGTTCTACCGCAACGTGCTCGGCTTCAACCAGGTGCGTTCCCCCTCCGCGGGTGTGATTGCCGCGGTCGTCGAGGCAGGTCCCGGTCAGCACATCGAGTTGGTGGAAGGTGGTTCCGCCCGTCCCGACTCCCTGGTCTTCCACGTCGAGGACCAGAGCCGCTGGAAGGACCATCTGTCCAAAATGGGCATCCCCAGCGAAGCCGACGGCAACCGTCTCGTGGTTCAGGACCCCGACGGTCTCCGCATCGTCCTCGAATAGAGGGTTCTCCAACTCGTTCTGGGCGTAAAATCTGGCATATATGCGCAATTCCCCGCCCAGAACGGTT
>DASSVE010000190.1:0-29079 GCA_035706345.1 Acidimicrobiia bacterium
CTTTCATGCCACACCTGATGTCACTTCCCGGCACAGGATGTCACAGCCTCAATTTGCGGTGGGCCTTTGCGTTTTCGGGTGAGCACCTCGTAAGGGTGTGAGGTGCTCTCCGGGGGTTCGGCTGTTGCACACCTGTATCACACGAGAAGTCGGACGCCGAACCGAACGGACGGGTAGATCGAATCAGAAAAGCCCTTGACCAGGGCGTTTAGTGGAGCTGACGGGATTTGAACCCGTGACCCCCTCGTTGCGAACGAGGTGCTCTGCCAGGCTGAGCTACAGCCCCTTGCGGGAGGCGTGAATTCTACCGACCGGTCTTCTGGAGGCCAGATCGCCTCTACCGTTCGCGGAATGATTGACCCGAGCGGCGTCTACCAACTGGCCGCCTTCCCCATGGAGGTAGTCCCTGACGGCGAGTCCTGGAAGCTCATCATGCCTGGGGCACCCAGAGGATTCGAGCCCGCTCTGACCCGGCTTTCGGACACCACCTTCCAGATCGTTCGGGGACCGTTCCACGGCGGCATCCTGGAATTCGAGGACCCCAACCACGGTCATGCCGGCCCGATACCACTCACCAGACTGGAGACGCCCTACGAGGAGCCGCCCGGATACGGGTTGGAACCCCCTCCCTACGAACCCGATCCTGAGCGCGACCGGGCCTTCGAAGCCCTGCTCGACATAACGGCTCCTGGAGGACGGATCGAATGGGATCTCCCCTACCCCAAGCACGAGTTCGTCCGCTGGGCACAGGGTCTCGACCGGTTCATCTTCCACAGCTCGACCAACATCGCGATCGACGAGTTCGTGCCGATCCGCAATTCGATCGAGTTCCTCAACCACGGCGGTCGGGGCAACCTTGGAGCCGTCTACGGCACCCACGACGGGTACTGGTCCATGTTCTTCGCCATCGTCGACCGCAGCCGGCTACGGGGTTCGATACGCAACGGGGTGATGAGATGGGAGGCGCCCGATGGCCGGGTGAGATTCACCTATCAGTTCTCGGTCGAACAGGACAGCCTGACCAGGCGGCCTTTCACGACCGGCGCCGTCTACCTCCTGCCCCGGGACACGTTCCGGAGGCTGCCGTACTACCCGGGAGGACCTATCTCGGACGAGTGGGCCAGCGAGGAGCCGGTGCGTCCTGTGGCGTCCCTGATCGTCGAGCCCGACGCCTTCCCCTTCCTCGATCAGATCGCCGGGCACGACGAGGGTGAGATCCTGGAGATGTTCGAGCGGTTCGACGAGCTCATGGGAAAGGCCACTTCCTACCGTGACGGAGATGAGATGGCGATCGAGCTCTCCTGGGATCCCGAGACCGAGTCCACGTTCGAGAGGTGGTCGGACCTCGCCGGCCGCTACATGCCCGACGTCGAATGCCGGCTGGAGGGAGAAGGGCCGAGCCGGACTCTGCATCTCAGAGGGCCAGCCCCGTTTCTCGACGGAGTCGCGGCACAGGTCGAGCGCAGCCTGACAGGCTGAGCCCTCAGTTGATCCGCTTCTCGTGCCCGGCCCACTCCTTGTCCCGCAGCACGTACTTCTGGATCTTCCCGGTCGAGGTCTTGGGCAACTCGATCACGATCTCGACCTCGTCCGGCGCCTTGAAGTGCGCCAACTGGGAGCGGACGTGGTCGATCAGCTCATCGGGTTCGGCGCTTGCCCCGTCCTTGAGCACCACGAAAGCCTTCGGACGCTCTCCCCAGGTGTCATGTGGGATCGAGACAACGGCGCACTCCAGAACCGCAGGGTGTGAGGCGATGGAGCGCTCCACCTCGATGGTCGATATGTTCTCGCCACCCGAGATGATGATGTCCTTCGACCGGTCCCGCAGATCGATGTAGTTGTCTGGGTGCCACACGGCGATGTCGCCGGAGTGGAAGTAGCCGCCCCGGAACGCCTCCTCGGTGGCCTCCTCGTTCTCGAAGTAGCCCTTCATCACGTTGTTGCCCCGCATCACCACCTCCCCCATGGCCGTGGCGTCGCGGGCGACGTCCTCCATCCCCTCGTCGACAACCCGGGTGGGGTCGGCGATCAGATACGACACGCCCTGACGGGACAGGAAATGGGCCCGTTCCGAAGCTGACATTTGGGCTACTCCGGGCTGCAACTCACAGACGGTGTGCGGCCCGTAGGTCTCGGTCAGCCCGTAGACGTGGATGATGTTCGCCCCCAGACCGCTCAAGCTCTCGATGAGAGACGGCGATGGCGGGGCGCCTGCGGTGGTGATCGTCAGCGGCCGGTCGAGTGGGTGGGCGTCGGGGTGGTTGACCAGACCGATCAGCACGGTGGGTGCCGCGTTGAGATGGGTCACCCCCTCGGCATCGATCAGCCGCCAGATCTCACCGGCGTCCACGGCACGCAGCCCGATGTGGGTGCCGCCGATGGCGGTCACGCCCCAGGTGGTGCACCAGCCGTTGCAGTGGAACATCGGCAAGGTCCACAGGTACACCGACTCGGGGGTGTGCCGGGAGTGGATGATCTCGCCGAGGGCATTGAGATAGGCGCCCCGGTGGGTGTACATCACTCCCTTGGGCCGGCCGGTGGTCCCCGAGGTGTAGTTGATCGAGATGGTCCGTTCCTCGTCGTCCACCGCCCACGGGAGCGGATCGTCGGAGCCACGGTCGAGGAAGACCTCCCACGAGGCCGTCTCGAACGGAGGCTCGGAAGCCGTGTCCGAAATGGAGACGATCTCGCCGACCGTGGCCAGGTCGTCCACGATCGGCGCCAAGTTGGCCAGCAGCTCGGAGTCGCCCACGAGGACCTTGGACCCGGAGTGATCGAGGATGTATCTGATCTCCTCGGGAGAGAGACGGGTGTTGACCGCCACCAGCACCGCACCGAGGAGGGGCACGGCGAAATGCGCCACCAGCATCTCGGGGATGTTCGGGCACAGGAAGGCCACCCGGTCACCCTGCTCGACTCCGCCCACCTGCAGGGCCCGAGCCACCCTGGTAGTCAGGCTGGCCACCTCGCCATGGGTGAGGGTGCGGTCCCGGTACTTGATGGCCGTCTTGTCGCCGAAGACGATCGAGGCGCGCTCGAGGAACGAGAGCGGGGTCAGTTCGGTGCGATAAACCGTCATGGACGCCGGTCGGACCAGACGGGCTGACGCTTCTCGAGGAATGCGCTCATGCCCTCTTGGGCGTCCTCGCCGGCGGCGTCGGCGGACATGATCGGCTCGGTGACCTCGTAAGCGGCGCCCTCGGGCAGGTCGGCCTGGGCGTAGTACGCCTGCTTGCCCGTGGCGATGGTCTTGGACGAGTACTGCAGGATCTTTCCGGCCAGTTCTTCCACCGCCGCCTCGAGCTCGGCCGCCGGTACCGCCTGGTTGATCAGGCCCCACTCCACTGCCTGGGCCGCCGGCACCGGCTCGCCGGTGAGAAGCATCTGCATGGCTCGCTTGTGGCCGACGGCCCGGCTCACCGGGACCAGTGGTGTGGAACAGAACAGGCCGATGGAGACCCCTGGTGTGGCGAACCATGCGTTCTCCGACGCGATCGCAAGGTCGCACGACGCCACCAGCTGGCAACCGGCGGCGGTGGCCGGTCCCTGGACCTTGGCGATGACCGGCTGCGGGGCGGCATGGATACCTTCCATCATCCGGGTGCAGCTGGCGAAGAGCTCCGAGTAGTAGTCGTCGGGACGGTCGATCATCTCGCCGAGATCGTGACCGGCGGAGAACACCGGTCCTTCGGCCGCGAGCACGATCACCCCCGTCTCCCCTGGGACCGCCTCAAGTGCCTTGATCAGGTTCTGCAACATCTCGAGGCTGAGGGCGTTGCGTTTCTCGGGACGGGCCAGTGTGATGGTGGCCGTCCGGTCTTCGACGTCGAGACGGACTCCGGCAAACTCCATGGCGGCATCATACGGGGACGGTCGGGACCGGGCTCGTCCGCCCTTTCTGCGCGGCGGAGATCCGGTATTTCGGATCCACAGCATTAGGAAGCGGGTTCGACGGGATTGCCTCGACTTTAACGAGTCTTGTTAAAGTCACGGCATGTCGGTTGAAGCCTACGACCCGATCGCCAACCCCTATGCCCCCGGGGCGGGAACCCCACCACCGGAACTGGTGGGTCGCGACCAGGTCATCGAGGACTCGGAGATCGCGATGCGGCGGGTCATCTCGGCCCGCACCAGCCAGCACCAGCTGATCACCGGGTTGCGGGGAGTGGGCAAGACCGTGCTGCTCGGCAAGCTGACCGCCCTCGCCGAGCACACCGGGTTCCGGGTCATCCGGGTCGAGGCCGTCGGTGGTGACGACACCGTCCGCAGTCTTCTACGGCAGTCGCGGCGTCTGGTAGAGGACCTGGACCGATCCGGCGCCAGCCGGGCCCTGCGCAGCATCGAGTCGGTGTCGCTGACCGTGGCCGGGACCGGGCTCAGCGTCGACCGGTTCCAGACCACCCCCGACCGGGAGGCCCTCTCCGACGTCGTGGTCGAGATCGCCCGGGTCGCCGCCAAGCGGGAAGTGGGAGTCATGCTCGCCATCGACGAGGCCCAGATGGTGATCGCCCACGACCTGCGTCGCATCCTGGCCGGGGTTCACCGCTGCAACCAGGACGGGCTGCCGCTCTTCTGCGCCCTGGCCGGTCTGCCCAACCTGGTCGGGGTGGTGGCGTCGGCGTCTACGTATGCCGAGCGCATGTTCCGGGTCACCGATCTCGGCCCGCTCACCCCCGAGCAGGTCACCCAGGCGGTGGTGCGACCGGCCGAGGAACTTGGGGTGAGTTGGTCGAGGCAGGCCACCGAGGCGATCGTCGACCGGTCCGACGGCTACCCGTTCTTCGTCCAGACCTGGGCGTATCACACCTGGAACGCGGCCCAGGACGAGCCGATCTCCTTGGAGGACGTCGATCGAGCCGCGGCCAACGCATCCCAGGCTCTGGATGCCTCGTTCTTCGCCGCCCGGCTCGCCCGGATCCCCGCCTCGGAGATCTCCTACGTGCAGGCTCTGGCTTCCCTGGGACCCGGACCACATCGCTCCGGTGATGTCGCCGCCGCCGCCGGCAAGACCACCTCCCAAGTGGCTGCCTTCCGCGATCGTCTCATCCGGGAGGGTCTGATTTACTCGCCCCGCTACGGGTGGGTCGAGTTCGCCATCCCCCACTTCGACCTCTACGCACGCCGGGCCATGCCTGAGGAGTGATCAGTCTCTCAGATCGCGCCGAAGCCGGTCCTGGACCACGGTGACCGTGAGGTCGGACCGTGAGCGCTCGACCAGGGACCTGGCGACGTCGGTGGTCCGGCGCAGCCCGCTGGTCATCCCATCCGGATAGTCCATCTGGGCAAGGAGGTCGACGATCCGGTCCATCTCCTCCAAAACCCTCTCGGCCGTCTCCAGTTGGTCGCCCCTGAGCAAGTCGAGCATCCGCCGCCGCATCTCGCCCACGGCCTCCCCCAGCCCGTGGAGATAGGCGACGGCATCTACGCCAACTGAACGGAACGAAGGGATCTCCGCCCCCGTGAAAACGGCCTGGGTGATCCGGGCCTCGGCGTACTCCTTCTCGGCGTCGAAGACGACGGCGTGCATCCTGAGCTCGGGGCTCTCGGCAAGCGAGTCGCCGATGCCGGCGAGGATCTCCCCGGACTGCGTGATGAGGGCCTCGGCTTCATCCCACTCTGATCGGTGCAAGGCCCTGATCGCGTTGGCCGCCGCCCGTATCACTTTTCGCGACTCGGTGATGGCGCGCTCGCGGGCAGCGAAGCGGGTGTCGAGTACGGAGCGGACCTCGTCGGAGAGGTCGGGGGTCAACGGGCGATGACTTTGACCTGAGGCTCTTCCCACTCGGTGGGCCGCTCGGCCACGTGGGTCACCTTGAGCCTCTGGAGCCGCCGCTGCTTCATTTGGGCAAGGGCGGTGACGTAGAGAACGACGAGTGAGGTGAAGAACAGCCCGGTGAGCAGCCAGGGCATCGATTTGTAGTACACGGCCGCCCCGAATGCTCCGGCGGCGAGGACCATCAGAACGGTGAGGATTCGGCGACGCCTGGTCTTGATCAGGTCTCTCTGGCTGGCGGCGAGGTCGTAGGCGGACTGTTTCTGGACGTGGGCCATGGAGTGGGTCCAGCGGTCGAATTCCTCGGTGGAGTTCATCGAGGAGGCGCTACCCCTCTCCCCGAAGACATTGGGGAGCAGGTATACGGCCCAGATAGCGGCAATCACCAGCGCGCTGATTATGAGGGGGGTAGCACTCATTTGTATTCAGTTAACTCCGTCCGCTGCTGAAGCGTAGTTTCGCGCTCCGGCTCAATCAACGACCTCAGGGCGGCGTTCCCACGTGCCGGTGCGGCCCCCCTCCTTCTTGCGAAGGCGCACCGACTCGATCGTCACTCCACGCTCCAGGCCTTTGACCATGTCGTAAACCGTGAGCGCCGCCGTCGAGACTGCCGTCAGGGCTTCCATCTCGACGCCGGTTCGGCTTCGGGTCGAAACGGTAGCCGTGATCTCGACGCCATGCCCACCCGGCTCCAATGAAATCTCCACCGACGTGAGGTCGATCGGGTGGCAGAGCGGGATCAGCTCGGCGGTCTTCTTGGCCCCCATGATCCCGGCGACCCGTGCCACCGCGGCGGCGTCGCCCTTTCCCAGCCCACCGCTGAAGAACTTCTCCACCAACTCCGGTGGCATGCGAACCGTGCCCTCGGCGATGGCGGTGCGGGTGGTCACCTCTTTGTCGCCGACGTCGACCATGTGCACCTCACCCCTCTCGTTCAGGTGGGTGAACTCGGGGTCAGTCACGACCGATGGCTCTGGTCTCGGCGGCCCGGAACAGCTCCAGCATGACTTCGTCTCCTGCCTCCACAGCCTCAGTTCCGACCGGGATCACCGCGAAGGCGTCGGCGTTGGCGGCACCGGACAGGACATGGGACCCGCTCCCGCCGCTCTGGACCACGGTGGGCGGAGGCCCGTCGGCGGTGAACCGCACCCGGACGAACTCCTCCTTGGCCGGGTCGGAGTGGAGTGGCTCTCCGGCGACACCGGTGACCCTGGGACGGAGCAACGCGCGGGCGCCCTGCATCGACAGCAGCGCCGGGCGGACGAACTGCTCGAACGAGACCAGGACCGAAACCGGGTTCCCGGGGAGCCCAAAGAAGGGAGTACCGCCCAGTGTCCCGAATCCCTGAGGTTTCCCCGGCTTCATCGCCACCGGGTAGAAGCCGACGTCGGCTTCTTCCCTGAGGACCATCTTCGTGACGTCGTACTCCCCCATCGAAACTCCTCCGGAGGTGACGATGGCGTCGGTCTCGGCGGCGGCTTGGCCCAGTGCGGCGCGCAGAGCGTCTGCGTCATCGGGGATCGTCCCCATGTCCACCGGGGTGGCGCCGGCTTCGGCGACCAGGGCCAGCAGCATGGGCCGGTTCGAGTCGCGGATGTGACCGGGGCTCAGGTCGATGGTGTCGGGAGGGACCAATTCGTCCCCGGTAGACATCACGGCAACTCTCGGCCGTCTCGAGACCACCGGGCTCACCACCCCGATGGTGGCCAGGACCCCGATGTGGGCGGCCGAAAGACGGACACCTTCGGCGAATACGACGGTGCCGGCGGCGACGTCGCCACCGGGAGGCCGTACCGAAGTGCCCGGCTGGACCGACACGTTGATGCGGACCTTCCCGTTCTCGGCTTCGGTGTCCTCTACCCGGACCACGGTGTCGGCGCCTCTCGGGACCGGTGCGCCGGTCATGATCTTGATCGCCTGACCCTCTCCCACCTCGAGAAGTGGAACCTGGCCTGCGGCCACGTCCTCCACCACCTCGAGGACCGCCCCCGGGCTGGCCACGTCGGCAGCACGCACCGCGTACCCGTCCATGGCGGAGTTGGTGAAACTGGGGACGTCGTGAGGGGCGACGACGGCCGCGGCGAGGACCCGGGCCATCGCCTCCTGGAAGGGCACCGTCTCGGTGGGCAGCCGACGCACCGTGGAGAGGATCGTGGCCCGAACCTCCTCGATCGTCCTCACAGTCCAAGTACCCCCGGGCCGAACTGATGTGCGCCGAGGACGGCGGTGGCATGGATGAGACCCTGGGGGGTGCCCGTGTCGAGCAGCTCGGCTTCGGCCACGAAGCCACGCAGCCTGCCTCTGGCACCCAGCTCGTTGATGGCATCGGTGAGCTGGATCTCACCGCCGAACCCGGGGTCGATCTTGTCCAGGATCGAGAACACCTCGGGCGTGAAGAGATAACGACCGACCAACCCGAGGTTGGACGGGGCATTGCCGACGCCGGGCTTCTCGACGGCGCCGCCGAGCTCGAGGTAGTCGTCGACCACCTCCGACTTCGGGATCACGAACCCGTATTTGTCGAGGTACTCGTCCGAGTAGCGGCGGAGACAAACCACCGACGTCTGGCCGTCGTCACTACCGGCCGCCATGCGGGTCAGGACATCGTGACCGGGACGGACGATGTTGTCCGAGAGCAGGCAGAAGAAGGGACGGTCCGCCACCATCTCGGCTGCCTCGTACACGGCGTGACCCAGACCCAACGGCTCCTCCTGCACCACCGGCCGGACCCGAATGTCCTCGAGACCGGGAAGTGGCCCGCCGAGACTGAAGTGCTGGGCGATGAGATGGCCGGCATCGAGATCGACGACCACCACCGCCTCTTTGGCTCCCGCCCGTGCGGCCTCCTCCACCGCGTACTGGATCGCCGGGCGGTCGATCACGGTGATCAGCGCCTTGGGAACCACACGGGTGGCCGGTCTCATGCGGGTGCCGCGCCCGGCCGCCGGGATCACGGCCACGTCGATGCTCACGCCTCCACCTTCTGCTCTTCGCCCCTGAGGACACGCTGGATGTTGGACCGATGGCGCCAGACGACGAACAGGGCGGTGACCGTGAGCCAGACCAGGCTCATCCCCCTCACCCCCTGCCACATGGCGAGCGGGATGGCGGCGAACACGACGATCAGGGAGGAGATGGACGCGGTCTTGGTCAGCTTCACCAGGACGAGCCAGCTCACCACGACGATCAGGCCAACGAGGGGCACGGTGAAGAACAACACGCCGAGCCCGGTGGCTACACCCTTGCCGCCCTTGAACTTGTGGAAGATCGGGTAGCAATGGCCGATCACCGCCACCAGACCGGCCAGGAACGCCCACTCGTTCTGGGGATCTGCGGTGCCCGACGCGACCATCCCCATGGCGGCCCCGATCACACCCTTGAGCGTGTCGCCCACGAGCACTAGTGCGGCGGGGACCCTCCCGATGGAGCGGAGGACGTTGGACGCCCCGGGGTTGCCGCTCCCCACGGAGTGGATGTCGACGCCATGCATGCGGGCGATGACCACGGCGAAATCGATGCTCCCCACCAGGTATGCGGCCACGAGGGCCAGGCCGATGGCGAGAGTCATGTGGCGATCATATTGACCTGCGACGGAATGGAACAGACCGGGTGCGGGTTCTAAAATCGTCGTAGTCCACCATCAACGAGCGGTCGAGCCCTTCATCTCATGCCAACCTACGAATACGTCTGCAAGAACTGCGGAGAGCACATCGAGATCTTCCAGTCCTTCTCGGACAAGCCGCTGAAGAAGCACAAGGAGTGCGGCGGCGACCTCCAGAAGATCTTCCATGCGCGCGGCATCGTGTTCAAGGGCGACGGTTTCTACGCCACTGACAGCAAGACTTCAGTCTCGTCGTCCTCTTCTTCCGGATCCGACAACTCCAAGTCGGCCAAGTCCGGCGAGAAGGCGGCGGCTGCCACCACGACCAGCTCGTCATCCGAAGGCGCCTGACCCCGCGACACCCTTCCAACCCGGGCCGGCCCTCAATACGGTCGAACCATGCTCTGGTTCCAGCCGATGCCCTGGGGCCGCTGGGCCCTGGTCATCCTGGTGGCGGCGGTTGCGGTCTACATCGAGTTTCGCCCCGACCCCTCCGTCCCTGTCCCCTTCGCCAGCCGACCGATCGCCCTCGGCGAGCCGATCGACGAGACCAACACGTTGATGACGCCTGCGCCCTCCGGCCTGATGGAGACCGCGGCGCTGGGCGAGGTCGCCACCCGGCCCATTCCAGAAGGCGACCCTGTGCTTGCCTCCGACGTGTCGGAGGCGGGTGCGGTCGTGCCCACCGGCTGGTGGGTGGTCTCCGTCTCCCTCCCCCAGGGGGCCGATGTCGGTGAGGAAGTCAGACTCGTCCTCTTGGACGACGGCACGGAGGTGCCGGGGGTGGTGGCCTCTCTGGGCTCCGACGACCCGTTCGCGGCCGCCGACGGTGGTGTGGCCGTCCCACCCGAGGAGTCGGCTGCGGTGGCCGTGGCGTCGGCCAACGGGCGACTGGCCGTGATGGTGTCGACCGGGTAACTACCGTGCCCCGGTGCTAGCCGCCATCATCTGGGGTCTCGTCCAGGGTCTCACCGAGTTCCTGCCCATCTCGTCGTCGGGCCATCTCGTCATCATCCCCGAGTTCCTCAGCCAGCTCGGATTCGACGTTCCCACCCCCGACCTGGCCGTGTCGGCGGTGCTCCATCTCGGAACCCTGGTCGCCGTTCTCGTCTACTTCCGGGCCGACGTGATGTCGGTGCTGCGGATGCGGCGAGACCCGGAGGGTCGCAAGATCGCTCTCCTGGTGCTGGTCGGAACGCTCCCGGTCCTCGTCGGGCTGCCGCTTCGGGACCGCATCGAGAGCATCCAGGAGAATGTGACCTATATCGGCCTGGCCATGATCGGGACCGGGATCATCCTGGTGATCGGTCAGTTGCTGGCGAGAGGGATGCGTCAACTGACCGAGGGACGCATCCCGGACGCCATCGTGGTCGGGGTCGCCCAGGCCATCGCCCTCATCCCTGGCATCTCTCGTTCGGGCATCACCATCAGCGCCGGGAACGGCCGCAAGTTCGAGCCCACCCAGGCGGCCCGGTTCTCATTCCTCCTGGGCATCCCCGCGATCGCGGGGGCCGGGCTCATCTCGCTTCCGGTGGCGATAGAAGAAGGTGCTTTTGGCCCAGAGTTGTTGGTCGCCTTCGTCGTGGCCGCCATCTCCGGCTACCTGGCCATCGCCCTGCTCCTGGCCACCCTGCGCCGAATCGGCCTCCTCCCCTTCGCCATCTACTGCTTCATCGTGGGCAGCCTGACGGTGGCCTTCCTCTGAAGCGCTACTGGTTGTAGTTGGACGACATCCTCATCGTCTCGGCCAGGTGGACGTTGATGAGGGAAGGCAGACCAGATTCCCGGGCACGCTCCAGAGCAGGCCTGATCTGGTTTGGGTCGTCGACGAACTCGCCGTGACCGCCGAGCCCCTTCACCATCTCGTGGTATGGCCGGACCCCGAGGTCGGTCGCCACCAGCCGCTCCGGGTATGCCATGCGGTGGAACGTCTTGATGTTCGACCAGACCCCGTCGTTGCCGATGATCCCGATGATGGGGAGACCATGACGCACCATGGTGTCGTACTCCATCCCGTGGAAGCCGAAGCCGCCGTCACCGAACACGATGCCGACGGTCTTCTCCGGGAACACGGTCTGGGCGGCGATGGCGTAAGCGGGCCCGGTCCCGAGTGTCCCGAAGGGACCCGGGTCGAGGACATGACCCGGCGTCGAGGTCTGCAGCCAGCGAGCGGTCGTGGAGACGATGTCACCCCCGTCCACGGCGACGATGGAGTCGGGCCCGAAGAAGTCGGCCACTTCCTTGGCGAACCGGTTCGGCATCACCGGTGAGGAGTCGTCCGCGGCGGCGGCCATCGCCTCCTCGATCTTGGCCGCCTCGGCGTCCATGATCTCCTTGGTCCACACCGGAGTGTCCACCCGGCGCAGATCGTCGGCCCGCTCGACCAGCTGGGCGACCACGGTCATCGGATCCGCCACCACCCCGATGTGGGCCGGGCGGTTCCAGCCCACCTTGGCTGCGTCTGCGTCGATCTGGATCACCACGGCCTCGGGTGAGACGCTCTCGCCGTACCCGGTGCGGAAGTCCCAGTCCACCCCAAGGGCGAGCACGACCTCCGCTCCGGCCATGGCCCGGCTGCGCTGATAGTTGCCGAGCAAGGGGTGATTGTGCGGCAGGGACCCGCGCGCCCGGCTGTTCAGATAGGTCGGCGCCTGGAGGATGTCGGCGAGGTCGGCCAGATGGTTGCTCCCGGCGGCACGAGCGCCCGCTCCCGCGAACACGACCACCTTCTCGGCACCACATAGCCGGTCGACGATGGCGTCCAGGGTCCCCGGGTCGGCGCCGAAGCCGGCCGACTGGCGGTAGTCGCTGGGGAAGCGGACCGCGGTCTCCTCCACCATGTCGAACTGAACGTCCATTGGCACGTCGAGGAACACCGGGCCACCCCGGCCCTCGAAGGCATGCCGGGCCGCGGTGGCGACGTAATCGGCGAGACGATCCACCTGCCATGCCGTAGCCGCCCACTTGGTGATCGAATGGAAAAGACGGGTGTGGTCCATCTCCTGGAGCCCACCTTTGAGCTCTTGACGGATCAGATGACGGCCCCCGATGACCAGCATCGGAGTGGTCCCGTAGAAGGCGGTGGCCACCGCGGTCATGGTGTCGGTGACGCCGGGCCCGGCAGTGACCGCGCACACACCGAGCCGTCCGGTCAGACGGGTGTATGCCTCGGCGGCATGCGCCGCGGTCTGCTCGTGGCGCACATCGACGATTCGGATCCCCTCCTGCAGGCAACCGTCGAGGATGGGGACGATGTGACCGCCAGTGAGGGTGAACAAGGTGTCGACACCCTCGTTCAGCAGCGCCCTCGCAACGATCTGGCCTCCGTGGATCTTCGCCATGGGCCGAACCTATCCCAGGACCGCGTCCAACCCCAAGTGGACCCCGCCGGCCAGGGACCCCACGCGCCGGATGGCGAGAAGGGCGCCGTTGGCGAAGCTCTGATAGCTGGTGGAGAGATGCTCGATGGAGAGGACCTCTCCGGCGTTCGACATGACCACTTCCTGTTGGGAGATGAGCCCGGGGAGCCTGATGGCGTGGACCCTGACCCCTTCGACGTCGGCGCCACGAGCGCCGGGCACCAGTTCCGCCGACTGCTGCGACGAGCTGCCCCCTCCTTTGCTGATCCCCATGGCCGACGCCAGGGCCGTCCCGCTGGGGGCGTCCGGTTTGGTGTCGTGGTGACGCTCGATGATCTCGACGGCGGCGAAATGAGAGGCAGCCTCGGCGGCGAATTTCATCATGAGAGTGGCCCCGATCGAGAAGTTGGGCACCACGAGACAAGGGGTGGCGTCGCCCCAGACCGATCGCAGCTCTTCGAGCCGTTGTGGGGTGAAGCCTGAGGTCCCGACTACCGCTGCCGCTCCGGAATCGCGCCACACAGCCAGGTTGTCCATCACCACGTCCGGGTGGGCGGTTTCGACGACGACATCGGCCTTCACCCCCGCAGCGTCCGCAGTGACCGGGAGTCCCTCGATCTCCTGACCACCGCGGTTCGGGTTGTACAACGCCGAGATCTCGAGATCGTCGCTGGCGGCGATGGCGCTGATGATCGGGCCGGCCAGCTTGCCCCCGGCACCAGATACGGCAACACGAATCATGGCCTCACCCTATGTCGGCGGTCATCCAGATGGAGTCCTCGGCATTGAATCCGATACTGCGATAGAAGGCCCGGGCTTGCTCGTTCTCGGCTTCTGTCTCCAGGAAGATCCGCCTCAATCCCTGACGACGCATTTCCTCGAACACCTCGTCCATGAGCGCCCGGCCGATGCCCTCGCCCGGAGTCCGCACGTAGATCTCGTCGAGCAAGGCGTCGCGGCCCCCCGACTCGATGCTGTAGCTCCAGACCAGCACGGCATACCCGACCGGATCGGGGTCCTCGGCGAGCAGCACCACTCCGTAGCGATCCGAAGTGAGCAGCGGGCTGAGGCCGCCTTTCACCGTGACCGGGTGGAACTCGTGCCCGTCGACTTCGTAGAACTCCTTTATCAGTTCGAGGAGGACTTCCTCGTCGGCGTGGCCCGCTCTCCTGATCACCCGCTTCGGAGAGCCTCGTCCAGCGACTCCTCGAAGACCTGCAAGGTCTCGGCGACGTCCTCATCGGTGTGAGCGGCGCAGATGAACCATGGCTCGAGTGCATCCGGGCAGGGCATCACTCCCTTGGCGATCATCCGGAAGCAGATGTCCTCGTAGAGATCGGTGTCGTGCCGGGCGGTGTGCCTGAATTCGGTGATGTCGCCCTCGCCGAGGAAGACCGAGAACATGGCCGGGTGCCCGGTGACCTTCCCCGGGACGCCGCGACCATTGAGAATTCGCTCGATGCCCTCCATCAGTGAGCGGCCTACCTTCTCCACCCGGGCCAGTGGCTCCCCGGTGAGCAGTTGGGTGACGGTGGCGTTGGCTGCGGCGGCGGCGATCCCGTTGCCCGAGTAGGTGCCGGCCTGGCCGATCCCGCCCCGCCGCCACCCTTCGAGGAACACGCCTCTCATCGCGATGGCGGCCACCGGGAACCCGTTGCCCATGGCCTTGGCATAGGTGCCGATGTCGGGCGCCACTCCGAAGTGCTCGTGGGCGCCGCCGGTGGCGATGCGGAACCCGGTCTTGACCTCGTCGAAGATCAGGGCGGCCCCGTATTCGTCACAGAGGTCGCGCAGACCCTGGAGGAACCCGTCCACCGGGGTGAGCCCGAAGGCATTGCCCAGCATCGGCTCGACGATCACTGCGGCGATGCGCCGGCCTTCGTCCTCGAAGACACGTCGGGCCAGGTCTATGTCGTTGAAGGGGAGGGTCCGGATGTAGGAGCGGATCGCCTCGGGGATCCCCGAGCTCGACTGCCAGGGAACAGGTCGGAACCGAGATCCCAGACCGGTCGGGGGCGCTCCCGCGGTGGAGAACATCAGGTAGTCGTGGACCCCGTGGTACTGACCCTCGAATTTCAGGACCACGTCGCGTCCGGTGATGCCTCGGGCGAGCCGGAGCGAGTGCATCGTGGCCTCGGTGCCGGTGTTGGTGAACCTCATGCCCTCCGCCCAGGGGAGAGCCTCCATAACCTTCTCGGCCGCCTCCACCTCGCGGGTCTGGGTCATGGCGAACGTGGTGCCGCTGGCGACGGCTTCGGCCACCGCGGCACCGACCCTCTCGTCGGCATGGCCGAGGATGATCGGGCCGAAGCCGCACTGGTAGTCGATGTAGCGCTTGCCGTCGACGTCGTAGACGTGCCCGCCCTCGCCTCGTTCGATGACCAGGGTGTCCTCGGGGCCCCAATCCCGGAACTGGCTCGACACGCCGTTGATCAGCTTCGAGGCGGCACGTTGGTACCACTCGACGCCTTTGCTTCCCTGCAGACCCATCTCACTCCTTGAACGTCTGCCGCGAGCCTACCGATTGAACCATTGTTCAGGATTGAGGCCCGTCGACTACCTTTCCGCCATGGCGAAGGATCTCCAGCTCTTCATCGCCGGGGAGTGGACCGAGGGCACCGGTGACGATCACTACGAGGTCCGGTCCCCGGTCACCGGCGAGCACATCTACAACGTCCCCAAGGCGTCTCCGGCCGACATCGATCGAGCCGTAGCCGCCGCTCGGGACGCCACCGAGGAGATGCGGCACTGGACCGCCTTCGAACGAGCCGAGTTGTGCCTCCGCATCTACGACCTCTGGCAGGACAGGGTCGAGGAGGTGGCGCGGATCCTCACGCTGGAGCAGGGGAAGCCATACGCCGCCGAGGCGAAGGATGACATCGCCGAGTCCGGCGACTATTTCCACATCGCCGCCGAGGACGTGAAACGCCTGTCGGGGGAGTTCATCCCCACCACCGCCCGCAACCGGCGCATGTTCACCGTCCATCGTCCCGTGGGGGTCTGGGCCACCATCACGCCGTGGAACTTCCCGGTGATGATCCCGATGGAGTACGTCGGGCCGGGTCTGGCCACCGGCAACGCTCTGATCGTCAAGCCGCCGGAGTTCACCTGCTGGGCGTTGCTCGAGATGGCGAAGGTGTTCGAGGAGGCCGGGGTGCCCAAGGGCGCCATCTCGATCGTCCCCGGTGCCGGTGACATCGGCGAGGCCATGGTCACCCATGCCGGGGTCGACGCGGTCGGGTTCACCGGGTCGTCGGCGACCGGCGCCCGCATCGTCTCCCAGATGGGTCTGAAGCGGTCGATCATGGAGATGTCGGGGAACGGGCCGACGATCGTCACCGCCGACGCCGACATCACCAAGGCCGCCGAGGCCGCGGTCTACGGCGCCTACTACAACGCCGGTCAGGTCTGTGTCGCCACTGAGAGGGTGATCGTCCTCGAGGACGTGCACGACGAGTTCGTCGACGCCGCTCTCAAGGCGGCGGACGTGGTGCGTCTCGGCGACCCCTTCGACGAGGAGACCACGATGGGCCCGCTCAACAATGCGGCCACGGCGGACAAGATGGATCGTCACATGGCCGACGCCGTGGAGCGGGGCGCCGAGATCCTGCTCGGGGGCAGGCGCGCCACCGGCCACCCCACCGATCTCTATTACGAGTTCACCGTGGTCGACAAGGTGCCCGAGGACTCGATGGTCTCCCGGGAGGAATCCTTCGGACCGGTGCTTCCCATCCTCACCGCCCGCGACGACGAGGACGCAGTGGGTGTGGCCAACCGGACCCGTCTCGGGCTCCAGGCGGCGGTCTTCACCAACGACCTGTCCAAGGCCTTCTACTACGCCGACCGGATCCGCTCGGGAACCGTCATCGTCAACGACTCCACCGACACCTGGGAGACCTTCCAGCCGTTCGGCGGGGCGGCGGGCACCGACACCGGGTGGGGACGGCAGCGCACCCACGAGTTCACCGATCTGCAGACGATCGTCTTCAGCCTGCGCGATGAGTAGGCACGTTGCATTCCGCGCGGCATAGAGCCGGTATTTCGGCTCCCCTTCCTTAGGAAGGAGATACCACCTCTGCCGTGGCGGTGTCGTCGGCCGGGAGACGCATGCGGCGGGCGGCCAGCACGAAGGGGAACTGGATCAGATAGAGCAGGCCGGAGATGATGTAGGCCACGCCCAGCGAGTACACGTCGGCCACCCGGCCCAGTGCGGGCTGGGAGACGACTCCCCCGGCGCTCGACATCAGGGAGGTGAAGGAGAGCACCGTCGCCCGCTGCTGGGACGGGATCACCGCGTTTATGAGCGCCTGCTGCACCGGAATCGACAGGGCCCAACCCAGGGCCACCACGGCGAGGAGGCCGATGGCGACCCAGAACCCGATCGGGATCTCGAGCCACTCGGCGAGACCCACGCCCACCAGGGCCAGCGACGACAAGACGATCTGGGTCAGCAGGATGCCCGTCCTCGTCTTGAAGTGGCGGCGGACCCAGCTAACCGATGCCCCGCCGATCATCTGCGCCACCGCGAACAGGGCAGCGGCGATGCCGGAGAGGTACACGGCGTTCGGGTCTCCGAACAGCTCCAGGAGATAGGGCTGGAAGGCGTAGAACACCCACACTCCGATCCCCATCCCGAACGGCGCCGCCCACATGAACATCCGCACCGGAGGATTCCCGAAACCGTGCTTGATCGAGGCCTGCAGGATCCCCCTGATCTCCGCCCGGATCGAGGCCCCGCGATGCGGGGTGTACCCGATGTCGTGCATCGAGAAGAAGGCCACAACTATCACCGCCAGCAGCAGCACCGAGCGCAGGATGTACGGAAGCCCCAGGCTGACCTGGGCGAGGAACCCTCCGGCGATCGTGCCGATCAGGGTGGCGACGCCGGTCACGGTCTGACCCCTCCCGAACACCTTCTCCACCGAGCCGTTGTATCCGGTGGCGTCGAGAGCGTCGACGAGCCAGGCCTCTGTCGCCCCGGAGAAGAAAGTGAACCCCAGACCGAGCAGGGCAGAGACGACCACCCACCATCCGATGGCGGCCTCGATGTACCAGAGACCGAGATAGAGCGCCGTCGTGACCAGGAGGGTGGCGGCGCCGATGATGAACGAGACCCGGCGACCGGCGGCGTCGGCGACGACCCCGGTGGGCACCTCGAAAATGACCATCCCCGCCGTGAAGGCGGCGTTGGCCACGAACGCCTCGGTCAGCGAGAGCCCGGCCTCGAGAAGGAACAGTGTGTTCACGCCCCAGATCAGGGAGGCGGCCAGGGTCTGGAGCAGGATGAGGGTCAGGTAGGTGCGCTGTACTTGCTCGGGGGTAGGGAGATCGGTCACTTCGGGCGTCAGTTAGCGTACCGGCCGGATGTTCACGCCCTACGACGACCGTAAGAAGGAGATCCCCTTCGCCTCGGCCGAGTACATCTCCTTTGCATCCCGAAGCTCGTTCCTGGGTTGTCCGGCGGTGACCATGGAGGAGATGGGCGACGGCGATGTGGTCATCCTGGGGGCGCCCTTCGACTGGGGCACCACCTACCGCCCGGGAGCCCGGTTCGGGCCATCGGCGATCAGGAACGCCGACTATGGGGCCATGGACGGGTACCGCCCGCATCTGCCCACTGGTCTCGACCCCTTCGAGGTGCTGGGCGTGGTCGACATCGGCGATGTGTACGTCCGCCCCGGCCAGCTCGAGGAGTCGATCGAGCGGATCGCCGACGTGGTCACCGACGTGGCGCGGGCCGGCAAGGTCCCGATCATCCTCGGCGGGGACCACACCATCACGTGGCCGGATGCTCTCGGGGTGGCCCGGGTGCACGGGTTCGGGGAGATCGCCCTGATCCATTTCGACGCCCACGCCGACACCGGGTTCACCCAGAACGGCGGGCTCATCGGGCACGGGACGCCGATGCGGCGGCTCATCGAGTCGGGCGCCGTTCCCGGTCACCGCTTCGTCCAGATCGGCCTGCGCGGCTACTGGCCGGAACCCGAGGTCATGGACTGGATGCGGCTGCACAAGATGCGGTCGTTCCTGATGAACGAGATCGAGGAGCGGGGCCTTAACGACGTCGTCGACGAGGCGGTCGCATACTCCCTGGAAGGTGGGGCCAAGGGCGTCTTCATCTCGGTTGACATCGACGTGGTCGACCCTGGTTTGGCCCCCGGGACCGGCACCCCTGAGCCGGGTGGCCTCAACTCCCGGCAGATCCTCGACACGGTGCGTCGTCTCTCCAAGGAGCTGGTGGTGTTGGGCGCTGACATCGTCGAGGTGTCACCTCCCTACGACGGCCCCGGTGAGCAGACCGCCTACCTGGCCAACCGGGTGGTCCTCGAGATCCTCAACGGGATGTCGGAGCGCAAGACCGGGGTGTGACCCGGTCAGAACTCGATCCCCGGGAACCGGGCCTTGACTCTCCCGTAAACGCGGCGCACCACCCGCCACAGCCAGATGGTGAGAGCGGTCGCCGCAACCACCAGGATGGCGACCACGATGATCGTGATCACCGGGTAGGTCAGAGCCAGCGTCACCAGCGCCGCCACGCTGAAGTCCTCGAAGAGCGACAGTGCCACGTTGCTCACCGGTTCCGGTGAGGCGTTGACCACCACCCTCGTGCTCGCCTTCGCCGAGTGGGCATCGAGCGCCAGCGCGCCACCGACTATCCCGCCGACCGCGGCACCGATGCTGGCGGACTCTCCGGCCACAACGGCCCCGATCGCCGCCGCTCCCAGAGGACGGATGAAGGTGTGCAGAGCGTCCCAGAAGCTGTCCAGGAAGGGGACCTTGTCGGCGAAGAACTCCACGACGAAGAGCACCCCGGCGACGATCATCACGTCGGTTCGGGTCAGCACCGCCGGGATGTCAGCCCATCCGGCCCTCCCGGCGAACCCGAGCATGAGAGCCACCAGATAGAGGTTGAGGCCAGAAGCCCAGCCCGAGCCGGCGATGAGGCTGACCGTCTCCAGCATCAGCGGTTTTCCCAGACGATCAGGGCCGCCCAGCCGTCGTCGGACTCGTCCTCGATGTACCCCTCGAGCAGCCCCTTCACCTGGAAACCGTTGTGGAGTTGAAAGGTGAGGGTGGGGTCGACCAACTGACCCGCCACCACCGCTTCGACGTACTCGGCGGCACTCATCCGGTCCTTGTGCTCGAAATAGCCGGGCAGGGAGCCGCCGGCGATGATCCCTCGCTTCCCGTCCCGGCGCACCAGGTCTTTGCGCGCTTTGTAGAGGAGACGTCCGATGCCCATGCCCCGGTAGTCAGGGTGGACGCTGATATCCGTCCCGTAGTACCAGTCTCCATCCGGGTCGTGGTTGCCGCATTGATGCTCGCCCGTGATCTCGACGATCGTGTGCTGGGGCCGGTCGAAGTCGAAGTCGAGATAGATGCCGGCACCCTGGCCCACCGGCTTGCCGTCGACCATGGCCACGAAGTACCCCTCCGGGAACACCTCGGCGTATGCCCTGATGTCATCGGCCGAGAGCAGCTCCTCCCGATTGGCCATCGGGAAGGAGAGATGCTCGATCCTCTCCAACTCCTCTGCCATGGATGCGTCGAGATTGACGATCTCGACGCTCAGAGTTGAAAGGTCTCCCACGGATGATCTCCCGGGATGCCCCAGACGGCCTTCATGGTGCGTTTCGCCGGCTCGATGATCACAGCCCCGCACGTCGCCACCTCGTGAGGCTGGCTGGCCCTACGGGAGATCGTGGGGTTGGCGAAGAAGGCCTCCAGGTCATCGGCGAGCTGTTCACCGATGGCGAGACGCTGGTCCGAGTTCTTCACCCATTCCGGCAGACGACCCGTTTCCTCGGCGGCGGTCTCGGGGAAGAGACAGTTGTTGGCGTGGACCACTGGAGAACCGTTGGTCCTGGTCACCCTGCGGCTCCGGGGCATGGCCTCGATGGTGGCCCCCTCACCGTCCGGGCCCATGATGAAGTAGTTGTGCCCGCCGGCGAGATCGGCGTCGAGCACCACCTTCACCGCGTCGTCGAGGTCGTCTTGCTCCAGGATCTTGCGGACCACGAAAGGCCAGGTGACGCCGGGCTTGCCCATGGAAGTGAGGTTGTTGATCCCGACCGCGATGCCTGCCTCGTTCATCCCGATCTGGCCCAGACAGCCGGCCGTGGTCTGCACGAACATGTCGGGACCCATCAGCGGGTCGATCTTGAGCATGAGGACGTACTCCCCCGCCGAGGCGTGCATGTCCCAGGTCTGGGCGAACAGACCGGTCTTGGGGTTGATGATGCCGGTGCAGTTGTGCTCCTCGGCCACACCCGCCACCCGTGACCTGACGACGTCGACCAGGTCGGTGAAGCCGCCGACGGCGACCGCCTCTTGCGGCGTAATCCCCGCCGCCACTGCCATCGCGGTCATCTCGGCGTAGAGACTCTCCGAGAACCTCTCGTGGTGGGCCAGCGTCTCGTCGGCGCAACTCAGGATGAGGTCCCGGTCCGCACCGCCCCCGCTCCACTCCTCCTGGGAGGTGAGGTTGATGCGGTCGTTCACATAGCTCCGGATCATCTCGGAGCAAACCGACCCGTGGGCCCGGCCGATGTCGGTGGAGTCCCCGAAGGCCTCCAGGACACGCATCTCGCCGCCAAACATGACGACAACGCTACCGCCAAGTGGTGCGCTCAGCCGGGGAACCGTCGCCGATCGGCCCTCCGTCCAACCTCCAAGCCCGGTGACGGGCGGAACGAGGGAGAGACAAATGAGAAGAGCACTGATACTGCTGCTGGCAATCCTGGTCGTCACGGCATGTGCCGGGAGGGACCAGGCGGTGTCGGAGGACGGTGAAGCGTTAGAGGAAGACGCGAGTGGCGCCACCGGCGGCGCCGAGACGCCAGGTGTGGGCGAAGGCGACGACGCCCGGATCGTCCTCGAAACGCAGAACGGTCGTCAGGTGATCCGCACCGCCAGCATGCAGCTGCACGCCGGTGAGACCAGGGCCGCCTTCGAGGAGATCGTGGCGCTGGTGGAGTCCAAAGGCGGCTTCGTGGCCTCGGCCAACGTCTATCCGACCAACGGGGAGGACGATCAGCCTGACGTCGAGATGACGCTGCGGGTCCCTGCGGAGAGTCTCCGGGAGACCATGGACGCCATCGGGGACCTGGTCGACAAGGTCGTGGCCGAATCGCAGACAGCCGATGACGTCACCGAGCAGTTCGTCGACCTGGAGGCACGGCTGACCAACCTGGAGGCGCTGGAGACCGAGCTGCGCGCCCTCCTCACCGAGGTCCGCATGCAGGACAACGCCGACCCGGAGAAGATCATCACGGTCTTCAACGAGCTGTCGTCGGTTCGGGGCCAGATCGAGCAAATCCAGGGACAGTTGGAGTACCTGGAGAACGCCACCACCCTGGCGACACTCGATATCCATCTGACTCAGACGCCGTCTGCGGTCCCCATCGTCGAGGAGCCATGGGAGCCGGCCGAAGTGGCCCGGGAAGCGGTGCGCGACCTGGTGGCCGGCCTGCAGGGGGCGGCCGACTGGGCCATCAGCTTCGCCCTCTATGCCCTGCCCATGCTGCTGATCACGATCGGGCCGCTGCTGGTGATCGGGGTGCTCGTCTACCGGAAGTGGTTCCGCAGGACACCGACGGCGCCGGCCCAGACCGGCTGACTCTCATGGGCGCTGGTAGACCACCTCGCCACCGATGATGGTGGTGCTCACCTGGGCCTCACGGAACGGGCCGTCCACGAACGGGTCCCGATCGAGGATGGCCAGGTCGGCGAGCTTGCCCAGCGCAATAGAGCCGGTCTCGGCGTCGGCGTGGTTGATGTACGCCGAGCCGAGGGTGAAGGCGGTCAGGGCGTCGATGGGATCGATGGCCTCCTCCGGGAGGAGGGGGCCACCGGTCTCCCCGGTCCGGGTGACCGCCACGTCGACCTCCTCCATCACGTTCGCCGTGGATACGCCCCAGTCGCTGCCCATCCCCATCCGGGCGCCGGCCCGGAGCAGGGAGCCGAACGGGTACTGCTGGCGGTATCTGTCCTCGCCGATGTAGGGAATGGTGAGATCGGTCTGATGGTCGTCGTGACACGCCCAGAGGGGCTGGGCATTGGCCACGACTCCCAGGGCGGCGAAACGGGGGATGTCGTCCGGGTTTACCAGCTGGATGTGGGCGATGTGATGACGGTTCCCGCTGGCGCCGTTTCGCCGCACCGCCGCTTCCACGGCGTCGAGCGAGTTCCTCACCCCCCGGTCGCCGATGGCGTGGAAGTGGCATTGGAAGTCATGGTCGTCGAGGTGCGAGACGATGACCTTGAGCTCGTCTGGGTCGATGAAGTCGATGCCGATGTTCCCGGTCGGCTTGCCGTCGCCATCGAGATACGACTCGAGAATCGAGGCGGTGAAGTTCTCTACCACTCCGTCCACCATCAGCTTCACCGCGATCGGTCTGAACCTGTCCCCGGCACGCTCCCGACGGGAGACCAGTTGGTGGATCTGCTCCATTCCCCGGTCCCGTTCCCACCACATGGCACCGACCACACGGCCTTTGAGGAGTCCGTCAGAGTCGAGACGCAAATACGCCTCGTGGACGGGCTCGTCGACGTGGGCGTCCTGCCATCCGGTGATCCCGTACCGGAAGAGCTCCTCCTGCCCTCTGAGCACACCGGCGACGAAGTCCTCGACCGTGTCCGCCGGGGCGTGGCCCATGACCACATTCATGGCCCCTTCGTGGAGCGTGCCCTGGGGTGACCCGTCCGCGAGCCTCTCGAAGCGGCCGTCGGACGGGTCGGGGGTGCCGGAGTCGATCCCCGCAATCTCCAGGGCCTTGGAGTTGGTCCAGGCACTGTGCCCGTCGGAGTTCGGAAGCACGACCGGCCGATCCGGAACCACCGCGTCGAGGAGATCCTTCGAGGGGCATCCGCCGGGGAACCACGAAGGCGCCCAGCCTGCCCCCATGATCCAAGGCACGTCGGGATTGGCTCGGGCGTAGGCGGCCACCGTCTCGACGGCCGAGGCGGCGTCGTGGGCTTCGTCGAAGTGGCACCGGAGCAGGTCGACCCCGCTGGTGGAAGGGTGGACGTGGGCGTCGATGAACCCCGGCGTGGCCAGGGCGCCGCCCAGATCGATGACTTCGGAGGCTTTCGCGCTGGCGGCATCGGGACCCACCGCCACGATCCGGTCCCCACGTATCGCCACGGCATCGACGAAGGGGTTCCCCGGCTCGGCGGTGAAGATCCGTCCGCCTCGGATCACCAGGTCGACGTCCATCGGCGAGAGTATGCCTCTTCGGTAGTGGGACCACGACCCCGTCTGGCACCATGGGATCACCCTATGTCTCAGCTGAACCGGATCGTCGTGGTGGGGAGCAGTGGCTCTGGCAAGACCACGGTGGCCCGGGGGATGGCCGACCTTCTCGATCTCCCCCATCTGGAGATGGACTCTGTTTTCCATCGGGACGGTCTCGCCAACGAGCCTCATGACGAGTTCCTGCCGATAGTCGACCGTTTCAGCGAGCAGGAGCGGTGGGTGATCGACGGCAACTACACCAGTGCCGGCGTCGCGGACGTCGTGTGGCCCAAAGCGGACACCTTCGTCTGGCTCGACCCACCGCGCCGCGTCGCCACGACCCGTGTCATCCGGAGAACGCTGCGCCGCACCATCCTGAGAGAGGAGCTGTGGCCGGGGGTCCACGAACCGTTCTCCAACCTCTACAGCCTGGATCCGTTCCAGAACATCATCGTGTGGACCTGGACCAGACATGCCCGCGTGCGCGAGAAGTACGAGCGTGCGATGGCCGACGGGACCTGGTCGCATGCCGCAGTCCATCGTCTGGGGTCGCAGCGAGAAGTGGCGGAGTTCCTCGAATTCGTTGCTTCTACGCGGCGTAGATCCGGATATTCGGATCCCCTGCATTAGGAAAGCGGTTGGCCACTAGCCTGCCCACCCATGGGATCTCTTTGGCATCCGTTTGCTGACATGTCCAAGGTGCAGCACGCACCGTTCATCATCGACCGTGGCGAGGACATCTACGTCTACGACGAGGCGGGCAACCGCTACCTCGATGCCGCTGCCTCGCTCTGGTACATGAACATCGGCTACGGACGCACCGAGGTCATCGACGCAATGGCCGAACAGGCGCGGAAGCTGCCTGCCTTCCACACCTTCATCGACTACGCCACCCGACCGGCCCTCGACCTCGCCGACCGGATCGCCTCACTGTCCCCGAACCCCGAGTCCAAGGTCTTCTTCGGCTCGGGCGGATCTGATGCCATCGACACCGCCGCCAAGCTCGCCCGTCGCTACTTCAACGCCATCGGCCAACCGGAGCGGACCGTCTTCATCGCCAGGGAGTGGGCCTACCACGGCATGCACACATACGGGACCAGCCTCGGCGGAATGGAGCCGAACCGGATCGGCTACACCGGCGACCTCGTCTCCGACGTCGTCATGGTGCCCTACGACGACGCCGAGGCGGTGGAGAAGGCAATCGATCATGCCGGCGCCGAGCGGGTGGCGGGCATCTTCGTCGAGGCGGTGATCGGGGCCGGTGGCATCCGTCCCGTGACCACCGACTACCTGACCCGGGTGCGGGAGGCGATGAGAGCCGCCGGTGGCCTCTACATCTCCGACGAGGTGATCACCGGATTCGGCCGGGTCGGCGACTGGTTCGCCGCCAAGAAGTTCGGGCTGGAACCCGATCTCATGACCTTTGCCAAGGGTGTCACCTGCGGGTACGCCCCGCTGGGCGGGGTGGTGGCTGCACCCCATATAGCCGCCCCGTTCTTCGAAACCCCCGGTCTCATCTTCCGCCATGGCTACACCTACTCGGGTCACACCACGGCGTGTGTCGCCGGCCTGAAGGTGATCGACATCATCGAACGGGAAGGTCTCGTCCAGCGTGCCGCCCAACTCGAAGACGAGATCTACAACGCACTCGCCCCCCTGGAGGAGCTCGATGTCGTAGAGAGCGTTCGGCGCGGCGTGGGCGCCCTGGCCGCAATCCAACTCGTGGTCGGGGACGACGAGACCCTCCCGGCCCGTGCCGCCATCGCTTGCCGGGAGGCGGGAGTGCTCACCAGGGCGGTGGGCGGCGGAGGCCTCCAGGTCTCACCACCTCTCACCATGACCTCTGATCAGGTGAACGAGATGGCCGACCTGTTCGGAAAGGGTCTGCGCAGCCTGTGAAACAGACCCCGTTCTGGGTCGAGGATCATCCGCGTCCGGAGGGCCTGACGACAGACCTCCCGGACCAGACCGACTACCTGGTGATCGGGTCCGGGCTGACCGGGCTGACCGCGGCCCTCCGCCTCACCCATGCGGGCAAGACCGTGACAGTCGTGGATGCCGGGGAGATCGCCGGCGGAGCCTCCTCCATAAACGGCGGGATGGTGTCGCCCGACGTCAAGGCCGGGGTCAAAGAGGTCTTCCGCCGCTACGGGCCCGAGATCGGCCGTGAGATGTGGGACTCGACCGTCAGGTCGGTGGAGCTGGTGCGGGAGATGGCGTCGCGTCCCGAGATCGACGCCCTGATCCACGATCACGGGATGGCAGCCCTGGGCAGCGGCCCCGACGATCGCCGGAAGCTGGAAGGGACGATCAACTGGTACCGGGACACCCTCGGAGTGGAGTGGGAGTTGCTCGGCCCGGACCAGAGCCACGAGGTGGTTGGCGGAGAGCACTTCGACGTCGCCCTCTACGAACCGGAGGGCTTCGGAGTCCATCCTGCCCGTCTGGTCTTCGGTCTCGCCCGGGAGGTCGACAAGGCAGGGGCGGCCCTGGTCGACCGCTGCCAGGCTCTCTCGGTCGCGAGCACCGGGGCCGGCATGCGTGTCACCACCAGTCAGGGAGTGGTCGAAGCCGGGGACGTGATCATCGCCACCAACGGATACACGACCAGGGAACCGAGCCGGCGCCTGGCCCGCCTGGTGCTGCCGATCGGGTCATACATCATCGTCACCGAGCCGTTGGGCGCCGAGCGCGCCGAGCGCATCTTCCCCGGCGGGGCTATGACCTACACGAAGAAGCGGCTGCTCAACTACATGAGACGCACCCATGACGACCGCGTGCTACTGGGTGGCCGACGCAGCCTGCACACCGATCTCGACCTGGTGGAGTCGGCGAACGACCTCCGCAAAGCCCTGATCAGGTTCTGGCCCGAGCTAGAGGACGCCGACATCACCCACGTCTGGGGTGGCAAGCTGGGGATTCCGTTCGACCTGACGCCGCACATCGGGCGTGTCGACGGAGCCTGGTACGCAATGGGTTACGCAGGGCACGGGGTCGGGCTCTCGTGCCAGCTCGGCCATGAGCTGGCCGGGATGCTGCTGGGTGAGGACCCGCCCAGCGTCTACAGCAAGATCGAGCACCGTGGCCGGTTCTACTACAACGGCTCCAGCACCTGGTTCCTCACCCCCGCCTCCCATATGTACCGGCTTCTCGACCGCGTGGGTCGGTGATTCTCAGGGGACGTTGACGACTTCCAGCTGGTCGGTGTCGTCGAACCGTCGGCCGATGAGGATCCCGCGCCGTCTCAGTTGCCGGCGCACGAGATAGAACACACCGGCGAGGACCCCGCCGACCAGCGCCATCTGCAGGGGCACGGACCACTTCGACCCGGCCAGGGCGGAAAGCGTGGCCTGCACCGGCGCCCGGCCACCTCGAGGATCCAGCACCCAAGATCCGAGTCGGAGGAAGATGGCGAAGCTGATCCCGCCGAGAGCGACCCTGTTCGCCAGTTCGCGCAGTGCGCCCAGCCGGTCCTCGGAGAGGGTGACGAAGCCGTAGCCGAAAATGGTCAAGGCGAGCACAGCAAGCAGGGCCGCAGTCCCGAGACGCGCCACGGTCGCCGAGCCGTGTCCGACCAGCGGACGATCCCCCGGCTCGCGGATCACCAGCGGGTCCAGGGTGGTCACGATCTCCGCCACTTCGGGCTCGGTTACCGGCTCTCCCAATGCGGCCAGCCCGACGGAGATGTCAGGGATCGCCGGCGACACCAGAGCCGCCATCTCGACACTCGACCCGTTCGGGTCCATGGAGGCAGCCGCCTCGACGACCTCGACCACGAATTGGTCGAGAGTGGCGCCGACAGCAGACGACCCGAGGATGTACTCGACAGTGGGCATCACCCGGTCCGGCTCGACACCGGACCCGACCAGCTCCTCTGTCATCCAGGTGGTCAGGTACTGGCTGACCAGGCTCGACTCGGACAACGGGGACAGGGACTCGGCGAGAGTGTCCGAATCCGCCACCACGGACCGGCCCCACAGAGCAAGCAGCAGGACCGACAGGGACACGCCGAACAGCCAGGCCAGCGTGGACCTCGACACGCGACGAAACATCATCGGATCACGAGTGCGGGATTGGTTCTGACCCGGGGTCGCTTCTCGATGACGGCGCCGGCCAGAGTCTCGAAGGCCTTCTCCACCTCCGACCCGGGAGTGGACACGTAGACGGGATCACCTGTGTCTGCCCCCCGTCCCATCTCCGGGATCAGCGGGACCTGGGCCATGAGGTCCACACCCAGCTCTTCGGCGAGGGCCCGACCGCCGCCAGCGCCGAACAACTCGTACCGGGTGCCGTCGTCGCCCGTGAACCAGGACATGTTCTCGACGACTCCGATCACCTCCTGGTCGACCTCGGCCGCCATCAGGGCGGCGCGGCGGGCGACCCGCTGGGCGGTGGGCTGCGGCGTGGTGACCAACAAGACCTGGGCCCGTGGGAGGAATTGGGACATGGAGATGGCGATGTCACCGGTACCGGGGGGCATGTCCACCACCAGGAAGTCGAGACCGTCCCAGAAGACGTCTTTGAGAAACTGCTCGATCGCCTTGTGCAGCATCGGGCCGCGCCAGATCACTGCCTTGTCGTCAGCGACGAAGTAGTCCATCGACATGACTTTGACCCCATGCGCCACCGGGGGCACGATCATGTCGCCCACCATCACAGGGGGTCGGTCGATGCCGAGCATGGCGGGGATGGAGAATCCCCAGATGTCGCCGTCGACGATCCCCACCTTGTGCCCCGACCGGGCCAGGGCCACCGCCAGATTGGCCGAGACGGACGATTTGCCCACCCCTCCCTTCCCGGATGAGACCGCGACAACTCGCGTCGCCGAGCCTGGCTCACCGATCCCCGGGCCGGCCTTCTTCTTGAGATCCTCCATCCAGGCGCCGGCCGTCTCGTCGTCCATGACTTCGATGTCGATGTTGGCCGCCCCGGTGAATGGGGACAGGGCGCCGCGGAGACGCTCGTCGAGGACCTCGGAAGGAGTCCCGACCGGAAGGAGCAGATCCACCTCGATCTTCCCGGTCATCTTCTTGTCGACCTTCCTGACCAGCCCGAGTTCGCCCAGCGTCCGACCTACGAACATGGGAGACTCGATGGACGCGACGGCATC
>DASSVE010000191.1:0-4108 GCA_035706345.1 Acidimicrobiia bacterium
CGCGGTCTGCAGGGGGATGAGCATGGTGAGCACGAACGTCACGGTGAGCACGGTGGCCTGGGTGGTGCCTGTACGCCAGACCGCCTTGATGTCGTGGGGCTTGATGGTTCGAAACCCCACGAGCATGAGCAGACCGGCCAGTGCCGGCATGGCCACCAGACCCACCAGATCTCCGAGGAGCAGGACGCACCCTGCCATCACGACACCGGCGATCAGAAGAGCCGTCTTCGATTTGGCTCCTGCCTCCTTGATCAGCGAACTGCTCGACATCGAGCCGCCCACCGGCGTTCCCTGGAACAGACCGGCTGCGATGTTGGCCACCCCCTGGCCGATGAAGTCCCGGGAGGCCTCGGGGTACTTGCTGTCCGGGTTGGGGAAGTTGGCGGAGATGCCGGCCCCTTGCACCAGCCCGACGAAGGTGAGTGCTGCCGCCGGCACGGACAGCTCGAAGATGAGCCGCAGGTCGGGCAGGACCAGACTCGGGAGTGAACGTGGGATGTCGGTGATCTGGTTGAGTTGGGCCACCTCGCCACCGAACAGAGCGGCCAGGGCCGAGGTGGCCACGACGGCTACGACCATCCCCAGCGAGCCGAGCATTGTTCGCTCCAGCACGATGATGAGCACGACCGTGGCCGTCCCGATCAGGATCGACGGCCAGTGCGCCTGGCCCAGGTGGAACAGCAGATCGAGCGCCCGCAACACCCGGTTCGCCCCTTGCGCCTGGTAGCCGCTGAAGTCATTCAGCTGGCCGAGAATGATGTTGACCCCGACCGCGTTGATGAATCCGACCATCACCGCGTTCGACACCCACCTCAACAGCGACCCGAGGCGAAGGAGCCCGGCGACGAGCATCAGCACTCCGGTCAGGATTGCCAGGGTGAACAGTGCCCTCCCACCGTCGTCTCCTCTGGTGACCGCCGGAACGTCGGACATGATGATGGCCATGGCCCCGGTGCCCTGGACGACCATGAAGACCGCACTGGTGGAGAGAGCGCCGGCGACGGTCCCCACCATGTAGCCGTAGAGCCCGAAGACGGGGTTGACCCCGGCGAGGAGACCGTTGGCCAAACCGTCGGGCACGCTCTCGACACCGAGGACGAGGCCGGCGACGGCGTCGTCCTTCAGCGTCTCGCGACTGAACAGCGAACGCGCCCAGGTCCTGATTCGATCCACGCCCGCGGCAGGCTATCTCTGCGTCAGACGCGGGTGAGGGCGGCTAGCCGGCCAGGATCTTGGCCTTCTGCGCCTCGAATTCGGCTTCGGTGAGCACTCCGGCGGCTTTGAGCTCGCCGAGCTCCTTGAGTTGGGCAAGCGTGTCGGGCTGAGCCGCCTCTGGTGGTGGGGGCGGGGGAGGCGGTGCCTGCGCGGCCATCATCTGCTGCTGCTGATAGGCCTCGGCTTGGGCTTGCTCGTTCCAGCGGTTGGCTTGACGGCGGGAGACCCGGTTTGACACGGCGGTGGCGGTCCCGGCCACCACGGCCGTGCGGGCAACTCCGCGCATGAGTCCAGGCATGTTGTGTTCCTTTCAGGCCTCGGCGGCCTCGAGCTCGTCGAGCTTGGCGATGATGGCGTTGATCGGGATCCGTCCGGAGGCGACCAACTGGGCACCACTCTTACGCAGTGCGGTGGCGAACGGCGCCGCCCAGGTGTTCTCGTACAAAACAATGGCGGCGGCAGCGCCCGGTTCAATCGCGTTGCCGGCCTCCTCGTAGTCCTCCTCATCCAACAGGCCCGATGAGGCGCCCTCGAACATGGCGAGATCCATCGTGCCGTCTCCGTCGAAGTCGCCGATGGCGACCTCGAACACACCACCGTCCATGTCCTTCTCCACGAAGGCAAAATCGAGGACTCGGATCACGCCCCTGTCGACGAGATCGATGAGATGTGGGAGGGCCTCGCCGTTGGGAGGTGAGCCCGGTGGCCACTCCACGACGAGGTAGTCGACCGGCCCGACCTCCATGTCTTCGGCCATTGCGCGTCCTTTCTCCTGAGGAGGGTCAACGATCGCGCTTGCAGCCTGCCGGGACATCCTCCTATTCGGGTGAAGGAGGTTTGGGCCTGTGCGGTTTAGTCCCCTTCGGATGATGGGTCGCGCGGTGGGATCGCGTTGAATCTTCGGAGAAAGGAGGAGATATGTCGGATAGCAGAGAGGTCAGCGGCTGGGCCGCTGGTTGGACGATCTACGCCGCGGTGTGGATGTGGATCCTGGGCTTCTTCCACGCACTGGCCGGGTTCTCGGCCATCGTGGAGGACGAGATCTACGTCACCACGCCCGAGTACATCTATCAGTTGGACGTCACCACTTGGGGCTGGATCCATTTGATCCTCGGTGTGGTCGTGCTGCTCGCCGGGTTCGCGCTGTTCAACGGGGCGGTCTGGGCCAGGACCATTGGTGTGATCCTCGCCGTCATCAGCACGCTGGCCAACTTCGTTTGGCTCCCATATCAGCCGCTCTGGGGGCTTGCGATGATCGCCGCCAACGTCTTCGTCATCTGGGCGCTGACGGCCCACGGGCGGGACATAGCAGCCACCTGACATCCGGTTTCCGGTGCCCGTGCCACGTCCCAACGTCGTCCGGGCACCGGGACCTCCTCTTACGTTTTCCTAAGGAATGGCGCCCGATATACCGGCCATACGCCGCGCGGAAAGCGACAGTCTCGGACACGGTTCTTTCTCCGTGGCGTAGATCCGGTATTTCGGATCCACAGCATTAGGAAAGATTCGGTGGGTTAGGTACTGGCGTAGCGGCGCTTGCCCATGGTCGCCGAGCCGGCGTGGACTGCGATGTCCAGGAACAGGCCGATGAAGGCGCCCAGGATCCCCCAAGGAGCGGCGGCATCACCGATCACATATCCGACGACGTAGAGGGCCGTGGTCCACGGGAGAAAGATGAGGCCCAGGAGGGGGAGAAGCCAGCTGTCTCCAAACGCACGCTCCACCCAGTCGGTGAGGAGCCAGAGCCCGACCACACCCAAACGAGGACTTATGGCGACGAGGATGAGGAAGAGACAACCCATGTTTGGAGCCTACGAATCAGGACACCCCTGGCATCACCCGAATAGGGCGATGGCTCCGGGCGCTGGTTAGTGCGAGAGTACGACCCGGTGAGACCGATTCTCTGCGTCGCCCTGTTCGCCCTGGTACTCGCCGGGTGTGCCGGGGATTCCAACGCCGACCCATCGGGCCGAACGTGGCGGCTGACCGACCTCGAGGGCACTCCTCCTCTGGAGGGGACCACGATCGATCTCACCATCGACGGTGAGCAGGTCTCCGGGAGCTCCGGGTGCAACACGTACTCGGGACCGGTGACGCTCGACCCGGCTGCGGGCACCATGACCCTCGGGCCCAATCTCGCTTCGACGATGATGGCCTGTGAGGAGCCGATCATGGATCAGGAGCGGAGGTACCTCGACTCCCTTGTGCGAGTGAGGTCTTACGAGATCGTCGACGGCGATCTGACGCTCATCGACGACACTGGGACAGTCGTGCTCACATTCGAGTAGAAATCAGGATGTATCGGGAAGGAGAGACTATGACCGACCGCAACGGAACAGGTCAGCCCGAAGAGCCCGCCCCGTCCGGGGAGCCGACCAGGCCGTATGAGGACGTCGTCCCGCCGGTGGCCCCAGGTGGGGAGCCGACGGTGCCCGCCCAAGAGCCGGTCACAGGCGGGCCGGCAGAGCCGCCCGGCGACGAACCGTCCGGACCTGGGGGTCCCGGTGGCCCGGGTGGGCCCGGTGAGCCTTCGGGTGGCGGACAGGCGTGGTGGTGGATCCTCGGGGCGATCGTGCTCGCGGTACTCCTCTATTTCCTCTTCTTCAACGATGGAGATGGTGGCGGGGAAGGCACCACGACCACCGGGGCGGTAGGCGGCACCTCGACCAGCGCCCCCTCCGAAGAGCCGACCACTACGGCGGCACCGGCCACTTCGACCACGGCTCCGGCAGGAACCACGACCTCCGTGGTCACCGGTGAGCCGGTGGTGGTGTGTCTGGTGACGGATTTGGCTGGTGTGGATGATCGTTCGTTCAATGCGGCTGCTTGGCAGGGTGTGTTGGATGCGGTTGAGGCTGGTGTGGCTGTGGAGGATCCGCTTTTGTTGGAGTCG
>DASSVE010000192.1:0-9512 GCA_035706345.1 Acidimicrobiia bacterium
GCCGTCTCGCATGACCCGGAGACACCCCGGTCTGATCCACCAGAAACGCAGACACAGACGAAAACCCCAACTCATGATGCCCGCCACGATCCGACAGGCTCTTCAGCTTGCGAGCCTGCAACACCTCAGCCATCTGCACCACATGAGCCAGCTCCACAATGTCGGTAGCAAGCTCATCAGCAGACAACCCCCGATCATCCACCCCGGCCATCTCATCGAGTGCAGAACGGATAGCACTCATCAAGACTCCCCAATCCCTACACAACCCCCGGTACACGACAACATACGAAAGAGGTATGACAGATTTGCCTTCTCCGCGAATGACGGTGGATTGAGGCTGAGCCCTCCTACTTTTCGGTTGGTGACAAACCGCCGAAAGGCAAGGAGGGCCCAGATGGGCGATCGTATTCAGGTGCCGCTCGAACTCGACGACTTCGAGGTGGTGGACTCGGTGTTGGCCGGCGGTGAACTGGCAGTGACGGTGAGGTCGACGTTCCCGAGGGCGTGTTTTCACTGCGGTTCGACAGACGTCGTTGGCCATGGCCGTCAGTCGCGGAGAATCAGGGATCGAGCGTGCGGATATCCGACGACGCTGATCTGGGAGCAGCGCCGCTACAAGTGTCGTGACTGTGGTCGGACGTCTCGAGAACGTCATCCCGAGACGTTGGGAGCGAAGCGTCTTACCGGCCGGTTTCATGATCATCTCGCTGAGTCAGCTCGGAACGAACCTTGGGTCGACATTTGTCGACGGGAGCGGGTGTCGTGGTGGCGGGTTGCTGACGCTTTCGACCGGCTCGCCGCCGGCCACGACCCCTATACCGGACCACCGGCCCGGGTGTTGTCTCTGGACGAGGCGGCGTTCAAGAAGCGCCGCCGATTCCAGACCATCCTCTCCGCTCCCGAACAGCATCGGATCATCGAAGTCGAGCAGGGTCGCAGCCGACTGTCCGCAGCCAAACTCTTATACGGACTGCCCCAAACGTGGAGAGACCAGGTCCAGACCGTCGTGATCGACATGTTCTGGCCCTACCGCCAAGCCGTCGAACAAGCCCTCCCCCACGCCCGCATCGTCGTCGACAAGTTCCACGTCATCCGGGCTGTCGACAACGCCGCCCAACGGGTCAGGATCCGACACGGACGCAAGGTCACCGTCGTCGGCCGAGACGGCGGCCTGGCCAGACAACACAACCCCAGATTCATCCCCGACGTGTGGCGGAGCCGCTGGCTCTACATGAGACGCCACCATCGGCTCACACCAGACGAAATCGTCGGACTCCAACAACTCTTCGAACTGCAACCCGAAATCGGGGTCGCCTACTGGCTCAAAGAAGCCTTCGCCAACATCTACACCGCCCCCAACCGGATCGAAGCCACCAGACGAGCCCAACTCTGGGCCCACCACGTCACCCAAGCCAACATCCCCGAACTCACCAACCTCGCCCGCACCCTCGCCCCCTGGACCCAACTCATCCTCAACTACTTCGACGACCCCCAAACCAACGGCTACGCCGAAGGCGTCACCAACAAGATCAAAGTCCTCAAACGACGCGGATACGGCCACAACAACCCCCACCGATACCGTGCCAAAATCCTCCTCACAACACGCCACCACCCGAAACACCCACCGCCGAACGCGTAGAGCCCAGATTTCGGGTTGATCCAGAAGAATTCCCGGGATTTTTTTCCTGGAGAAGCGTCGGTTCAGCTGACGCCGTTGGCCTCTTCGGCCCTCGCCGCCTGATACGCGGACCAGTGGCCCACGACGTTGGCGTACAAGGACATGAAGGCCACCCAGAGGATCGACTCCTTCCACCAGATCAGAGTCGGGATCAGCATCGCGCTCCAAACGAACGTGAGCGTCAGGTGGATCTTTCGATCTGAGAAGTCTTGGAAGCTGGGAAAGCTCGGCAAATTCATCTTCATACCAATACGTGCGAGGCCCAGCCCCCAGGCCGCCGCATGGGTACCCGCTGCGACGATCGGTGAAACGTCCGTGCGCGGCCAACCCTCTCCACGAGGCGGCGATATCTTGCCCCGATGCACCGCACGCGCCGGCTCCCCGAATGATCGCCGCCTTCCTGTGGGGAGCGCTCGGGGCCTCGGCCCTGGTGATAGGGGCCTGGATCGCCTATACCGGTCGGCCGAGCAAGAGACTCATCGCAGTTGTCATGGCCCTCGGCACGGGTCTGCTGATCGGCTCGGTCTCGTTCGAGTTGATCGACGAGGCGATCGAAAACTCGGATCCGGGCATGGTCGGCCTGATGGCCCTTGTCGGGGCCGGAGTCTTCACCCTCGGCGACTGGTGGCTGGCGCGCCAGGGCGGTGGCGATCGGAAGGACCCGGAGGGCGCCCAGGCTGAGGGCCAGGCCAAAGCGATCGTGTTCGGATCGGTCCTCGATGGGGTGCCCGAATCGTTCGTGCTGGGTCTCAGCCTGCACGAGGGCGGCGTCAGCCTGGCCCTGCTGGTGGGCGTCCTGCTCAGCAACCTCCCCGAGGGCATGGCCTCCTCGGCGGGCCTCAGGACCGCGGGCTGGGCTCAAGGCCGTGTGATGAGGATGTGGCTGCTAGTAGTGGTGGCGGCAGCCGTCAGCGCCGCTCTCGGATACGTGCTCCTCGATCCGATGACCGGGGCCACCGGGGCGTTGGTGCAGTCGTTTGCCGCCGGGGCGTTGCTGGCGATGGTGGCCAACACTCTGCTACCCGAGGCGTTCGAGGTGGAGGGCATCTTCACCGGGTCGCTGGTGGTCGCCGGGTTTGCGGTGTCGATCATGCTCTCCAACATCCAGGCCTAGGACGCGCGGTGGCGGCGGGTAACGTCGCTTCGATGGACAAAGAGTTCCTGGTGATCGCCGGTTCGGCGAGCCGACGGCTCGGGGCCGCCATCGCAGCCCATCTGGGCATCGAGTTGGGCCGGTCGGAGAGCACCCGGTTCTCGGAGGGCAATCTGTTCGTCAAGGTCGGAGAAAATGTTCGGGGACGGGACGTCTTCCTGATCCAGGGCACCGGTTTCCCCAACAACGACAACTTCGTGGAGTTGCTCTTCTGGATCGACGCGTTGAAACGCGCCAGCGCCGAATCGATCACCGTGGTCATCCCGTACTTCAGCTATGCCAAGGGTGACAAGAAGGACGAGCCCCGGGTGTCGATCCGGGCCCGGGTCTGCGCCGACGCCATCGAGGTGGCCGGGGCGAGCCGTGTGGTGACCGTGGATCTGCACGCACCACAGATCCAAGGGTTCTTCCGAATCCCGGTCGACGACCTCTACGCCATGCCGGTCCTCTGTGAGACCATCGAGGCCGAGGCGATCGAGGACCTGGTCGTGGTCTCTCCGGATTCCGGTTTCGCCAAGAAGGCCCGGGCCTGGGCTCGACGGCTCGGTGTCCCCCGCGCGGTGGTGGACAAGGAACGTGTCGACTCCGAGTCCGTGGAGGCGGTCGACCTCTTGGGAAGTGTCGAGGGGCGCAACGCACTGATCGTCGACGACTTCACGATCACTGCCGGGACGCTGACCGCAGTGGCCGACATCCTGGTGGAGCGAGGGGCCCGCTCGGTGATCGCGGCTGTCACCCACGGTCCGCTGACCGCCGAGGCCGGCCGACGTCTCGAGGACAGCCCGATCGAGCGTCTCTACATGACCGACACGGTCGAGACCCATCCCGATCCTCTGCCGTCGAAGGTCCATGTCGTGTCGGTCGCCGGTCTCTTTGGTGAGGCGATCAGACGGATCTCGAACCGGGAGAGCATCTCGGTCCTCTTCGAGTGAAACCACTCATCCGGCCTTAACCCCACCCTGTAGTGTCCCGCCGAACACTCGGTTGTCGGCTGGGGGGTTTCGGATGTCTGGTTGGGCTTCTCGCAGAGCGCGCTCTGCAATGGTGCCGTTGCTGGTCTTGGCCATAGTCGCGGGGTGCTCGAGCGGGGGCGCCGACGTCTCCACCACAGCGGGCGGGCCCGACACGGACTCCACGGCTGGTGCCACCACAGCTCCGCCGACGACCTCCGCACCGGAGACCACGACGACCGCGGCTCCGGCGACGACAGAGGGCGGCGGTGGGAGTGTGAGCATCGACGACGTCCCGGAGAGCTGCGTGGAGGTGATCAGCGCACTGATCGGTCTGTACGAGCCGCACATGGGCGATGTCGACTGGCAGACGGCCACCATCGAGGACCACATCAACCTGACCTTGGCCCTCGCCGGTACCGACGCCTCTGCGATCCCGGACGCCACACAGTGCCAGACCGACGCCGCCGGAACTCTCGACTTCACCGGACAGACCGAGGAGGGTGCGGAGTTGTTCCTCGCCATCGCCGAGCGAGAGTCCCCCGAAGTGGCCTCGTACTTCAGCGTGATCCTGGAAGCGCGGCAGCAGGTCGACAAGGAGTCCACCGGGGACTGTCAGACCGACATCGCCACCTTCCAGGGTTATGTCGACGGCGGCGTTCCCTTCATGGAGCTGCAACTCGGAGATCAGTTGCTCATCCTCGGTCTCATGAACTCGATCGGGTTCTGCAGCCTGCAGACTCAGGGTGAGCTGATGTTCGCCCCGGCGACTCAAGAGTTCCTGGCCGGGTCTCCGTTCGCCGGGGAGTGAAATCAGGACCCGGCGTCAGGCTGCACCGTGACCTCGGTGGCCTTGAACGCGACCCAAACATGAGACCCGGGCTCGAGGTTCAGGGCTGACCGCGCCTCCTCGGTGACCTCCACCGTCAGGGGAAGCGGAGCGGAGGTCCGAACTCTGGCCCGCGAGCCGAGCAGCTCCACCCGGTCGATAGTCGTCTCCCAGCTGTTCCGGGGGCTGCCCTCGGGCGGTAGCTGATGGATCGAGATCGCAGTGGGGTGGATGGTCAGCAGGACCGGGCCATCCACCGCCTGGTCAGGAAGATGGAGTGCCCTCCCGTCGATGTCCACGACACCCCCGCGGGCAGTCCCCATGAGGAGATTCGAACCCACCAGGTCGGCGGCGTAGCGGGTTCGGGGACGGAGACGTATCTCGTCGGCCGAACCGGTCTGTGTGACCTGGCCGTTTTCGATCACGTGAATCTGATCGGCAAGCAGGAAGGCCTCGGTCGGGTCGTGGGTGATCAACAGCCGGGGCCCTTCGAAGACAGTCAGGTGATTGGCCAGGTCGTGACGCAACTCGCTGCGGGTAGTGACGTCCAGGGCGGACAGGGGCTCGTCGAGAAGCAGCATCCTCGGATCGGTGGCCAACGCCCTGGCGAGAGCGACCCTTTGCGCCTGACCACCGGAGAGCTTTCCCGGACGCCGGGCGGCGAGATCGTCCAACCCGACCCGGCTGATCCATTCCCGTGCTCGTGCCGCCGCCTCCTCCCGGCCGACGTGACGGCTGCGCAGACCGAAGGCGACGTTCTCCAGAACGGTCAGATGCGGGAAGAGCAGGTAATCCTGGAAGACCACCCCGACCTGACGGTCCTCTGCCGGGACGAACACACCACGATCCGGGTCGTCCAGCACCACGTCGTCCAACGTGATCGAGCCCGAGTCGATGGGGAGCAGTCCGGCGATTGCCGCCACCGCGGTCGACTTGCCAGCCCCGTTGGGACCGAGGAGCGCGACGGTGACCCCGGCCGGGATCTCCAGGTCCAGGCGCAGCTCGAAACCGTCCGACCGGCGCAACGTGAAGTGCGCCGAAAGCCCGGACCCGTTCACAGTGCCTTCCACCAGCGGTCACGAAGCCCAACGAGCACGGCCAGAGACACGATCACCATGATCAGCGAGATCGCCACCGCGGTAGCCCGGTCACTCTCCAGGGCAACGAAGACCGCAAGCGGCAGCGTCTGGGTGCGGCCCTGGAGGTTCCCGGCGAAGGTGATGGTGGCGCCGAACTCCCCGAAGGCCCGTGCCCAGGTGAGCACCAGACCGGCGACGAGCGACGGGGCGATCATGGGAATGGTCACCCGGCGCATCACCGTCCAGCGCTTCGCTCCCAAGGCTGCCGCCGCCCCTTCGTAACGACGATCGAGGTTGCGCAAGGCGGCTTCCACGGTGATCACCAGGAAGGGCATGGCCACGAACGTGGTGGCGATGATCACCCCCCACGTGGAGAAGGGCAGCACCAGCCCCGTCGCCTGGTTGAGGGGCTCGCCGATGAGGCCGCGCCGGCCCAGGGCGAAGAGGAGGGCGGCGCCCCCGACCACGGGGGGCAGGACCAGCGGGAGGGTGACGACCCCGCGGACCAGGGAGCGGCCGGGGAAGTCGACACGGGCCAGGAGCCACGCCAGTGGCAGCCCGAGCAGGAGGGCGATCAGGGTCGAGGACACCGAGGCCACCAGGGAGAGACGGAGGGCGTCGACCACCACGTCGCTCGACCAGAGCTCGGGTAGGTCCGACCAGGGAACTCGCCCCAGCAGTCCGAGAAACGGCACCGCGAAGAAGGCCAGACCAAGCACGCCAAGGACCACCACCAGCCCCGGCGGGCGCCCCACCTTCGCATCCCGTGGTCTGGCTTCGTCGGTGCTCAAGGTGAGGCGAAACCGTAACCGGCCAGGATCTCCTGACCTTCCTCGGATAGCACGAACTCCACGAACCTGGCTGCCGCATCCGGGTTGGGAGCGTTGGTGAGTGCCGCTATCTGATATTCGGCCACGACGTTCAGGTCTTCGGGGATGTCGATGCCCTCGACCGCTCCGTCGGAGGAAGCCACGTCGGTGGCGTAGACGATGCCTGCGTCGAGCTCGCCCTCTGCCACCTTGGTGAGCAGGGCGCGCACGTCGGGCTCGTTGGTGTCGACGGCCGGAATCACCCCGGCCTTCTGCAAGGCCTGCCGCCCGAATTCACCGCAGGGGACGTCCTCGGCGCAGAGACCGATGAGCGGGTCCTCCCACGAGAAGTCGCCCAGCTCGGTGACCTCACCCGGGTTGCCGGGCGGAACCGCGATCTGAAGACGATTGGCAACGAAGACCTGAGGGTCGGCGGCCTCACCGGCCTCCACCACCTGGTCCATGTTGGGGATGTTGGCGGAGGCGAACACGTCGGCCGGGGCGCCTTCCAGGATCTGCTCTCGCAAACCCGAGCTGGGGCCGAGATTGAGTACCACGTCGACTCCCGGATTGGCGTCCTCGAAGACCGCCTCCACCTCCACGAAGGCATCGGTCAACGACGCTGCTGCAGAAACCAGGAGCTCTCCCCCCAACCCGGCCCCGTCCTGGCCATTGCCACACGCCACCAAGGCAACCACCAGGGCCAGAAACGGAATCGACAAATCCCTCTTCATCGGGTTCTTAGTCTCCTTGTGACTACCTCTAGTCTCAGCGAGACTAACCAGCCGATGTCAGATCGTCTCTCCACCACCGAATACGCGGTGCTCGGTGTCCTGGCCGAGGAGCCGAAACATGGCTTCGCCGTCGCCAAGCAACTGGAGCCGGCAGGAGAGGTGGGCCGTGTGTTCACCACACGACGACCCCTCGTCTACCGGGCGTTGGACCGATTGGTCGACATCGGGTACGCCGAGCCGCTGGGGACCGAGCCGGGTGACGCCGGCCCCCAGCGGGTGGTCCTGGCGGTTAGCGGGGCCGGACGCGAGCGGCTGGAGGAATGGCTCGATGAACCGGTGAGCCACGTCCGCGATCTCCGTCTCCAGTTCTTGCTCAAATTGACCCTGCTCACCCGGGCTGGCCGGTCACCTGCCGCCCTGGTCAGGAAGCAGAAGGCTGCCCTGGAGTCGACCTTCTCAGCCCTCGAGGACCCTGCTGACGACGCCGACCCGGTCGAGCTCTGGCGTCGTCACAACGCCTCCGCCGCCGCCGTCTACCTCGAAGAGCTGGAACGGCGATTCGGGAACTGAAATCCGCGGCTCATCCCGCGATCCGGAGCAGCCCTCGAGGGACGTTGTGCAGCGGGCGGTGCCCATCAGCGGTCACGACCACGAGGTGCCCGGTCTGGACCCCCGCCTTCTCGTCGGTCGTGATCACGTTGGGCTGTATCACCAACGCCATGTTCTCCTCCAACGTGAAGTCCGGAACGGGGAGATTGGGCCGACTCGCTGTGCCCAGCACCGGAGGCAGATAGCCGCCGCCGTAACCGTGGACCAGGTCGTCGTAGATTGTGAACCCCTTCTCCTCGATTACTCCCGAGGCCTCGACGAGTTCGGCCGCCTTGGCACCGGGCCGGACAACGGCGGCGATGGCGTCGAAAGCTGCGTCCGCCGCTTCGTGGAGTTCGGCGTAGAGAGGCGTCGGGTCGGCGGCGACGGTGAAGCTGCGCAACACCTGAGCGGCGTACGTCCAGTAGTTGGCGCTGATCTCACAGAACAAGACATCGCCCGGACGGAGCCGACGCGTCGACTCGAACTGAGAGGGGACGCACTTCTCTGGATCGGCCATCGACGTCGTCCCGAAGTAGTGGATGTGGTTGGTGGCGCCGTCGGCCAGATAGGCAGACTCCACGATGGCGGCGATCTGGCGCTCGTCCATCCCCACCTCGACCGTGTTGGCGATCGCCATCACCGCCTTGTCGGACAATCGCGCGGCGATCTCCAGTCGCTCGATCTCCTCGGCGGACTTGACCAGCCGCAGCTTCTGGTAGGCGGCGTCGAAGGGAACCGGCTCGCCGACCCACTCGGCCAGACGCTGGAACTGCCCGAAGCGGAGCGGTCCCAGGACGCCGACCCGCTGCCCGGGGGTGTGCCGGGCCTGCAGGATCTCACCGATCCGTTCCAGAGTGGAGGGACCTCCCCAGTCGACAACGCAGTCCTTGGCGATGGTGCGGGCCAGAGGCAGATGGTTGTAGTGCTGGACCAGGAGGTGTGGCGGCTCGCCAGGCGTGAACACGACCGCCGCCTCGGCGGTGACCGGCCACTCGATCAACCACGGGATGGCGCCACCAACTCGCTCGGACCCGTAGAGGACCAGATGGGAGACGCCGGCCGCCTGCATCGCAGCCGTCATCGCCTCCCGACGTCGGGTCATCTCGGCGTCGCTGAACCTGGGATAGAGAGTGTCGTCCATCATCCGACACTAGACGGTGCCGTCTAGGCCGCCAGCACCGGGGCCGAGGACACCCCAATGCCATCAGCAGGGCCGTCTCGTCGGGCGACGATGCCCCACCATCGCCGGTCATAGCGCTTCGAGCAACTCGGCCAGCTTGGTGGTCGTTGTCCAGGAGCGAATCGACGCCAGCTTGTACTCCGCCGTGGAGGCGAACTTCGAGAGCTTGCTCTGGGCCCGGCGCTCGCTGAGCCGTGCGAAATAGAAGACACCGTTCCCCGGCCATGCCTGGTCGACCCCTTCCCGCAGCTCGATGACCTTCATCACCTTTGCCGCGGTCAGCGGCTTCTTCAGGAAGATGACATCGGAGTGGTAGACGTCGGGTCGCTGTCCGAATCCCGGCGGCGCCTTGCTGACGATGTTCCGCATCTGGGCCCGGGAACGGATCAGCACCAACACGTTGAGCCCGAACTCACGCTCGATCATGGCCTCCAGCTCACCCTCGAGGACGTCTCCTGGCCGGTCGGATTTGAAGAGGACATTTCCCGACGCGATGTACGTGCGCACGT
>DASSVE010000193.1:0-9825 GCA_035706345.1 Acidimicrobiia bacterium
ATGGCGATGCCAAGTGGAGTCCCCCGGAGCCACATCTCCCGGGTTACGAGGGTGCCGAGACCGAAGAAAGCGGCGTGACCCAGGCTGATCTGGCCTGCGAAGCCACCGAGGATGTTCCAGCTCGAGGCGAGAGCGGCGAGGATCATCGTTTGGATGGTCAGCGTCAGGACGTGTTGACTGGTCGACACGAAGCCCAGGGCGACCACTAGACCGAGCGCACAGAGGGTCACGACCAGCGCGACGGCTCTAGGCATAGGCCCTCCCGAAGAAGCCGTGAGGCCGGAAGCTGAGGACGACGAGGAACAAGACCAGCGCCGTCACCTCGCGGTATTGGTTGCCGATCCAGATGCCGGCCAGACTCTCCACCACGCCCAGGAAGAGACCGGCTGCGATTATCCCGCGCATGCTCCCGAGGCCTGCCAGCACCACGACGATCAGCGCGTTCAGGGTCCACTCCAGGCCGATGCTCGGGCTGACGCTGTAGCCGAGGCTGACGACGGAGCCGGCGATCCCCGCAAGAGCAGCAGAGATGGCGAAGGCGACGAGGTATACCCGCCTGACGTCGATCCCGGTCAGCGCGGCCCGGGTCCAGTCCTCCGATGTGGCCCTGAGGGCACGGCCGAACCTCGTCCGAGACATCATCCACTCGAGGGCCAGCGCAGCCACCACCGCCACGACGAACCCGGCCAGCCTGACAATCGGGATACGGAGCGTCCCGATGGTCAAGGCCTCGAGAGAGTAGGTGGTCGAGATGGTCCGCTCGTCGGCGGTGAAGAAGCGAACGGCCATGGCCTGGAGCACGAGCACCAGACCGAAGGAGATCAGCAAGGAGTTCTTGATCCGTGTCTGGATCTCGGTCCGGGTGACGTATCTGAACAGGAGCAGGTAGAGGATCACTCCGAACCCGAACATGACCGCCAGGACGAAGGGCATGGCGACGAACGGGTCGAGCCCCCAGTAGGTGAAGGCGAAGAACGTGGCATACCCGCCGAGCATCACCAGCTCCCCGTGGGCCACGTTGAGGACCTTGAGCACACCGAAGGCGAGGGCCAGGCCGAGTGCGACCAGCCCGTAGATGCCTCCGACGAGGATGCCCGACACCACGGTCTGGAGGATCAACTGGCTGCTCATAGGCTCAGGTAGGCCTCCTGGACCCTGGAGTCGGCCTCGAGGTCGGGCCCTGTTCCCTCCGTGGCGATCGAGCCCATTTCGAGGATGTATGCGTAGTCCGCCGACTCGAGAGCCATCTCCAGGTGCTGTTCGACCATCAGAACCGAGACGCCGCGGTCTCGGATCTCCCGGATCACCCCGAAGATCTGCTCCACGACGATCGGGGCCAACCCGAGGGAAGGCTCATCGAGGATCAGCAGCTCGGGACGGGCCATGAGTGCTTTGCCGATGGCCAGCATTTGACGTTCGCCTCCGCTCAGGGTCCCGGCGAGTTGGGTCTTGCGCTCGGCCAAGCGGGGAAACGTCTCGTATACCTCGTCGAGTGTGTCGGCTCGTGAGGACCGTGCCCGCGACGTGTACGACCCGAGGTCGAGGTTCTCCTCGACCGTGAGCGAGGCAAATGCGGCGCGCTCCTCAGGGATCATCACCAGGCCGCGTTCGACCATCTGATGCGTCTGCAGCCCGATCACGGACTCGCCATGGAAGGAAGCCGACCCTGCCTTGACGGGGAGGAGACCCATGAGGGCGAGCAGGGTGGTGGTCTTCCCAGCCCCGTTGGGGCCGAGGATCGCGACGATCGAGTCCTTCGGCACTTGGAACGAGACCCCCCACACCACCTGCAGGTCCCCGTAGCCGACTTCGAGACCCTCAACCCGCAGCATGACCTGTCCCCAGGTATGCCTCGATGACGGCAGGGTCTCTCACGATGGCGTCGGGGGAGCCCTCGGCGAGCTTCTTGCCCGCGTCGAGAACCACCACGCGGTCACACGCCCCAGTGATCGCCTTGAAGACGTGTTCGACCAACACGATGGTGACACCGGAGTCTCGGATCGACTTGAGGAGGTCGATGGCATGCGGGATCTCCCTCGAGGTCAGTCCCGCCATGAACTCGTCCAGAAGAAGGAGTTGGGGATGTGCCGCGAGGGCCCGGCCGACCTCCAGCCATTTGCGTTCGACGATGGTGAACGCATCGGCCTCGACGTCTGCCTTCTCGCTCAAGCCGACACGATCGAGCACTGCCAAGGACACGGCCCTCGATTCTTCGTCGAGCCTCGATCCCGGGCCGCCGAAGAGCCGTCCGGCGAGCACGTTCTCGAGAGCGGTGAGCTGCGGGAAGGGCCGAACCATCTGGAAGGTCCGAGCGATTCCTTTGTGGGAGATGCGATGTGGCGTCTCCCCGGTGATGTCCTCGCCGTTCAAGAGCACGCTCCCGGTGTCGCAACGCAACACGCCGGTGATGACATTGAAGGCAGTCGACTTCCCCGAGCCGTTGGGGCCGATCATGCCCAGGATCTCCCCGCGCTCGACTTCGAAGGAGAGCCCGTCGAGAGCGCGGAGGCCGCCAAAGCTCTTCGAGACGTCTACGACACGGAGCATGACGCCACCTCGTCAGACCCGGGGCTGCCGAATCCGCGCAGCTCATCGAGATTCGATCTCGTAGCCAGCTCCTCCTCGAGTGTTTGCGAGCTTATCAAGCTACCTGATATAGGCAAGCGAATTCCCGGGTTCTTTTCTCTGGCCCGTTCACTTGTCCGAATATCATGTTTCTTTATACTCCGGGCACGCCACCACGGAGGGCCAATGGATATCTCGGGAAAGGTCGCAGTCGTCACCGGCAGCGGACAGGGTCTCGGTCTGGCCTATGCGTCGGCCCTCGCCGAAGCCGGGGCAGCCGTGGTCGCCAACGATGTCGACGACGAGAAGGCGAGTGCTGCCGCGGAGCAGATCGAGGCGAGCGGGGGCACGGCCACCGCAGTCGGGATCCCGGTCGGCGATGTAGAGGCTGCGGAGAAGCTGGTGTCGACCGCGGTCGACACCTACGGGCGTCTCGACGTCATGGTGACCAATGCCGGGATCCTCCGAGACCGGACTCTGTGGAACATGAGCGACGACGACTTCGACGATGTGATCAGGGTCCATCTCCGCGGCACCTTCACGTGCGCTCGGGCCGCCGCGATCCACTTTCGCGAGGCCGGAGAAGGAGGAAGACTCATCCTCGCCGGTTCTCCCGCCGGTCAGCGGGGCAACTTCGGGCAGACCAACTATGCGGCGGCCAAGGCCGGGATCGCGGCGATGGCACGCACCTGGGCGATGGAACTGGCCAGGGCCCGAGTCACCGTCAACGCCATCATCCCCAATGCAGTGACCGCGATGACCGCCACGGTCCCCTTCCTGGCGCCGTTCGCCGAGATGGTGGAAAGGGGCGACCCCATCCCAACTGAAGTGAGACGTGCCATCTCGTTCGGCACACCCGAGGATTGCGCCGGTCTCGTGGTCTTCCTGGCCTCGGACGCGGCATCTGACATCAGCGGGCAGTGCATCGGCATCGGTGGCGACCGTCTCAGTCTGTGGTCTCACCCGGCCGAGGTGCGCAGTGCTTTCAGAGACGGAGGATGGGACGCAGATGCCATAGCCGACGTCTTCGCCACCACAGTCGGGGAGAGTCTCGAGTCCTACGGGATCGCTCCACCCAACTTCCACTCATAGAGAGGAGCACTAGTGCCCGTGACCGTGAAGCAGCCCTCCGAGCTCCTCGAGCTGGCCGAGGGCACCGACTTCGGCGAGAGCTCCTCGATCGAGGTCACCCAGAAGGACATCGACACCTACGCCGACGCCACCCGGGACCACCAATGGATCCACGTCGACCCTGAGCGCGCCGCCAACGGGCCCTTTGGGTCCACCATCGCCCACGGGTACCTCACCCTTGGGCTGGTCATACCGTTGTGGTCGGAGCTGCTCCGCGTGGAGGAGGTGGGCATGGCCGTCAACTACGGGCTCAACCGGCTGCGTTTTCCGGCCCCGGTGCCGGTGGGCTCACGAGTCAGTCTGGAGGGCAAGCTCGTCAAAGCCAGCGAGGTTGCCGGAGGAGTCGAGGTGGTGGTCGATCTCACCATGAAGGTAGGGGGGTCGGAGAAGCCGGCCCTGGTTGCCGAAGCGGTGTACCGGTTCTACGACTGAGCGATGAGCCTGGGAACCACCTCGTCGCGAAGACGTCGTTTGTCGATCTTGCCCACGCCGGTCTTGGGCAGATCATCGACGAACACGACCACATCCGGGACCTGCCAGGAGGCCACTTTGGTGGACAGAAATTCTTTGATCTCGTCGGCGGTTGCCGTGTCCTGATGAGCCAACACGATCAGGGCCGCCGGTCGCTCGCCCCACCGTTCGTGGGGAATCGCCACGACCGCCGACTCCCGGACTGCCGGGTGTGAGGCCAAGGCGCGCTCCAGTTCCACCGAGCTGATCCACTCGCCGCCCGACTTCACGAGGTCCTTGGTGCGGTCGACGATCTCCAAGGTCCCGTCCGGGTAGATGCGTCCCACATCGCCGGTACGCAGCCAGCCGTCGGCGAACTTCTCCTCGTTCGCCCCGTCATCGGGTCGGTAGTAGGAGGCGGCTACCCACGGGCCCCTCGCCTCTATCTCGCCGACCGTCTCCCCATCCCAGGGCGCCTCAGTCCCATCGTCTCCGATGAGTCGGAGCTCGACGGTCGGGGCGGCGATCCCCTGTTTCGCGCCGTGTTCGACGTCGTCGCTATGGGCTGGAATCCAGTTGGCCGTGCCACTCGGCGACATCTCGGTCATTCCCCAGCCGTGGAAGAAGTGGATGCCGCGATCGGTGTACTTCTGGATCAGCGCCGGTGGCGCCTCGGCGCCCCCACAAAGGATTCTCTCGACCGAGCCGAGGTCGTAATCCCCGGACGCGAAGACTTCGTTCATCTGCACCCAGAAGGTGGGGATCCCGGCCAGCACGGTGGGCCGCGTTTCCTCGATGAGGGACGCCGCGGCCGGCGGGCTGGTGTCTGATCCGGCGAACACCAGCGACGCCGGGGCCAGACCGGCGGAGTAGGGGAGACCCCAGCAGTTGACGTGGAACATCGGCGTCAACGGGAGCACGACGTCGCCCCGGCGGACGGCATGGCCGTCGACCATGAGCTCGCCCATCGCGTGGAGGACCACCGAGCGATGGGAGTAGACGACCGCCTTCGGTCTTCCGGTGGTGCCGCTCGTGTAGCAGATCGAGGCGGCTTCGTTTTCGTCCGGTTCCGCAGGCTGGGCTGGCTCGTGGGCTGCGATCAGATCCTCGTAGCGGGGATCATCTGCGAAAGCCGGGTCGATGGCCGAGCCGTCCTCCATCACGACGAAGGCACGCACCGGGAGTCGGCCGCGGAGTGGTGCCAGGACGGGAGTCAATGAGGCGTCGACGAAGATGACTTCGTCGTCCGCGTGGCGGACCACGTACTCGATCACATCGCCGTGGAGCCGGACGTTGATCGTGTGGAGGACCCGTCCTGAGACCGGTACCCCGAAATAGAGCTCGAGATGGCGGTGGCCGTTCCAGGCGAAGCTGGCCACGGTCGACCCGGTCCCCACCCCGAGGGTGTCGAGCGCGGCAGCCAGACGGAGCGAGCGGTCACCGATGTCGGACCAGGTGCGGCGGTCGAGTCCCGCCGGCTCCACCGAGGTGATGGTCATCTCTGCCCCGATCGACATCGCCCGACGCAGGATCATCGGTATGGAGAGCGGCATCTTCTGCATGAGACCTCTCATCGACTACCTCCAGCATCGGCGAGGGGTCGCAATATATCAGGTACCTTGATATCGTTTCTGGGGTTCATCCGGGAGAGAACGTTGGCATCAACACTCGAAGATCGGGCCGCGATCGACTTCCACGTCCACATCGAGGTGGGGCCCGACGGGGACGACCACCTCTCCCCGGAGCTTAGAGAGGCGGTGGCCCGCTACTTCAGAGGAGAGGTGCGCCTACCTCCCATCGATGAGGTAGCCGACCACTATCGGGAGCGGAACATGATGGCCGTCGTCTTTGGCGTTGACTCCGCCCTCACCACCGGCCAGCCTCGGATCCCCAACACCTTCGTGATCGACGGTGCCAGACGCCATCCCGACGTGCTGATCCCTTTCGCCAGCATCGACCCCCGTCGCGGGGCCGAGGGGGTGAGGGAGGCCGACGATCTCCTCGCCGCGGGGGAGGTGAAGGGTTTCAAGTTCCATCCCAATATCCAGCAGTTCGATCCCAATGACCGCATCGCCTACCCCCTCTACGAGGTGATCGAGGCGCATCGGTCGATCGCTCTGTTCCATACCGGTCATTCGGGTATCGGCGCTGGTCTGCCGGGCGGCGGTGGGATCAGGCTGAGACATGGCAACCCGATGTTCATCGACGATGTTGCCGTCGACTTCCCGGAGATGAAGATCGTCATGGCACATCCCTCGTTCCCATGGCAGGACGAAGCTCTCTCGGTGGCGCTTCACAAGCCGCAGGTCCACATCGACCTGTCGGGTTGGACCCCGAAGCGGTTCCCACCGCAGCTCGTCTCCTATATGAAAGGCCCCCTGAAGAACCAGGTCCTGTTCGGGTCCGACTACCCGCTGATAACCCCTGATCGCTGGATCGAGGACTTTCGCACCCTCGAAATCGAGGAGGACGTGGCGAGGAAGATCCTCAAGGACAACGCCGTCGCGCTTCTCGGGCTGGACTTAACGTCATGACGGACATGAGTGCCGAGCGCTTCGGAAAGGGGCCGCGGACCAGCTATCTGGTGGCACGCCTCGACCGACTGGTCCGTTCTCGGCTCTCGGATGTCCTCGAGCCGTTCGAGCTCACGGTCCCCCAGTACACACTGCTGAGCGTGCTGGAGCACCGGCCCGGCCTCTCCAACGCCCAGCTCGCTCGACGTTCATACATCACGGCCCAGGCCATGCATCAGGTGGTCAACGGTCTCGAGGAACGGGGGTTCATCGCCAGACGGGTTTCTCCCGACCACGGCCGGATCCAGCTCACCGAGCTCACTGACGAGGGGGTGGCGATCCTCAAGGCCTGTGACGAAGAGGTGACCCGGCTCGAAGAGCAGATCTTTGGTGTGCTGGGAGAGAAAGGAGAGGCTCGACTCAGAGAGCTCCTCCTGGCGGCAATCGAGTCCGACTCGCCGCACTTGCACCACTGACCGCCGACCCGACCGTGGCTGGCGTGCCTACCCGCACCGGACGGGCGAGAGGCCACCGCTTAATCAGTGAGATCGGGTGACGTATCGATTTCGTCAGTCGTCGTCGCCGTCTGGCGTGTCCAGGGAGAGACCGAGGGAGCTAGCTATGGACTCCAGTGCGGCAAATGCTTCCTCCCGGTTTGCTCCGTCGAGTTTCTTCTCGAGTTGCCGCGCTACTTCGTTCAGCTTTTCGGTCGCTTTCGAATCCTTTCCTTCTTCGACCAACCTGACGGCCTCGTCGACCTTCTTCATGAGCTTCTTGACATCGGGAGGCTTCATGTCCGACCGCGGTTCCTCGAGCAGAATGGCTTCCAGCCTCGAGCGAGCCTCGTCGAGCGGTACCTCGTCTGGAGACAGGGTCGTGGGCGACGATGTCGTAGGTGGCGCCGTCGTGGGCGGCGGTGTCGTCGTCGCAGCGATGACAGTGGTCGGTGCGAACGTTGGATCGGCGGCCTCGGCGTTCTGGGTAGCCGGGTCGAGTGCCAGAACGGCGAGAGCAATCGCCGTGAGACCAAGCATGGCCGCCACGATCCAAACGAGGCGGCGTCGACTGGCCGGTGGCCCGTCGTCGTCCGGTTGTTCGACAATGGGGAGAATCCTCGTCGACCCTTCCGGGGAGGCCGTATCTCGACTGAGATCTTCGATCTCGAGGGTGACCGTCGGTGCCGTTGCACGCAGCACACGGGCCATGGTTTGGGCGTCCGGTCTGTCTTCAGGGTTGGCGGCCATGGCCGTGCCCAGGAAGCCGGCTAGCTCGTCGCTGTCCGAGATCCACCGCCGCACGAGATGATCGATGACCATGGCAAGGGAGAAGACGTCCGAGGCAGCTGTCGAAGGCCGGCCGGCGAGCACCTCTGGCGCGGCATACGACGGGGTTGCGACCACGGTTCCCGGATTGGTCATGTCTCTGCTGTCCGCAGGGTCCAGGGCCAGTCCGAAGTCGGTCAGAACCGGTCCGAGTGGTGACATGATCACGTTGGAAGGTTTCACATCGCGGTGCACGATTCCGACCTCGTGGATGGCGGCCAGGGCATCGGCCAACCTGGCTCCGATGTCGAGCGCCTCTTCGAATCCGATTGTTTCGGCGGCTTCCTGGAGTGTGGGCCCTTCGACCAGCTCCATCACCAGGTACGGGCCGTCGTCGTCAGATCCGTAGTCGTAGATCGTGACCAGGTTGGGATGACTGAGTGAGGCCGCGGTGCGGGCTTCTCGACTCATCCGCTCGGGCAGGTTGTTCCCGGGCGGCCCGGGATGGGGCCTCTTGATCGCTACGAGTCGATTGAGGCGGGTGTCGCGGGCGCGGGTAACAGTCGCCATCCCGCCGGAGGCGATGACTTCGAGCAGTTCGTACCTACCGTCGATCGTGGGCACGTCGTATCCCGATACCCCGGTTCAGCCACTCAGAATCACTCTGATTACCAGATGCGACGGGATTCGCCACTGTCCTGCGTGGCCGCTCGGCGTCCGGTTCCAATTCGCCGTAAGCAGAAGGGCACTGCCGGACACGTAGGATCGTGGAAAGGCAATCGTGCCCAAACAGACCGCTGTCGACTCGTCTGACGATCAAGAGAAGCTCTTTCAGCGGCTGTTCGACGAGCACTACCTTGACATTTATCGCTACTGCGTCCGTCGGGTTGGGGTCACGGATGCAGAAGACACCACCGCCGACGTGTTTGCCGTCGCCTGGCGACGTCTCGAAGAGATGCCCGAGGGCGAGGCAACACGTCCCTGGCTCTACGGCGTGGCTTTCCGGGTGGTCGCGAACCGATACCGCACCAGGCTGAGACACCTGCGACTGGTGGCCAGGGTCGGTTCGATGACCCCGAGAGACTCCGAGGACGCGGCCCCGAGCTCACCAGAGTTCGAGGCCGATCATGAGATAGAGCTGCTTCACGCCGCCCTCGACTCTCTGAGCAGCAACGACCGGGAATTGATCCGGCTCTCCTCGTGGGACGGCCTTTCCCGAGGAGAGATCGCCCAGGTGTTGGGCATCAACGAGAACGCCGTCGACCAGCGCCTGTACCGGGCTCGCACCCGCCTCAAGAGCCGCATGGCGCTACTCGACGGATCCAAGATCCAAGAAGCGGGGACCGCGATATGACAGACCTCATCGAAAGAGCCGATCCGGCACGCGGCGTCGAGGCCGACGCCGAGCGGATCAGAGCCAAGATCGACCAGCGGATCGGCATCTCTGGAACGACTCAGGAGCCCGTCCGTCGGATAGCCCGACCGTGGCTCATCGGGGTGGCATCGTTCGCAGTTGTGATCGCCCTGGCGATCCCGTTCCTCCTGCCACAGCAGCCTTCGGTCTTCGAGCCCAAGCTCGCCGGCTTCGCCGAGGTGCCAGGGATCGAGTCGGTCACGCCTCTGGCATCGGGTGGATTGCAGGCGATGGCGGTCGACGGCGACACCCTCTGGGTGGTGACCACGCTCCAGAATCAACTCCAGGAAGTCGACGCCGCATCCGGGGAGATCCGGGCTACGTACCCCACGAACGCCCGGGTCGAGGGAGTGGTGGTCGGCGGCGGCTACGTGTGGCTCATGAGCACCGAGAACGATGGCGAGGTGCTCCGTTTCGATCCCGAGGCCGGAGCGGTCGATGCGACCGTGCCCATCGGGTCCCTTCCCGGTTGGGCGAGGTGGTTCGGAGA
>DASSVE010000194.1:0-5613 GCA_035706345.1 Acidimicrobiia bacterium
AGCGGGAAGCTGCCGAGAAGGCTGCCGCTGAAGCAGCCGAGGCCGCTGCGGCCGCGGCTGCGATCGAGCAGGCCGCCGCCGAGCAGGCCGCCGCCGAGCAGGCCGCTGCCGAGGCGGCCGAAGCCGAGAAGCTCGCCGTCGCAGCGGAGGCCGAGATCGAAGCCGAGCCGGAGCCCAAGAAGCCGGCTGCCAAGTCGAGCTCGCGTAGTCGTAAGACCACCACTTCGAAGACGACCACTCGATCCCGGAGCACCTCGGGGACCCGTCGCACGTCGTCGACGGCAGCGAAGTCGGAGGGAACCACGGGCAGCAGGTCCAAGGGAGCCACCAAGGACTCGGAGCCTGAGGCCTCTGTCGAGGAAGTCGTCGGCGAGGCAACGGTGTCCACCATCGCCGCCGCGACCGTCCTCGACGTCGATCTGGTCGACGAGGTGGTCGATGTCACCACGACCCTCGACGACCAGGAGGACAAGGCCGAGGCATCGTCTCATCGGTTCCGCGATCGTCTTCGGGCCAAGAAGGAGTCCGAGGAAGTCATCACCGGGTTCCAGTCCAAGATCGAGCGCTTCGGCGTCTCCGATCCGCGGAACCTCGCTGATCCGTTTGGCGATGCGGATCAGGCTGTATGACGGCCATCTGAAAGAGACAAGGAAGATATGGGGGGCATAGCGGGATCGGTGGAGTCGTCCACTGATGTTGATCCAGGGCTGTCCTTGCCGATGACGAATCTGTCCGACCTGACCAGGGTGGCGGCGAAGTCCATCTTTGCGCTGGGAGATGTTTTCTCAGCCCCGATGACCGGGCCGAAGATCCTGATCTATCACCAGGTGTATCCGGCGTTGGATCGTCAGATGACGGTCGCTCCGGAGTTGTTCGAGAGACAACTCGACTGGATCGCGGCTCGTGGTGAGATCGTCCGATTGGAGGTCGCTGTACCGCCCGGGTCGTTGCAAGGCGCCGAACAGTACGTCCTCACCTTCGATGACGGGTACGACGGTGTGTACCGATACGTCTTCCCGCTCCTCGTCGATCGGGGAATCCCGTTCACTCTCTACCTGACCTCGGGTCTCGTGGACGGGGAAGGTGCCGGCGCCGGCCTCGACACACTCACCTGGGCTCAGGTGCGCGAGATGGTCGCTTCCGGGCTGGTCACCGTGGGCGCGCACACTCACACGCACCCGGACCTTCGCACCATCGGTTCGTCGCAGATCGCCGACGAGCTGGACCGCTCCAACGAGATCATCACGGAGCAGACCGGTGTCGTCCCCCGGCATTTCGCCTACCCGAAGGGGTATTGGGCCGAGGCAGCCGAGCCCCTAATCCGTGAGCGTTACGACACGGCGACGCTCGGTGCCGGCAGCCCGATCGGACCGGATTCAGACCTCCACCGGCTCAGCCGGGTACCCGTGCAGAGATCCGACGGGATGTTCTTCTTCAAATGGAAGATCGAGCGCGGTCTCAGGCTCGAGGAGACGGCACGACGACGACTGAAGGGTTATCGCAACCCGAGCGCGACCGGGGTGGCCCGTTGATCCACGTCAGTCCCAGATGGCGTCAGACGATCCTGCGTCTGTTGCTGGTCCTGTCGCTCCTGGTCGTCCTGGGAGTGATCACGGCAACGGTGGCGTGGGCGCAGCAAGACCCAACGAGCGGCACCGCTCTGGTGGCCCAGGAGCAGCCTTACCGTCCCGGGGTGACCGAGATCGAGCCCCCCAATTGGCTGGCGCCCCTCGGCCCGCTGGCGTCTCTCCCTGTCTGGGCCATCGCAGCGATTCTGGCTGCTGCCGCGGCCGCGATCTTCGTGGTGGTCCCAACGGTGGTGAAATGGATATGGGTCCTCAGATCGACGCGGGATTCCGAGTCATGAGGGTGTCCCGCATCGTCGGCTCGCTTCCCGACACCCCGTATCTGCTCGGTGAGTCCCTGTCCCAGAACCCTGGTCGGGACCTCGACGTGAGTGTTGTCATGCCCTGTCTCAACGAGGAGACCGGGGTGGTCACCGCCGTCCTGGAGGCGCTCGGCGGCATCGCCCTCGCCGGTCTGACCGGTGAGGTGATCGTCGTGGACAACGGCTCGTCGGACGGCTCGACGCAGCAGGCACTCCTCGCCGGTGCCCGGGTCGTCGTAGAACCGCATCGTGGATACGGACGGGCCTGCAGTCGTGGTCTGACCGAAGCGCGTGGCCGCATCGTGGTACTCGGCGACGCCGACGGGACCTATGACTTCGGGAGCATTCCGCTTCTCATCGCCGCCATGGGCGAAGGGGTCGATTTGGTGATGGGCAACCGTCTCAACTCTGACATGGAGCGCGGTGCCATGCCCTGGCTGCATCGGCGTGTCGGCAACCCGGTGCTCACTGGTTTGCTCAACATCCTCCACGGGACCAGCGTGTCCGACGCCCACTGCGGTCTCCGGGCGATTCGTCGATCTGCGCTGGCGAAGCTCCGACTCGATGCCCCGGGGATGGAGTTCGCATCTGAATTCTTGATAGAGGCGGCGTCTCGTGGTCTTCGGATGACCGAAGTCCCGATCACGTACCGTCGTCGCCTGGGTGGGGTACCCAAACTGAGAACCTGGCGGGACGGGTGGCGACACCTGAAGCTGATCCTTCTCCGGAGGGTCAGGCGATCCGGCGACAGCCGGGCCCCGGTTACTCGGAGTCAGATCCCCGCGACCAGGCTGCCCGCCGTCGGCGGGCCACCGGGCCTGCCCTAGGGCCATGAGAATCGCCTTCGTCTACGACACCGTCTACCCCGAGACCAAGGGGGGTGTCGAACGGCGAGTCTGGGAGATCGCCCGTCATCTCGTGGGGCTGGGCCACACGGTCGAGCTCCTGGTTCCCCGGATGTGGCAGGGTCCTCCCATCGTGGAACGAGAAGGGGTGCTGCTCCGTGGCGTCTGCCCGGGAGGAGACCTCTATCGGAGGTCGGGACGTCGATCCGTCCTCCAGAGTCTCCGCCATGCCGTCGGTGTCTATCGCACTCTGCGCCGGGTCGGGTACGACGTCGTGGACTGTCAGGTGCCTGCCCACCCGGCGGTGCTGGCGGTGAGATTGGCGAGCCGCGGCAAACGAAACGTCAAGCAGGTCATCACCTGGCACGAGGCGTGGGGCGACCACTGGATCACGGAATACGGACTGGCCGGCCGCGTCGGTCGATTCGTGGAGAGAGTGGTGGCGAGGACACCCGCGCGTCATCTGAGCGTGTCTTCGTCGACTGAAGCCGAGCTTGCCTCTCTCGGCACTGTTTCCGGCCGGGTGGTCGAAGCAGGCGTCGATCTCACCGCCATCGATGTCGTCGTCCCTCGCCCCGAGGCAGATGTCCTCCATGTCGGTCGTCTCGTGCCCTCGAAGAACGTGTCCCTGCTTCTGCATTCGATCGCAGCTCTCGTGACAGAAGGGCTCTCGCCCCGGGTCGTGATCGTCGGTGATGGTCCCGATCGGCCCCACCTCGAGAGTCTGGTGAGCGAGCTCGATTTGGATCACCTCGTCGATTTCAGGGGGGCAATGGACCGCTGGGAGGACGTCATCGCCCTCGTCAAAGGGGCCCGGGTTCTCGCCCTCCCGTCGCTGCGGGAGGGGTTTGGTCTGATCGCCCTCGAAGCGTCCGCCTGTGGGACCCCGGTGGTCACCGTGGACCATCACCGGAATGCCGCCAGGGATCTGATGGTGGCCGGAGAAACCGGGTTCGTGGTCCCACCGACCTCCGGTGAGTTCGCCGATGCGCTCCGCCAGGTCCTGCAGGACGACGACCTCAGAGAGAAACTGGGCCGGACCGCGCGGGAACGGGTCGTCTCCGGGGAGTGGGTGGACGTGGCCGAGGCGACGCTCGCCGTCTACGGGAAAGTGCCGGCATGACCCGGCAACGGCGGGCCCAGGCCAAGAGCCCTCAGCTGGCTCTGATCACCGGGCAGACGACCTCAGACGACTCGCAGTCCGGTCAGACCGATCCGTGGAGTCTTCTCGCCTCGTCACGGGCCATCGAGTTCATCGCCAGGGCCGCCTTCCTGGCCACTGCGCTCTACGTGTTCAGCACCGGTCTCAAGATCTATCAGGGGTCGGGGATCTGGGCGCCGGCGGTTCCATTGGCCATCGCCCTGTACGTGGTCGGGGCCGGTTGCCTTATCGCCGCTTTTCTGCTCAGGCAACCGATATCGAGACGCGCCATCGCTGGCGTCGGGATCGTGCTTGTGGTGGCCACGCTGGCGTCGGTGGCCTACGAGATCGATTTCGGCAACCCCACCTACGGCACCGACGCCATGGCCTTCGCCCATGCCGGTGGCGAGCTCTTGATCCAGGGCGAGAACCCATACGCAGTCGAGGGTGGGTCTCTTGGGGATGTGGCTGATCGCTTCGGGATGCCTGAGTCTTTCATCACCCGCACCAACACCGGAGAACCGGTGGAGCGTCTGGTCTCCTATCCGGCCGGTCATGTGGTCGCCTACACCATCGGGGTCGCCCTCGGCTTCGACGACCTCAGATGGTTGACATTGATGGCGGAGGTCGCCGCACTGGTCCTGATCTGGGTGGTGGTCTCCCCGGTGGCTCGTCTCTTCGTCCCCTTCGCCCTCCTCATGGAAGACAACCTGACGGTCTTCTTCACCAGTGGCGGCGTCACCGACTGGCTCTGGGTCCTGCCCCTGGTGATCACGGCGATCTTCCTGCATAGGGAGCGGTTCGGATACGCCGGCATCGCCCTCGGCATCGCCTGCGCCATGAAGCAACAGCCCTGGTTCCTGGTGCCGTTCGCCCTGATCTGGGTGTATCAGACCCTGTCTGGCCGGGAACGGATCTCACGACGTGACGGCACTGCGGCGTTTCTGACCGGGACCGGCGCCGGGTTCCTCTTCCTCAACCTCCCCTTCATGGTGTGGTCGTTCGGTGACTGGTGGCAGGGGATCATGCATCCATTATTCGGCGACATGGTGCCCGACGGTCAGGGCTTCGCGCTGCTCTCCTCACGCGGTCTTCTCCCGATACCCGGTCAGACGTACACGGTCGGTCTGGCGGTGTTTGCCGTCCTGACCATGTGGGCGTACGCACGCTGGTTCGACCGCTTGCAGAACCTGCTCTGGGTGCTCCCCGCGGCCTTCCTCTTGTTGAGCCATCGCTCGTTCCACAGCTACTTCATCTACTGGGTGCCTCTGGCTCTCCTGTGGCTCGATCTGCGGATAAACGGAGCGACCCAGAGGTCGAGCACGCCCGTGGCCGGGACATCCGATGCCTCACCGATGACCAGCCGGAGCGTCATGGTCATGGCTCTTCTGTTGGTGGCCGCGGTCGGGACCGCATGGGTGCTGCCCGGATCGTCCACCCCTTTGAACGTCGGGTCGGTCGACGTCAACATCGAAAACGGGATGGTCAAGTCGCTGGCGGTCGAGGTGACCAACTTCACGGATCACGTCATCGAGCCGGTGTTCGAGGTCTACTGGAGGGGTCAGTCGGTGCCCTGGGAGGCCAGCACCGACGATGTCATCCCCGCCGGCGGGACCGGCCAGGTGACCATCGTCCCGCAGGGCCCGGAAGGTATTCCCCCGACCGTACAGGAGGGAGCGGGCTCTCGCCATACGGCTGACTTCCGGGTTCGGGTGAACGAATCGGGCTCGAGTGTGTAC
>DASSVE010000195.1:0-7597 GCA_035706345.1 Acidimicrobiia bacterium
ATGTCACCTACCTCACGCCGCACGCCTGGTTCATGCGTGGGCTGGCCGATCTGAGCTCGGACGCACCCTGGACCGCGGCCCTGCCGGCCGTGGGGGCGATCATGGTCTTCGCCGTCGTGACCGGGACCATCTCGTACTTCCTCCTCAAGCGGAGGTTGGCCCGATGAAGGAACTCGCGATCGGATTGGTGAATCTGAAGATGATGATGCGGGAGCGCAGCAACATCTTCTTCGTCTTCATCTTCCCGTTGGCGTTGGTGCTCCTCATCGGGGTCCAGTTCGGTGGTGGTTTCTCGCCGGTGCTCGGCGTGTATCAGCCAGATCAGGACTCACTCTCGAGTGAGATCGTGTCGGCTCTCGAGGACACCGAGGCGATCGATGTGCGTCTCTACGAGAGCCGCGAAGAATTGGTGTCGGCTGTGGAGCGCGGCGTCGTGCAGGCCGGTGTGCTCCTCGACGCCGCGATGGATGCCGACGTCGCCGCCGGCGAGCCCGTTGAGATCGGGATGCTGACCCGTCCCGACGGGAGCGGGAATCAGCTGCAGAGTGTCGTGGGTGCGGCCATCTCCGAGGTCATGACGCCGGTCGGGGCAGCCCAGTTCGCCAGCCGGGAGACGGGGGTCGGCTTCGAGGAGGCCCTCGCCGTGGCTCGGGAGCTGTCCGGTCAGACCGAGCCGATCCAGGTGGATGTCCGGTCTGTCGGTGAGGCGATCTTCCCGGCGACCATGGGGCGCTTCGACCTCGGGGCGGCCTCGAACCTGGTCCTATTCGTGTTCCTCACCGCCCTCGCCGGCTCGGCAGCCCTGATCCTCACCCGTCAGCTCGGGATCAGCAGGAGGATGATGTCGACGCCGACCCCGATCCGTTCGATCATCGTCGGCGAGTCCCTGGGGAGGTTCGGGACCGCTCTGGTTCAGGGCGTCTACATCATGGTGCTCACCTGGATCATCTTCCAGGTGAACTGGGGCGATCCCCTCGGTGCGGTCCTCATCCTGATCGCCCTCTCCGCGGTGGGCGCCGGGGCGGGCATGCTCTTGGGAGCCACTTTCTCCAACGAGCAGCAGGCGGCCGGGGTCGGTGTCATGCTCTCGCTGGGTCTGGCAGCCCTCGGCGGCGCCATGTTCCCGATCGATCTGTTCCCGCCGACGATGCAGCGGATCGCCCATGTGACCCCTCACGCCTGGGCTCTGGACGGGTATGCCGAGTTGGTGCGGCGAGGCGGGAACACCCTGGACATCCTCCCCGAACTGGCGGTCCTGACCGCGTATGCGATCGTCCTGCTGGCCCTGGCCTCCTGGAGGTTGCGCGTAGCGCTGACTCGTGGCTGATGTCACAATGATCTGGATGGCTTTCATCTCGAGACTCATCCAGGGAGCCGGATGGCTCTGGATGGCCGCCGGGATCGCCAGCCAGATGTTCGACTTCGGGGACATCAGCTGGTTCCCCGGGATCATCCTCATCTTCATCTCCCGGATCCTCCGCACCCAGGTCTCGCGCCAGCCTCAGCCGGACCAGGTCGAGCTGCCGGTGAAGCAGCCGCCGGTCATGGAGATGCCGGTGCCCTCCGTTCCCGAGCGACCGCTCAACACCGAGCGGCGACCCGAGCCGGCGCCACCGGTACAGAAGCCACCGGCCCCGAAGCCCCTCGAGGTGAATAAGCCCCCGGTGGTCATGGAGCCGATTGGGCTCGAGGAGCCGGACACATCCGAGCCCGAGCCGGCGGAGATACCGAAGCTGGATCTGGAGCGCACGCCGCGCTCGATGAAGTCCTCAGAAGAGATGATCGCCGAAGCCCGCCGTCGGTGGGATAGACGTCGCTAGCCCGGAGGCGGCCAGGTCGCGAGCGGCCCGCACCTCGGCGGCGAATTCCTGACGTCGCCGGATCACATCAGGACCGTCGTCGAGAAGGTCGCGGTTGGCGGCGAGAGCCAGGGCCGACTTGAAGAGGACCTGGCTGGCGCTCTCCCCTGAGAACACCCTGCGCTCGATGCGGTACATGCGGGCCCGGTCGAGACAACCCTGGAGGAAGCGCTTCTCGTCGAATGGCTTGCTCATGGTCTCGAGCTCGTCTCCAACCACCTGATAAGCGTCGAGGAACGGCAGCAAGGCCCAGAAGGCGACCGGGTCGCCCATCTTGGCCAGGACCTCTGCCGGCCCCGAGCCCTGCAGGACACGCTCCCAACCGGGCACATCCACCTCGATGTCGCGTCGGACCGCTTCCAGGAACTCCTCCTTCTCGGGGAAGAAGAACTCGAATTTCAGAAGGTCCCTCAACTCGAGCATGCGCCGACCGAGGGCCTCGGCGTCCCCTTCGGATCGATCCGACAGAGAGCCCAGGGCGATCTCGGCGATGGCGCGGTTCACGAAGAAGTGGACGATCACGTTCCGGTAATAGGAGACCCGGATCATCTGGTCGTCGTCGAGCCAGAACACCCTGCGTCCCACGGCTTCGTGACTGGAGACGTTCCCGTGCTCGGCCAGCCAGTCGAGGATAGGGGTAACCGACGCCGCGTCAGAGAGCTCCATTGTCTCGGTGGTCGGGATGTTCCTGGCCTCGATGAACCGGAGCAGACGGGCGCAGTCCACGGCGAGGTCCTCGGCGGTCTTGGCGTTGCCCCGGGCGGCGAGCAGGGCGATGGAGACCACGGCCACCGGGTTGGCCGGTGTCACCTGGCCGATCCGGTACATGACCTCGAAGGCCAGCTTCTGCAGACCGGCCTCGGTGTCGGCGTCGGGCACCGAGGCCACTGAGACCGGCTCGCCGAACGTGATGTAGATGTCGCCATAGCGACGGCGCAGCGATCGGATCGCCTTCACCAGCCACCCGATCGACTCCGCCTCCTTGCCCCGCCCCTGCGCCTCACGGGCGTAGTCAGGGACGTCCTGGATCTGGTCGTAGGCGATCGAGACCGGGAGGAGCTTGATGTCGTCGGCCTTGCCCCTCCGCTGGGCGTCGACCACATAGTGGAGCAGCCCGAAACGAGGCGGGTTGAGCTTCCCCGACCGGCTCCGGCCCCCTTCCATGTACCACTCGAGGGGGAATCTCTTCTCGATCAGATAGTCGATGTAGGCCCGGAGCACGATCTTGTACAGCTCGTTCTCCTTGAAGGACCTCCGGATGAAGAAGACGCCGGTGCGACGCATCAGCGGTCCGATGGGGAAGAAATCGAGGTTGATGCCACCGGCCGTGTGGTTTGGAGGCAGGTCGTTCTCCCACAGCATGAACTGGAGACTCAGCCGATCCATGTTGGAGCGATGGGAGGGGAGGAACACGACAGGATGGTCGTGGCCGAGGGCGGCGATACGGGCCACCTCCTCGTCCGAGTACTTGATGTCCCCATAGCCCTGGCGATAGAGAGTGTGGATGGCGTTGGCGATGAGGTCGATGACGTAAGGGCTGTGGGTGGCGGCGATTTCGTCGAGATACCGTCGGGCCGTCGACCGCACTTCCTCGGGGTCGGCGCCGGTCTCGGCGGCGTGCCGCTCCAGCGTCAGCACGAGCTCGCCCCGTGACAGGATGGCCTCGGGGACGAAGCGCGGGATCTTGTACCGGTTGCCGGTGAGCTCGCGTTCGATCTTGTCGAGGGCCCTCCAGGCCCGTCTGGTCACGTAGGGGACGAGACCGTCCACCTCCCCGGAGGCGGCGTGGTCGGAACGGAGCTGGCCCAGGAAGGCGCCCGGCGCCGCGATCAGCTTGACCCGCGACGGGTGCACGGTCCGTATGTATCTGGCGCGCAGACCTCTCGGATCGCGGGGGTCTCCGGGCTTGAAGGCGTCGGACCAGCCGACGGACCTGTGCCCGCGCCGCTCGGGGACCATCCATACGACCCGGACCGGCACCAGGAACGTGTCATCGGGCCCGTGCAGGATGGGCTCCGGATCGAGGACCGGCTCGCGTCGACGGCGCCGTGACGGGGAGATCTGGACGGTGTTCGGTTCGCGGACCTGTTTCTCGAGCCACTTGGTGAGCAGCCGGGCCTCGTACTCGCCGGCGGCATCGAGCAGGTAGAGCACGCCGGCGCCCTCGGGGCCGGTGAGGAATTCGTTGGCTGATGGGGAAGGCGAGGCCACGGAGTCACTCTATTTGACTGCCAGAATCGGTCTCCGTGAGGGTGGTGCTGCAGAGAGTGAGCCGGGCCGCGGTCCTGGTCGATGGGGATGTGGTCTCCTCGATCGGGCGTGGTCTGTGTCTCCTCGTCGGGATCGGACACGACGACGGCCTCCCCGACGTCGTGGCGGCCGTGGACAAGATCAGCGGTTTGCGGGTGTTCACCGATGACGCCGGGAAGATGAATTGGTCGATCGGCGACGTCGGGGGTGAGATCCTGGTGGTGAGCCAGTTCACCCTGCTCGGTGACGTGCGCAAGGGTCGGCGCCCATCGTTCACCGCTGCTGCCCGACCCGAGCATGCCGAGCCACTGATCGCGACGATGGCTTCGATGTTCGCCGACATCGGCATCCCCACCCGTACCGGCGTGTTCGGGGCGGCGATGGAGGTGGAACTGGTCAACGAGGGGCCGGTGACGCTGATCCTCGAAGTCAGCGCGGGAAAGGTGACCTGAGGGAGGAGTCCCGCCAGTGTCTCCAGAAGACGAGGGTGCCCAACCCGACGGCCAGAACCACCAGTCGTGGGTCAGATGAGGACAAACCGCCGGTCGGCCATTCGTTGGCCGACCAGAGCAACGCCATGAGGATGATCCCGACGATGGCGATCAATGTGGCAGTGCCCGACGATCTGGTGACTACTGCGCCGAGCGCGATGAAGGCGACCAGCGGCGGGAGCACCAACGGCCAGAGCGCCGCCAGCACGCCCAGGGTGATCCCCAGGCCCTTACCGCCGCCGAACCGGTACCAGACGTTGTAGACGTTCCCGGCCACCGCCGCGAGACCGGCTGCGATGGCCCCGTTCTCGTCGGCGATGAAGTAACCGAGCCACACCGCGCCGAAGCCCTTGACTGCCTCGACCAGTAGCACCAGGGCGGCCAGACGAGGCCCGGCGGTGCGCAGGGCGTTTGCGGCCCCCGGGTTGCCGCTCCCCTCGGATCTCAGGTCCAACCCGTGGGCCCGGCCCAGGAGACCTGCGGTGGGAATGGACCCGACCAGGTATCCGACCAGGGCGGCGACAAAGATCAAACACCGACCTCGCGTCGACCGGCCGGGCAGAACCTCAGGAAGTCGCAGTTGCCACACCACGGCCCCGGTGTCTCGGGGAACTGGCCGGCCTCGATGGCTCCGGTCAGCTGCAACAAGTGCGCCCGGGCGGCATCGACCCAGGGTGGATCGGCCCTGGTGACCACCTCGTGGAGACCCCCTCCGAGGTAGGCGAAAGTCACGTCCACGATCTCCGGGGCCGGGATCCCGAAGTCGACCTCGTTGACCGCCACCGCATATGCCTCCAATTGGACCACACGCGACGGGTCCTGGCCGGGGCGTCCGCTCTTGAAGTCGACCACCTCCCAACGGCCGTCGTCGACGTAAACGGCATCGATCCGGCCCCGGATGCTGTACCCGTTGTCCAGGGCGACCCCGAACGGGGCCTCGACAAGACGGGCGCGTTTGGTGGCGAAGCGCGATCCCTCGTAGGCGCGGTAGCCGCCGGTGTCGTCCCTGGCCGGCTCGTCAACGGCGTCGTAGAGACCGGGCTCCAGGTCTTCGAAGGGGACCTGGCCTCTCTGGTGCAACTCGATCCTGCGGTGGATCTCCGTGCCACGAGTGGCAGCCTGGTTGCGCCGGCGGGGGAGCGGATCGACGTCGGACCAGTAGTACCGCTTGGGGCATTGCGCATAGGTGACCAGCGAGGTGACCGAGACCGAGGTGTCGCTGGCCGCGGGCACCGGCTCGCCGACCTGGTGGAGATCGAAGAGACGCTGACTCCACTCGGCCTCGACACGCCGGTACTCGTCCTCGACTCCGTGCCGGATCGCCAGGCCCTCGATGGCGGCCGGATCGGCGGCCGCCATGTGCAAGCCCGACTGCCAACCTTCGGTGAAGAGGGGATCGGGCACGACGGCGGCGTCGGGGGCGCGCAGGATCTCGGGGCGAGGCCCCAGCTCGGCATGACCGTCGCTGACACTCACCGGGTGCCTCTCGATCATGTCAAAGAGCTCGGACGGCTCCGATGCGGTTTGACGGGTCTCGAGGGCGCCATACCAATAGGCCCCCGATGCAAAGAGCCTCCGCTTTGCCCTGGTGACGGCGACATAGGCGACCCGCCATTCCTGGTCGTAGTGGCGTTGGCGGAACAGGCTGCTCCGGGCTGTCTCGTCTTCGGGCAGATCCCCGATCGTGTCGTCGAGCCTGAACTCCGGGGGCAGCCAGTGGGCGCCCTTGAGCGGATCGGGGAAGCCGATGGGCTTGGAGGGGAAATTGTCCTTGTACAGCGCCGGGATGGCGACGTTCCCCCATTCCAGGCCCTTGGCCCGGTGCACCGTGACCAGGGTCACGGCCTCCTCGCCGGAGAGCCGGGCCGAGTCGAGTTCTTCGGCGGGTTCCTCCTCCATGGCGTCCAGGTAGTCGAGGAAGGCCGTGATCGAGGGCCGGCCCGCCAGGGGGCTCCAGTCGTCGGCCAGGTCGAGGAAGCGGAAGATGTTGAGGCGGGCGGTGAGACGCGGGTTGGGAGGCAGCGCCTCGATGTCCTGCCAGGCCCGGGTACGGTCGAGGATGAGACGGCAGGTCTCGGAGAGAGCCAGCCCCTGGGTGTCGACCAGCAGGTCGCGGTAGGTGTCGTGGAAACGGCGCAGACGACGCCGCGCCTCGTCACTGAGACCTTCGATGTTGTCGGCGGCCTCGATCGCCTCGACCAGGGTGACTGGCTCCGGGTCCTCCACGTCGGGGTCGTCGGGGATGTTGGACGTGAGCCATCTCGTGAGCACCGCCAGGTCGGCGATCCCGAGACGCAGAGTGCTCCCGAACAGGATATGGGCCAGGGCGGTGGAGTCCTCGGGGCTCTCCAGGATGGTCAGCCAGGAGCGCAGGAAGGACACCTCGGGCACGGAGAGCAGACCACCGACGTTGGCCACCTCGAGGGGGATGTCGTGCCGGCTCAGGACATCGACCACGACGGCGAAGTCCTTGTTCTTGCGGAACAACACGGCCATGTCGGACCAGGGCACGCCCTCCTCGTGCAAGGCCTCGAACTGACGGGCGATCCACTCCGCCTCGGCCAATGCGTCCCGACCCCAGAACGTGACGACCTCGGTGTCGAAGTCGTTGGCCTCCCGAAGCTCCTCGGCGGAAGGATTGGCTTTCTTTCGCACCTCGTTGGCGACGCTCAGGATGCCGGCGCCGGAGCGCCGGTTGAGGGTCAGGCTCTTGTCGTAGGCCGGAGCACCCGACGCGGCGGGGAAGTGCTTGGCGAACTCCTCGAAGTTCTCGGCGGAGGCGCCGCGCCATTCGTAGATGGTCTGGTCCTCGTCGCCGACCGCGATGACCGGGAAGCCATTCCCGAAGATGGTCTGGATCAGGACCCGCTGAGCCGGGTTGGTGTCCTGGTACTCGTCGAGGACCAGGACGCGATATCGCTGCCGGACGGCGTCGGCGAGCGAGGGGTGGTCGCGGAGGAGACGGGTGGAGAGAGTCACCAGATCGGCGTAGTCCAC
>DASSVE010000196.1:0-11152 GCA_035706345.1 Acidimicrobiia bacterium
CATGGCGGGGTCTGTGGCGGCCGTCCTACTGGTCGGCGCGGTGCTACTTGACACCAGCCGCCGCGACACGGGTTTCGCGGCCGTGCGTGATGTGGGCCGTACCGTGGCGACCGGGAGGGCCCGCCGATTCCTGATCAGCCAGACCCTGGCCGGGATCGGGGTGGGGACCATCCTCGTCTACCAGGTCCCGGCGATGACTGCGGCCGGATTGGCGCTCGGGGCAGCCTCGTTCTGGGCCGGATTCAGGGGATTCGCCCAGCTCGGCGGGCGGCTCCCCTTGATGCCGCTGGTGCGACGTATCGGTGTCGCCAACTCACTACGGCTGGCCTACGCCGCCATCGCTGTGGGCTCGGTGGCGTTGGCCTTCGCCGGCAATCACGTGCTGGCCGCCCTGTATGCGATCGTGGCCGGATTCGGGATCGGGGCGGTGTCGCCTCTCGTGGGGATGCACTCGAGGAACGTGTTCGGCGAGACCAGTCTGGGCACCGCCATGGGTCTGGTGAGCCTGGTCTTCTACGGCGCCAGCGCCGTCGGCCCGGTCGCCACCGCATCCATCGCCGAGGCCTCCGGCTCCCGCTCCCTCCCGGTCGCCCTCAGCGCCGCCGTGGTCGGCCTCGCCGCGTTGGTCGTACGGTCCACCGACTAATCGCTTTCCTAATGCAGAGGATCCGAAATACCGGCTCTACGCCGCGGAGAAGGACCGAGCGACCGGATCTCCACGCCTAGGAGGTCTTGATCACCTCGCCGAGACGCTCGATCAGGTCGACGACCCGGTTGGAGTAGCCCCACTCGTTGTCGTACCAAGCCATCACCTTGACCAGGTTGCCGCCGAGCACGTAGGTGCCGCTGGCATCGAAGATGCACGAGTGCGGGTTGCCGATGATGTCGGTGGAGACGATGGGGTCCTCGGTGTACTCGATGATCCCCTTCATCGGTCCCTCGGCGGCTTTCCTCACCGCTTCGTTCACCTCGTCCACGGTGACGTCCCTGTCCAACTCCACCACCAGGTCCACGATGGATCCATCAGGCACCGGGACCCGCATTGCTAACCCGTCCAGCCTGCCCTTGAGCTTAGGGAGAACCTCGCCGACGGCCTTGGCGGCACCGGTGGTGGTGGGGATGATGTTCTCGGTGGCGGCCCGGCTGCGACGCAGGTCCTTGTGGGGCACGTCGGCCAGCCTCTGGTCATTGGTGTAGGCGTGCACGGTGGTCATGACGCCCTTCCTGACCCCGAACTCGTCGTCGAGCACCTTGGCCAGCGGGGCGAGGCAGTTGGTCGTGCAGGAAGCGTTGGACACGATCAGGTCCTCGGGGCCCAACTCCGAGTCGTTGACCCCGAGCACGATGGTCTCGTCGATCTCGTCCTTGGCTGGCACGGTGAGGATGACCCGTTTGGCCCCGGCATCGAGATGCTTCTGCAGCGAGGCCCGGTCCCGGAACACGCCAGTCGACTCCACTACGACGTCGACATCGAGCTGTGCCCACGGGAGCTGCGCCGGGTCGCGCTCCATGAGCATCTTGACCTCGTGCCCACCGACCTTCATCACACCGTCGGATACGGTGACCTCCTTGTCGAAACGACCCATCACGGAGTCGTACTCGAGGAGATAGGCGAGGATGTCGTCGTCGGACAGGTCGTTGACGGCAACCACCTCGATGTCCGTATCGGGGCGTAAGGCGATGATCCGGAACACGTTGCGGCCTATCCGACCGAACCCGTTGATTGCGACTCTGGTCACGCCTGGCCTCCTTTCGCGGCAATGGCGGCGGCCGCCTCGACGACGCGGTGCGAGTAGCCCCATCCGTTGTTGAACCAGGTGATGGTCTTGAGCAGGGTGTCGCCGGTGACCATGGTCGCCAGGCTGTCGAAGATCCCCGAGTGGGAGTTGAGTCTCACGTCGGAGGAGACGATTGGGTCGGCAACGTACTCGATGACGTCGCTGTACCGGGCGCTCACCTCGGCTTTGACTGCCTCGTTGACCTCCTCCTTGGTGACCGGCTTCGAGGTCTCGGCCACCATGTCGACGGTGGAGCCGTCGGGAACCGGGACGGAGAGAGCGGTCACGATCAGCTTCCCGGTCAGCTCGGGGAGCACCTGGGTGATGATCTCGGCGGAGTTGGTCTCAGCGGGAATGATGTTCTCCCCGGCGGCACGGCTGGTACGGAAACCCTCCGTCGGCACATCGGCGAGACGCCCGGAGTTGGACATCGCCTTGACCACGGTCATGAAGACCCGCTCCAGGCCGAACTCCTCGTTGAGGATCCGGAGGATGGGGGAGGCGGCGTTGGAGGTGTTGGAGCCCATGGCCACCATGTCGATGTCCCGATCGAGGATCCCGTCGTTGATACCCCGGATCAGCAACGGGATCTCCCCGGGGGTCTCCGGGCTGGAGGTGAGGATCACGTTGGATGCGCCGGAGTGGAGATGACCCTGCAGTTCTGCCTTGGACCGGTACCGGCTGGTGGTGTCGAGGACGATGTCGACATCGTCGTTGGCCCAGTTGGTGTCGGCCGGGGTCTTGGCATTGCCGAACGTGATCTGTCTCGAGCCGTAGTGCAGGTACCCGTCGCGGTATTCCACTTCGGCGGGGAACCGACCGTAGAGCGAGTCGTACTTGAGCAGGTACGTGAGGGCCGCGGGGTCGGCGACGTCGGCGATGGCGACGATCTCCAGATCGTCGCGGCCGTGAAGCAGCCGGAAGACGTTCCGGCCGATCCGGCCGAAGCCCATGAGCCCGATTCGGGCAGCTGTCATGGTTCTCCTTCTCTTCCTATCGAAGTTAGCCCACGACTGTCTGGTTTCTGAAACCACGACCCGGTACGTTCGAAGACGAGGGAGGGATGCTCGTCGTATTCGCCATCGCAGCGGTCTGTCTGGGCCCGCCAGTGGACGGTCCGGTCATCGCCGGTTATGCCCCCACCGGGCAATACAGCGGTCATTGGGGCGTGGACTACCGCGCCGCGCCCGGGACCGCGGTGCGAGCACCGGTGAGTGGAGTTGTGACCTTCGCCGGGTCGGTGGCCGGGATGCGAACCCTCACCATCGAACCGGTGCCCGGGTTCAAGGTCTCCCTCTCGTATCTAGGCGAGGTGAACGTTCGAGCCGGCGCCCGGGTGACAAGGGGTCAGGTGATCGCCCGCAGCGGCTCGCCACACGGGTCACCGGGTGTGCACCTGTCGACGAGGATCGATAGCCGGTACGTGGATCCGGCTTCCCAGATGGGCTGTCGGGACACCGACATATCCCGAGCGTTGCGGCTGATCACACCACCGCGCTCCTATCCTCGGCCGCGTGCGAACCGGAATTCTCGGCGGGACCTTCGACCCGATTCACGTCGCCCATCTCCACACCGCCGAGTGCGCGCTGCACCAGTTGGCTCTGGACCGGGTCCTGATAATTCCGGCCGGCGATCCGTGGCAGAAGTCGGGCCGCGAGGTCACGCCGGGGAAGCACCGACTGGAGATGTGCCGGCTGGCTGTGGACGGAGTCGAGGGGGTCGAGGTCGATCTCCGCGAGTTGGAGCGTGACGGGCCCACGTTCACGATCGAGACCCTGCACACTTTCCCGGACGACGAGGAGCTGTTCCTCATACTGGGATCGGACTCGCTGGCGGGCATCGAGACCTGGTACAGGTGGGAGGAGGTCCTCGACCGGGTGACGCTCGTGGAGGCGCCGCGACCCGGGGTTCCCCGGGGGATGGGGGAGTCGCACGGGGCGGTCCAGCTCGACATGGGCCTGCTCGAGGTGAGCAGCACCGACATCCGGCGGCGGATCGCCGAGGGCAGACCGTACCGGTTCCTCGTCACCACCCCGGTCTACGAGTACATCGAGGCCACCAATCTGTATGCGGACCTCTCCGAAGGCGATATGGTGTGAGTCTTCGGAAAGAATGGAGATGACGTCATAGAGCGCAGTGTCGAATTGGCCAGGGCCGCCGCAGATGCCCTGTACGCCAAGAACGGAACCGACATTGTCCTGCTCGACGTCGAGGACGCCTTCTTCCTCTCGGACATCTTCGTGATCGCGACCGGGTCGTCGCGCATCAACGTCCAGGCTCTGGCCGATCACGTCGAGGAGAGGCTCGCCGAGGAATTCGGGATCAAGCCGCTACGGGTCGAGGGGCGGAACGAGGGGGAGTGGGTCCTGGTCGACTTCGGGGACATCATCGTCCATGTATTCCAGGCCGCCGCCCGTGACTTCTACTCGCTGGAGCGTCTCTGGGGAGACGCCGCCCGGGTGAAGTGGGAGGAGCCGGTCGTCACCGACGGCTGACTCGGCGTTCGTTATCGGCGTTGCTATAGCAAGAGGTGGCGGTTTCCGAAACCCTGTGCACGCTCGATCGACTTCCGACAGAGCCCACCCCGGCGCTAATCTGGAGGTCTCCACACGACCGGTCCCTGATGGGCGTCGTGATCATGGGGCTGTAGCTCAGCCTGGCAGAGCACTTGACTGGCAGTCAAGGGGTCAGGGGTTCAAATCCCCTCAGCTCCACTCTCGTCTCCTCTTGCTAGCTGTGAGAGTTCGGTAGGTCTGTCTCTCTTTGGCTTCGGGACATGTGTCTCACTGTTCTGTGGAACTGACGCACCTTGGTTACATCTCGGGTTCTCCGAATCGGATAGGAGAGCCGATGACAGAACAAGAGCAGCAGCGGCTGGTGAATCACCGGCTGGCGGTGATCCGCCACGCCGAGGAGGTGACGGGCAACGTCGCCCACACCTGCCGGTATTTCGGGATCACCAGACAGACCTTCTACCGGTGGCTCCGCCGCTATGAGGAGAAGGGGGTGGAGGGTCTACGTGACAAGTCGTCACGTCCTCACCACTGTCCCCACGAGACCAACGCTGAAGTGGTGGGCAAGATCATCTACCTGCGGCAGAACTACCACTTTGGGCCGGCGAAGATCTCGATGTATCTCCACCGGTATCACGACATCGACGTGTCCAAGTCCGGGGTATGGCGGATCCTGAAACGGCTCGAGCTCAACCGGCTGCCCGCCTCCCAGAAGCACAAGACGTATCAGAAACGGTGGAAACGGTATGAGAAACCGAAGCCCGGGCATGCCGTCCAGGTCGATGTCAAGTTCATAACCCCTGTTGGAGCAGCTGGGAAACGGTTCTACCAGTTCACCGCCATCGACGATTGCACCCGACTGCGGGTCCTCAAGGCCTATCCACGGTGCAACCAGAAGACCGCTATCCAGTTCCTCGACTACCTCCTCCAGAAACTGCCCTTCCGAGTGGAGGTGATCCAGACCGACAACGGAGGAGAGTTCGGATCACAGTTCCACGTCCACGTCCTCGACCGAGGCATCAGACACATCTACATCAAACCCGCCACCCCCCGGCTCAACGGCAAGGTTCCTTGTTCGAGTGGTTATTCCACGATCCAATCTCGCCGGCCGTCATATCCGTTTCGAGGCCTGGTGACGGCCAAGCTTCACCGCTGAGATCGATTGTGTTATAAATTGCAGGATCGCCTTCTGTAGAGCTTGCGCAGATCCGTGAGCGGGATCGATACGACACCGCCCCGGGAGGTCACCGATCCTTCCCCGCCAGTCGCACCGCGACGTCGACGTCTCAGGTCGATGATCCAGGCGGACAAGTCCACGCTGGTAGGTCACAGCGGCGCCACCCCTTACCTGCTGTCCGGGCCGTCGATCATCATGGTGACTGCTCTCCTCGTCTTCCCCGTGGTCTACGCGGTCTGGGTGAGCCTCTTCGATGCCGAGTTCATCGGGGGGCCACAGGAGTTCGTGGGGCTCGAGCAGTATGTGGCCTTGCTCCAGGACCCCGACTTCATGTGGTCGGTCGGGCGGACCCTCGTCTTCGTGACCGGGGTGCTGGTGATCGGAATACCCCTCGGGCTGATCTTCGCCTTTGCCCTCAGCAGGGCCACGGGCAAGCTCCGATTTCTGCGGGGGATCACCATCATCCCCTACCTGATCTCGGGCATCGCCACCGCGGTCATCTTCCGTCTCATCCTCAATCGAGACTTCGGTGAGGTGAATCGTGTCCTCGGCCTGTTCGGCATCGAGGATGTCGCCTGGTTCTCCAACCCGACACTGGCCATGTTGGCCACGATGCTGGCACAGGTCTGGTCTGATCTCCCTTTGGTGATCCTGCTCCTTCTCGGTGGTCTCATGACTGTCGACGCCGAGCTCCTCGACGCCGCCGACGTGGACGGGGCCACCGGCTGGAAGCGGGCACTGAAGGTGTCGATCCCGCTCATTGTCCCTCAGCTCGTCCTGGCGACGATCCTGCTCAGCTATCAGGCGCTGACATCACTGGGCATCATCCTCGCCCTCACCGGGGGAGGGCCGGTGGACGCAACCCGGACGATGCCTGTCGCTCTCTACGAGGCGGCTTTCGTCGATCTCGAGACCAACAAGGCGATGGCCATCGTCGTCGTCATCCTCTTCTTCAACGCGGTGCTGACTCTCGGATATTGGCTTGTCTCGCGGCGTTTCGACCTGGAGGCGCCTTGACCGCCACGACAGTCGCCGACAGACGTCCTGTATCCCCACCCGAGGCGCGGGTCAAGCGCTGGCTCCGTCGGATCTTCGTATGGGTCCCCCTGGCGGCACTGGCCGTCTGGACCATCTACCCGATGCTGATGACCCTTTCGATCTCGTTCAAGACGAAGGCGGATGTCTCGGCCGATCCGGGTCTGATCCCGGCGAATCCCACTCTCGACGGTTATCGATCGGTACTCGAGCGAGAGGGTTTCCAGAGCGCCTTCGTCAACAGCGTGGTGGTTGGCTTGGGGACCGCCCTCCTCACGGTGGTGCTTGCCGTGCCTGCCGCGTATGCCTTCGCCCGCTTCCGGTTCCGGGGCCGGCACCTACTCCTGCTGTTCACCCTGCTGCCCAGGCTGATCCCGGGACTCGGGCTCATGGTGCCCCTCTACCGGATCGCGGTCACCCTGGGCGCCATCGACCATCTCCTCACCCTGATCGTGGCCTTCACCGGCACCGTCCTCCCGTTGGCGGTGTGGCTCTTCGTCGGCTTCTTCCAACAGGTGCCACGCGAGCTCGAGGAAGCAGCCAACGTCGACGGGGCGAGTCTGTACAGCCGTATCCGCTACATCGTCATGCCGCTGGCGTTCCCGGCAATCATCACCGTCGGCGTGCTCGCCTTCCGGGAGGCCTGGAACGAGTTCAACCTCGTGCTCGGGCTCACCTCCAGCCCGGGGAGCCGGACACTGCCCTACGAGCTGTTCCTGATGACCCAGACCACCGGATTCCAGGACAACCCGGGTCAGGCGGCCTTCGCCATCATGACGATCATCCCGTTCATCTTCGTGTACCTCCGTCTCGAGAGGTACGTCGTCAGTGGTCTCACCAGCGGAGCCTTGAAATGAACACGTGAGCCCCGGAGGCGGCCGCGGGGGCCGCCAACGGCCGGACCGAAAACCGACAGTGAGGAGGAGAAATGGAACGCAAGCGCAAACGAATCTGGGCCCTCTTGGTGGCGGGCCTGTTGGTGGTCGCCGCCTGTGATGCCGGAGGGGAAGAGGGGGACACCTCGACGTCGGCGGCGACCGGTGCCGAGGGGGATGGCGTCGAGATTGTTGCCTGGTTCAACGGCGAGACCGTGCCCGCCGACGAGTTCGGCGCGCTCGAAGCCGATGGGGTGACGGTCGCCTTCGACATCCGTGGCGACGCGGTGCTCACCGACATGCTCCGCATGGCGGACGCGGGCGAGCAGCTGCCAGATCTCGTCGAGATCGATTCACACCTGACCCCGGCGTTCATGGAGGCGGGGCTCATCGCGCCGATGACCGAGCAGATCGCGACGTGGGAGGAGGAAGACCCGGACCTCTACGCGACCATCCCGGAGTCGGTCTGGGAGGATGGGACCTACGACGGGGAGATCTACCACTTCCCCAACAAGAGCCTGGTTGACGCCCTGTTCTACAACGTGTCCATGTTGGAGGAGGCAGGGGCGCCGCCACCCCCGTATGACACCTACTGGGACCTGCTTGACGCGGCCCGGGCGGTGCAGGCGGCCAACCCCGACCTCGCGGCCTACTTCGCGACCGGTGGCGCCAGCCACGACCGCATGTTCCGCTGGCTCTACGCCTTCGGCGTTCCCTTCGAAGGGAACATCCCCCAGGTCGACACGGAGCAGGGGATCGAGATGATCGACTGGCTGCAGACCATGCACGAGGAGGGCATCACCGACCCCGAGTTCATGATCAACCAGGCCGACGAGGGCAAGGGCGCCTTCGTCGCCGGGGAACTGCCGTTCATCGAGGAGGGCCTCAACGGGGGCGGTGGCTTCATGCTCGACGACTTCGCGTATGGCGAGGACTGGCTGACGGCCCCTTACCCGATCCACGTGGAAAGCGGTGGGACCCACATCGGCGTCCCTCGGGGCTGGTCGATGTCCGCGGACGCCCCCAATCCTTACGAGGCGAGCCTGGTGCTGCGCTACCTCTCCGATCCGGAGATCGCAGCGGAACGCTATTTCGAGCTCGAGTCAGGGGTGGTTCAGTCGATCCCCGTCCTCGAAGGTGAGCAGATGGCCGCAGAGCAGCCCTTCTTCACCGCGGAACTGTTGGAGATCTTCACCAGTCTGGAGAACCAGATCCCGCCGGCGACCAACACCAACGAGGTCGGGGAGGTGCTGGTCAACATGGTCGAGGAGTTGACCGTCACGGGAACCGACGAGACCCCCGAGGAAGTCGCAGCTCGCTATCAACCCCTGTTTGACGAAACAGGTTCCTAGAACATCGGACGTGCAGGGCGTCACCTCTGTTGACGCCCTGCATGCTTCCCACCCCGCAGGGCTACACCAGACGGGGTCGGGCATCCCGCCCAGGCGCGTGAGATGCTCGGTGTGTCCTGCAACATGGCGCTGGTGCGGGCAGCGATGGGAGACCGGAGCTTGCGATCGAGCTTCTGGCGACCATCCTGGCCGATCCTGCCGGGACCCAACAGCTCGTCTCGCAGCACGCTCCGATCCATTCGATGGCCGGCGAGATCCTCGCCGACCTGCAGCCCAAACTCGACCGTAGATCTTCGCGGCAGCCACCGAACGAGGCCGATCCCGCTCAACCGGAGGCCGTCGTCAAGGAGCTCCTGCAGGCAGGCCTTTAGGCACAGGCCCCCGGATCAGAGACCCGAGGGGCTGTGCCTGTGGGATCACGGGGCGGGGTAAACCAGCTCGGATGTGGCCGACTCGGCGGGCCAGATCAGCTCGATTGCTCCGCCGATCCGCTGCATTTGCGGATTGGGCACCGGGGCCGTCCCGTCCTCGCGGAACGTGATCGGTCCGATGATGGTTTCCAGACCGTCGGTTGCGGCAATGGCGTCCCGAACCGCGTCGTGATCGAGAGTCCCGGCCCGTTCGATGGCATCGGCCAGGATCTCGATGAGGGCGTAGGCGCTTCCCACGACCGGGTCGGCGGGTCGGCCCTCCTCCTCGAGGTGCCGCTCGTTCACCGCCTCGGTCCCAGGAAACCCGAGCGCCGGATGCCACGGAGTCGAGAGGACGACCCCCTCGCCTGCCGCCCCGAGGTCATTCCAGGTGGGCACGTCGGCGGCCCTGATGACCAGGTTGAAGGGTGGCTTCCATCCGAGCTCCCCCATCTGCTGGTAGATGGCGAAACCGTCTGGAGGTGTGGGCAGGCTGAGCAGAGCCTCGACCCCGGCAGCCTGCGCGCCAAGGATCAGGTCGGTGTAGTCGGTGGTCCCGGGCGCGTAGGTCTCGTGGTACACCACCTCGTATCCGTGGCTCTCCGCCTCTTGGACGAATAGCGGTCCGAGCTCCTCACCCCAGTCGGTGGCCTCCTGGAAGATCCCCACGTTCAAAGGCCGGTCCCCCTCGGGGATCAGACCATTGAGCATCTCGAAGACCGTCACCGCCATGTCGGGAGACTTGGGGAACGGGGAGAAGAAGTAGCGGTATCCCTGCTCGTGGAGCGCCTGCGTCGAGGTGGCAGCACCCAGGTAGGGGATCCCGTTTCTCTCGGCCGTAGCCGAACCTGCCGCGTGCACCGGGGTGGCGAACCCACCCAGGTAGGCAACGATGTCGCTGCCGGCCAGTTCGTCCATGATGCTCGTGGTCTGGTTCGGGTCCGAAGCGTCGTCGCGTAAATCCAGCTCGAGCGGCAGCGCCGTGCCGAACTCCTCCACCATCACGCCACCGGCCTCGTTTATGGCGTCGACCGCGTAGACGTAGCCGCGCTGGATCTGAGCGCCGCCCCCGGCGAAAGCGCCGGTGAGCGGAACAACAGCCCCGATCCGGATGGCCTCAGGTGCCTCGGCCACCTCTCCAGCCGTCGTCGTGGGCTCCTCGGACGCTTCGGTGGTGGGAGTCTCCTCGGCGGCGGTGGTTGCCGTCTCCTCGGGTTGGGTCGTATCCGACCCCTCGCCCCCGTCACCACAGGCGGCGAGCACCATGGCGAACACAGTGAGCACCGCCAATAGCGTTCTATGTCTCATCCGTTCCTTCCTTTCGTTGCCGTCATTTCTCCCGCTGACGTCGTCGTTGCCCGGCGCGGAGGTCTCGTCACCAGCCTCTCTGCGGCTTCGGTCAGACCACCGGGGAGCAAGAGAACGACGACGATGAAGAGCAGCCCGAAGAAGACCACCTGGAACTCGCCCACGTCCGTGGGCATGAGGTCGCGGCCGACGATGAAGAAGATCGATCCGAACAGGGGGCCGACCACTGTTCCGATCCCGCCGATGAACACCACCAGGATCGCCTCGAAGGTCCATGTGACGCTGAACGCGAAGTTCGGGTAGTGGCTGACGCTGAAGTATGCGAAGGCACTCCCCGCCAAGGCCGCCAGAGCGGCGCTGATCACGAACGCGCCCAACTTGTGGGCGAAGGCATTGACACCCGTGGCCCGGGCCGCCTCCTCGTCCTCCCGCACGGTCATCATCCCCAGGCCCACCTTGCTGTTCTTGAGGAAGAGGGTGACGACAATGGCCGCGATCAACACTCCCAGTGCCAGGAAGTAGGGGCCTGTGAAGTCGTAGTTGCGCAATGCTTCGGCCGGGAGTGACGAGATCCCCGGCCACAGATTCCCTGCAGTGATGAACACAGCGACTCCGAGGGCGAGTGTCCCGATGGCGAAGTAGATGTCCCGGAAGCGAAGCATCGGCACTCCGATGACCGCCGCGGCCACTGCGGTGACCACCAC
>DASSVE010000197.1:0-11204 GCA_035706345.1 Acidimicrobiia bacterium
GGTCGCGGCCGAAGAGGCCGCCCGCCGCGCCGGCGAGCACGGGATCCGCAAGCTCGACGTCATCGTAAGCGGCACCGGCTCGGGTCGTGACACCGCGGTCCGCACGCTGCAGAACATGGGCATGGAGGTCACCTGGGTCAAGGACGTGACCCCCATCCCGCACAACGGCTGCCGTCCCAAGAAGCGGAGACGAGGCTGATGGCGCGGTACACCGGACCCCAGTGCAAGGCCTGTCGCCGTGCCCGCACCCAGCTGTGCCAGAAGAAGCGCTGCGCCGTCGACCGTCGCCCCTACCCGCCGGGCGAGCACGGTCGTGGCCGGGTTCGTGAGAGCGACTACCAGATCCAGCTGCGTGAGAAGCAGAAGCTGCGCACCATGTACGGAGTCCTCGAGAAGCAGTTCCGCCGCTACTACGAGGAAGCCGCCCGTCGCCCCGGGATCACCGGCGAGCTCATCCTGCAGATGCTGGAACAGCGTCTGGACAACGTCGTGTGGCGTGCCGGTTTCGCCGCCACCCGTCCCCAGGCGCGTCAGCTGGTCAATCACGGGCATTTCCGGGTCAACGGCAAGAAGGTGGACATCCCGTCCTATCAGGTTCGCCCCGGTGACGTGATCACCGTGAAGGACCGCTCGCGGGACCTGATCGTCATCCAGCACTCGGTGGACACCCAGGACCGGGTGATGCCCGACTGGCTGACCGTCAACGCCGACGCCCGCCAGATCACCGTCATCGATCGTCCCCGCAGGGACCAGATCGACACCGACATCAACGAGCAGTTGATCGTCGAGCTCTACTCGAAGTGAGGTATCGCACTTGTTGATCGTTCAGCGCCCCCAAATCGAGGTCGAGGAGGTCGGAGAGAACCGCGCCCGGTTCATCGTCGAGCCCCTCGAGCCGGGATTCGGTTACACCCTGGGGAACACCATGCGCCGCACGCTGCTGTCCCGCATCCCCGGGGCTGCCATCACCTCTATCCAGATCGAGGGGGTGGAGCACGAGTTCTCCACCGTCCCCGGTGTGGTCGAGGACGTAGTGGACATCATCCTCAACATCAAGCGCATCGTCATCAAGATGGAGGGCGTCGACGAGCACACCCTCTATCTGTCTGCCAAGGGACCCGGTGAGGTCAAGGCCGGGGACCTGAAGCTCCCCGCCGGCGTCGAGGTGGTCAACACCGACGCCCACATCGCCACCCTGAGCGCCTCCGGGCGTCTCGAGATGGAGATGACGGTGGCCCCCGGTGTCGGGTACCGCACCGCCGACTCCAACAAGGGAGGCTCGACCGCGATCGGGGTCATCCCTGTGGACTCGATCTTCTCCCCGGTGCGCCGGGTCGCTTACCGGGTGGAGAACACCCAGGTGGGGCAGATGACCAACTACGACCGTCTGGTCCTCGACGTGGAGACCAACGGCGCCATCGAACCCAAGGATGCCGTGTCCTCGGCCGGCAAGACCCTCGGTGAGTTGATGGACATCTTCGCCGATGTCGGCCAGGGCGAGGGTCTCGAGTTGGTCGACGTGGTCCCGGAGTCCTCGGGCTCGCCCGATCTCGAGCTGCCCATCGAGGCGCTCGATCTCTCGGAGCGTCCCCGCAACTGCCTGCGCCGGGCCCAGATCAAGACGGTCGGCGAGCTGGTGGAGCGCACCTCCGACGACCTGCTCAACATCACCAACTTCGGCCAGAAGAGCCTCGACGAGGTCATCGCCAAGCTCGACGAGCTCGGTCTGAGCCTCGCCGACGCCCCGACAGGGAGTGGCGACTGATGCCGCGCCCCCGGAAGGGACCCCGTCTCGGCGGGTCGCCGTCGCACGAGAAGCTGATCATGGCCAACCTGGCCAGTGATCTCTTCATGCACGAGAAGCTGAAGACGACCGAGGCCAAGGCCAAGGCACTCCGGCCCCTGGCCGAGAAGCTGATCACCAAGGCCCGCAGGAACGATCTCCACGCCCGCCGGGTCGTGCTCAAGACGATCCACGACAAGGCGGCCGTGGCCAAGCTCTTCGAAGAGGTGGCGCCCCGGTACGAGGGGCGCAACGGCGGCTACACCCGCATCATCAAGCTCGGCCCGCGCCGGGGTGACGGGGCCGCCGAAGCCATCATCGAGCTGGTCTAAAACGCTTTCCTAAGGAAGCAGGACCGATATACCGGTTCTGCGCCGCGCAGAAAGACCTCGGGGGCTACTTGGCGAGGACGCCGAGCAGCACGCCCATCATGAGGACGGCCACTCCGAAGAGGAGGGCGTGGGTCGGTGTGGTCCGGCCCGGGAGCCATCTCGAGGCCAGCATCGGGTCGCTGTAGGTGATGGCGCCGAACACGATCAGGAGGGCGCCTGCGATCAGCAGGAACGTCGACACCAGGCCAGGGAGCACGATCAGCAGGATCAGGGCGCCGAAGGCGATGGCGAACATGGCCCTGGTGAACATCCACTCCGGGAGATAGGGGCCGAAGCGCTTGTTCGCCTTCTCCAGGGTCCCGTCGACGAAGGAGAGACCCTTCTCGGTCCACCCCTTGTTGGTCTTGGCGGGCCGGCTCTCGGCCCTGGAGGCGCCGGCCGATGCCCGTCCAGCGCTCTCAGACACGGATGCGGTCACACGCTCTTCGGACCTGGCTTCGGTGGCCTTCTTGCGGCCGACACGCCCGCGACGCTTGCGACGGCTGGCCAGCTCGGCTGAGAAACCGCTGAGGTCCTTCAACTCGATCAGGATCTGCTCACCTTCGGCGGCGAGCCGATAGCCGGTCGGGATCTCTTCGAGATGGACCTCGTCGAGAGACCAGCTCCCGATCTGGGTCTCACCGGCGGTGATGCTCAGCCAACCGTCGGACAACTCCACCGTCGCCGGCAGAGATTTGACGTCACCAATAGCGCGCAGAGAGGCATTGAATGTCCCCATCCCGCCCAATATCGGTCGCTCGCGAAGGCGACCTTACGGAAAAATCAGCTGAATTCGGTGCTCACCGGGAAGAAGAAGGCGAAGACCAGCACGAAGAAGAGCAGCCCCAGGACCAGCAAGATCGTCCCGATGATTCCGAGGATGCGTGCGGTGTTGGCGGTGCTCCGGTTCTCGGGCGCCCGCAATCCGGCGTCGATCGCTTTCAGCTCGCCGTTGGCGATCACCCAGGCGACGGGCGCCAGAATCGCGAAGAACAGACCGATGATTCCGAGCACCAGAGCCGTGGTGGCTTGGCTGGCCTCCGGATAGGCACCGGTCTGGGGGAACTCTGGTGGCTGAGTCATGGTGGGAGTATCGCAGGTCGATCCAGGCCACCGCTGGAAGTAGCCTGATCGTGTGGCTTCACCCACCACCTATCTGGATTTCGATCGCGCCGAATGGGCCAGTTTGCGTGGCCGCACGCCCCTCACCCTCACCGAGGAGGAGGTCGAGAAGCTCAGCGGCATCAGCGTCAATCTCGACATCGACATGGTCGAGGAGACCTTTCTCCCGCTCTCCCGCTTGCTCAACCTCTACGTCCAGGGCTCGCAGCTGCTCTCATCGGTGACGGACACCTTCCTGGGGACGCCGCCCCAGCCGAAGCCGTTCGTGATCGGTGTCGCCGGATCGGTGGCGGTTGGCAAGTCCACCATCGCCCGCGTCCTCGAGGCGCTTCTGGCCCGGTGGCCCCATCACCCGGCGGTCGACCTGGTGACGACGGACGGCTTCCTCTACCCGAACGCGGTCCTCGAGGAGCGAGGGCTCATGGAGAGGAAGGGCTTCCCCGAGAGCTACGACCGGGCGGCGTTGCTCGACTTCGTGTCCCGCGCCTCCGCCGGGGAGGAGCATCTCGAGATCCCGGTGTACTCCCACATCCGATACGACATCGTGGAAGGGGAGCGACGGGTGATCAACCGCCCCGACATCCTCATCATCGAGGGTCTCAACGTCCTCCAGGCCGGGGACTCAGGGGCCTTCGTCTCCGACCACTTCGACTTCTCGATATTCGTCGACGCCGACCCCGAGGACATCGAGCGCTGGTACATCGAGCGGTTCCTCACCCTGCAACAGACGGCGTTCAACCAGCCTGACGCCTTCTTCCGGCGGTATTCCAAGCTCACCAGGGAAGAGGCGATGGAGGTGGCGAAGGGGATCTGGCACCGCATCAACAAGGTCAACCTCTTCGAGAACATCCTGCCCACACGGGACCGCGCTTCCCTGATCCTCGAGAAGGCCAGTGACCACTCGGTGCGCCGGGTTCGTCTCCGCCGATAGCCGGGGCGCCGTTACCCTGCCTCCACCGTGAAGATGTTCACCAGGGCTGGGCGGGCGGCGATCTTCGATCGGAAGGTCTACACCGAGGCGTTCTTCGACAACGACGCCATGGCCGACGCCGCCATCGTGGTGGCGTTGGTGGGGGCGCTGACCTATCTCGGGTTCCTGCTCCGGGTGGGCTCCTTCGCCGCGTTCGACCTGGCGGCCCTGTTCCAGGTCCTCCTCGCATCGGTGGCCTCGTGGCTGATCCTGGGGTACGCCACCTGGTTCGCCGCCAACCGTCTCTTCGGCGGGTCCGGCCGCCCGCAGACTCTGCTCGCCATGCAGGGCCTCGCCACCCTGCCACTGCTGCTGGAGATCTTCGGCTCGCCGATCGGCTGGATCGGGGTGGTGTGGTACCTGGCCGTGCTGGTGATAGCCACCAAGGAGGGGACGGATCTCGATCTCAAGTTCGCAGGCGTCTCGGTGCTGATCGGCTTCGCCGCCGCCTTCCTGATCCGGGCCCTGCTCCAGGTGCCGTTTGGCCTCTTCGCCGGGGCCCTCAGCTGACTTGGCCGTCTACCGGCTCGACATCGCATACGACGGAACCGGCTTCAGGGGCTACGCCCGCCAGGAGGGGTTGCGGACGGTCCAGGGCGAACTGGAGGCCGCCCTGCGCACCATCCTGAAGACCGAGGTGGACACGGCCGTGGCCGGGAGGACGGACGCCGGGGTCCACGCGCTGGGGCAGGTGGTCTCGTTCGAGTACGAGGGTGAGATAGATCTGGAGCGACTACCCCGATCTCTCAACGGGATCGTCGGTCCCGAGATCTCCGTGCTGGCCTCCTCGAAGGCGCCGGATGGCTTCAACGCGCGCTTCTCGGCGCGGTGGCGCCGGTACCGGTACTCGATGGATACCTCGGTCGCACCGAACCCGCTGACCCGGCACACCGTCTGGCATGTGGGTCGTCCCCTCGACGTCGGGTCGATGGCCGAGGCGGCCGCGGGATTCGTCGGGGAGCACGACTTCAGCTCGTTCTGCCGATCGGTTGAGGGCGCCAGCAACGTGCGCCGGGTGACCGTGGCCAGTGTGGAGGCCGAGGACGGCATGATCCACGTCTGGGTTCAGGCCAACGCCTTCTGTCACCAGATGGTCCGCTCGATGGTGGGTTATCTCTACGACCTCGGCCGGGGATTCACGTCGACGCCGGTGGAGGAGGTGATCGCCGCCCGCGACCGGGGGATGGTGGCGACGGTGGCGCCTCCTCATGGGCTGATCCTGTGGGCGGTGGGGTACGACTGAGCGCTTCTGCGCGGCGTAGAGCCGGTATTTCGGCTCCCCTTCCTTAGGAACGCGATTGGCCTAGAGACGCCGGGGCGAATAGCATGTGGCGTGCTTCTTCCCGGAAGCCGTTTCCCCAAACGCTCCCCGTGCTTTCAACGTGCGAGGACTTCCAGAATGACCACAAACAAGACATATTCGCCCAAGCCGGGTGACATCCAGCGCGCCTGGCATCTCGTCGATGCCACCGACCTGCCCCTGGGCAGGCTGGCGTCCGAGGTGGCGATGCTGTTGCGGGGCAAGCACAAGCCGATGTACGCCCCGCACATGGACACGGGCGACTTCGTGGTGATCGTGAACGCCGAGAAGGTGGCGGTCACCTCAGACAAGAGCCAGTCCAAGATCTACTACCGCCATTCCGGGTACCCGGGCGGGATCAAGGCGGAGACCTTCGAATCCCTGATCGAGCGTCGCCCGAAGGCAGTCGTGGAGCGAGCCGTCCGTGGCATGCTCCCGAAGAACAAGCTGGGCCGTCAGATGGCCCGCAAGCTCAAGGTCTACGCCGGGCCGGACCACCCCCATGCCGCCCAGGCGCCCCAGCCGCTCGAACTGAAGATCCGAAAGGTCGAAAACTGATGACGAAACCACTCGTCCAAGCCACCGGTCGACGCAAGGAGTCGGTGGCGCGGGTCAGGCTCAAGGACGGCTCCGGCCAGGTGGTCCTCAACGGCAAGCCGCTCGAGGTCTACTTCCCGACGATGGCGACCCGGATGCGGGTGATGGAGCCACTCAGCCTCACCCAGACCCAGGGTCGGTACGACATCGACGCCTCCCTCGACGGTGGCGGGACCACGGGTCAGGCCGACGCCCTGAGGCTGGGCATCGCCAGGGCCCTCGTCCAGCTCGACCCGGAGCTTCGCCCCGTTCTCAAGAAGGCCGGGATGCTCACCCGCGACTCCCGCGTCGTGGAGAGCAAGAAGTACGGACTGCGCAAGGCGCGTCGCGCCCCGCAGTACACCAAGCGCTAGAGGGCCCATGGATCTCCGTCGTCTGCTCGACGATGGCAAGCCCATCTTCGGGACCGACGGGGTCCGTGGCGCTGCCGGCGCAGAGCTGACCGCCGATCTCGCCATGCAGATCGGTCGCGCCGCCGGCGCCTATCTGCGCAACGGGCCGGTGCTGGTGGGTCAGGACACCCGTCGCTCCGGCTCGATGCTCTCCGCCGCCCTCCAGGCCGGCTTCCACTCCGCCGGCGTGGACACCATCGATGTCGGGGTCATGCCCAGCGGTGGCATCTCCTACCTGACCGCGCGTAGCTCGGCCACCATGGGCGCCATCGTCTCAGCGTCGCACAACCCGGCCGCCGACAATGGGATCAAGTTGCTGGCAGCTCGCGGGACCAAGCTCCCCGACGCCGTCGAGCGGGAACTGGAGGACCGGATGCGGGCCCGCGGGCACCAGGAGGCGATCGGCTCCGCCATCGGCTTTCGCAGCGAGAGCCCGGAGAGCTACGAGCAGTATCTCGACCATCTCGTCGGTGCCTCCCGCTACTCGCTGAACGGGCTCCAGCTGGCGGTCGACACCGCCAACGGCGCCGCCTACCGGGTAGCCCAGGACCTGTTCGACCGTCTCAAGGCCGAGGTCCGGGTGTTCCACGCCGAGCCCAACGGCTCCAACATCAACGACGGGTGTGGGGCCACGTCACCCGAGTTCATCGCCAAGCACGCCGGCGGCCGCATCGGTCTCGCTTTCGACGGGGACGCCGATCGTCTCATCGCCGTCGACGAGGACGGCAACGTCGCCAACGGGGACGTGATCATGGCGATCATCGCCCGTCACCTGAAAGAGCAGGGCCGTCTCACCAAGAACCTGGTCGTGGCCACCGTGATGTCGAACCTGGGGTTCAGGAAGTCCATGGAGCAGGCCGGGATCGAGCTCGTGGAGACCCCGGTCGGTGACCGCTACGTGATGGAGGCCCTCCTGGAGCGGAAGGCGCTCCTGGGCGGGGAGCAGTCAGGTCACATCATCTTCGCCGACATCGCCCAGACCGGCGACGGTCTGCTCACCGCGGTCCAGTTGCTCAACGTCGTCGCCGGCACCGGCAAGGAGCTCCGCGAGCTCCGCGCCGAGGCGATCACCGAGTTCCCCCAGGTGCTGGTCAACGTGCGCATCGACCGTTCGGTGGACATCCAAGACATGGCCGACCTGTGGGCCGAGGTGGAAGAGGTGGAGAACGAGCTGGGGGAGGACGGCCGGGTCTTGGTCCGTCCCTCGGGGACCGAGCCGCTGATCCGGATCATGGTCGAAGCCCCTTCCAAAGAGCTGGCGAGCGGTTACGCTGACCGTCTGGCGGCAGTCACAAAGGCGGCCACCGCGTAGAAGTGAGCAGCTGAGAGCACGAGACGACAGGCAAACAGACAGCGCCTGGCCTCACATACGTGAGGTGACGAGGAGGAAGGTCATCGAAAGATTCGGCGGATGCCTTCCCGGCCAGCCAAGGTCGTAACGGGCGGGAGGAAAACCCGGGAGTGATCCCGGAACAGAGACCCCCCGATTGGCACCGGCAACGCGCCGGTCCCTGTTGTGCACGACTCCCCCCTGCTCCGGAAAGGAACAGACATGTGTGGAATCGTGGGATACGTGGGGCCGCGGCCCGTCGTGGACGTGCTGGTGCCCGGGCTGGCGCATCTCGAGTACCGGGGATATGACTCGGCCGGGGTGGCGCTCAACACGGGGGCCTCGATCGACCTGATCAAGACCGCGGGCCGGATCTCGGATCTGGAGGCGTTGGTTTCGGACGCCGGCGAGCTCCAGGCGATCTCCGGTATCGGTCACACCCGTTGGGCGACTCACGGGGCGCCCAACACGGTCAACGCCCATCCTCACCAGGACCAGACCGGGGACGTGGTCGTGGTCCACAACGGGATCGTGGAGAACTGGGCCGATCTCAAGCACAAGCTGGTCGAGCGGGGGCATGTCTTCCTCAGTGAGACCGACACCGAAGTGGTCGCCCACATGATCGGTGATCTGGCCCACCTCCCGCTGGTGGACGCGGTGCGCGAGGTCATGAACCAGGCCGAGGGCGCCCTGGCCCTGGCGGTGATACGCAAGTCGGAACCGGAATTGATCGTCGGGGCCCGGCGCGGGTCCCCACTCGTCGTGGGCCGGGGCGACGGTGAGAACTTCCTTGCCTCCGACATCCCTGCCTTCCTGGAGCACACCCGGGAGATGGTGATCATCGACGACGACCGTGTGGTCGAGGTGCGTCCCACGTCGGTGCGGATCTTCGACCTCGACGGGAACGAGATCGAGCCGGAGCATCGCAAGATCGAGTGGGACTTCGAGGCCGCCGAGAAGGGCGGGTTCCCCACTTTCATGCTCAAGGAGATCCACGAGCAACCACACGCCATCGCCGACACGCTGGCCGGCCGGGTCTCAGACACCGGTCGGGTGATCCTCAACGAGCTGGAGATGGATCCGGCGTTGCTGCGGGCGATCGACAAGGTGTTCGTCATCGCCTGTGGCACTTCCTACCACGCGGCGATGATGGCCAAGTACGCCATCGAGCGCTGGACCCGGCTCCCGGTCGAGATCGACATCGCCTCCGAGTTCCGTTACCGGGACCCGGTGCTGGACGCCCGGTCGTTGGTGATCGGGATCAGCCAGTCCGGGGAGACCATCGACACGCTGGCGGCGGTCCGGTATGCCAAGGCTCAGGGCGCCAATCTGATCGGGGTCAGCAACGTCCTCGACTCGGCGTTGGCCAGGGAATCCCACGCCGTGCTCTACACCCGGGCCGGGCTCGAGATCGGTGTCGCTGCCACCAAGACGTTCACCACCCAATTGGTGGCGATGCAGCTTCTCGGTCTCTATCTGGCTCAGGTGAGAGGAACACTCGACCCGGGTCAGATCGAGCTGTTGGTGACCGATCTGCAGAAGCTGCCCCAACAGGTGGAACAGGTGCTGGCCACCTCGGATCAGATCGACCAGCTCTCACGACAGTGGACCGACGTGAGGGACTACTTCTTCCTCGGCCGCTCCGGCGATTTCCCGGTGGCCATGGAGGGGGCGCTCAAGCTCAAGGAGATCGCCTACGTCCGTGCCGAGGGCTACGCGGCGGGGGAGATGAAGCACGGACCGATCGCACTGATAGAGCCGGGGGTGGTGGTGGTGGGTGTCGCCACCGACAGCCACGTTCGCGCCAAGACCCACTCCAACATGGAGGAGATGAAGGCCCGTGGCGGCACCATCGTGCTGGTGGCGGAGGAGGGCGACGCCGTCCCCGACGTGGTCGACCACGTCATCCGGGTCCCGGCCGGCCCGGACCTGTTGTGCACGGTCACGGCGGTGATCCCGCTGCAGTTGCTCGCCTACCACGTGGCCACGGCCCGTGGTCTCGACGTGGACAAGCCCAGGAATCTGGCCAAGACCGTCACCGTGGAGTAGTGGCCGGAGCGGTCGAGAATTTCCCGACCGCTCTGTGCAACTTTTGGACACTTACCGTGAATAGCGAGTAAGGTGCGTCCGGCAATGGAGGCGTGCCCACCCACCGTGGGCGACAACGTGGGGTAGATGATGAGCATTGTGGGAGGATTCCGCATTTCCAAGCGCTGGTTGAACCTTGCGCTGGCCTTGACGATGGTGGCGGGTCTGATCGTGGTGGTGCCTGCGGCACCGCCGGCACAGGCGGTCAACGGGGACGCTGCCGACGAGTTCTTCTTCTATCGGTCGACCGACGGCGCCTTCCGCTTCTACGACATGGGCACGAGCGGTCAGTTGAGGCGTCAGATCCTGGGCGGCGATGGCTATTCGACCGGCTGGTCGTCGATCACTGCGGTGGACCTCGACGGCGACGGTCAGGACGAGATGTTCTTCTACCGGAAGACCGATGGCGCCTACCGCTACTACGACGTCCGGTCGAACGGGACTCTCGGAAAGCTGCTCGCCGGCGGTTTTGGCTACTCCACGGGCTGGTCGTCGATCACGGCCGTGGACCTCAACGGTGACGGGCGGGACGAGTTCTTCTTCTACCGGGCCACCGACGGCGCCTACCGCTACTACTCCATGAACCCGAACGGGACGCTGAACAAGCTGCTTCAGGGTGGTACCGGGTATTCCAAGGGTTGGTCGGCGATCACTGCGGTGGACCTCAACGGTGACCGTCGGGACGAGTTCTTCTTCTACAGGAAGACCGACGGCGCCTACCGCTACTACTCCATGAATCCGAATGGGACTCTGAAGAAACTGCTCCAGGGTGGTACCGGCTACTCCACGGGCTGGTCCTCGATCACCGCGGTCGATCTCAATGGCGACCGCAAAGACGAGTTCTTCTTCTACCGGTCTACCGACGGCGCCTATCGCTACTACTCCATGAACGCGAACGGGACGTTGAGCAAGCTGCTCTCCGGGGGCACCGGCTACTCCAAGGGCTGGACGTCGATCACGGCGGTGAACATCGACTTCAACACCCCGATCATCCCGCCGCCACCCGGTCCATGTGACGGCAACACGGTGCTCCCGGCCGCTCAGTGCGCCGCGTTGGTGTCGTTGTACAACGCGACGTTTGGCGCCAACTGGGTTGACAAGACCAACTGGTTGAAGGGCAATCCCTGCACCTGGGTCGGGGTGATCTGCACCGGGTCGAACGTAACGACGATCGATCTCGAGGCGAACAATCTGACCGGGAAGTTGCCCGATCTGACTGCCCTCACCAACCTGAGCGTGCTCGATCTGAGC
>DASSVE010000198.1:0-13593 GCA_035706345.1 Acidimicrobiia bacterium
TATCCCGGGTGGACCATGACCGATCTGGCCTCCCATCTGGGCTCGATCCACGCTCGGACCAGCCTCATCGTCACCACCCTGCCCGCGGAGCGAATCTCGGCCCCGAAACCGCCGGAGGACGTCGATGTCCTCGATTGGTACGACCAGAACCTCGACGAGATGCTGGCCGCCCTCACCGACGCCGACCCGACTGCGGCGTGCTGGGGATTCATCGCCAGCCCCAACGTCGGCTACTGGGAGCGTCGCATGGTGATCGAGACCGGGGTTCACCGCTGGGACGCGGCGCAGGCGTTCGGGGAGGAGGACCGGCTCACCGATCTGGTGACGAGGTCGGGGTTGGACGAGTACGAGGACATGTGGCTGCCCCGACTGGACGAGGAGGTCCCGCCTCTGGAGTTGGCTGCGACCGATCTGGGGATGACATGGATCTTGGGCGAAGGTGATCCGGTGGCACGGATCGAGGCGACCGCATCCGACCTCTACCTTCGTCTCATGTCCCGGCCCTCACCGGTGGTGCTCCCCGATGAATGGGCTCAGGCCGTCGACGGCTTGGCCCGGCCGCCCAAGCCCTGACCGGCCTGGCTCGCCGGGCCGCTAGTTTCCTCGAAACCCCCAAAAGGAGTCACATGAAAGTCGCCTACGTCCTCAACACACCCCGCGCTGCCAGCTACAAGGTGGCCCAGATGATCCTGCCCCAGCTCGAGGCGGGCACCCATGGCGTCGAAGTAGTCGGGATCTTCTTCTTCGACGACAACGTGTGGGCGCTGCGCAAGGGCGACCCGATCGGGGAGCGTCTCGCCGTCGTCGCCAAGGAGACGGGGATGCTGATCATGGCCTGTGACAACTGCGCCCTGGAGCGCAATCTGGCCAAGGGCGAGCCCCGCTGGTGCAACCCGTCCACCGGCGAAGGGCGGACCGAGCCGGCAGAGTGCGAGCCGGTCGACATGGTCGAAGGCGCCACCGTGGGCTGTTTCCCGGACCTGTACAGCGCCCTCTCCGGCAACTTGCCCGATCAGGTCATCTCGCTGTAACCGCCATCGGTGGCGGCGCACCCCGCCGCTGACACACCTAGCATTGGCCCATGGGTTGGATCATCGCCGGTGTAGTCGTACTCCTGATCGTGGTCGTCGTCGGCCTCTACAACGGGCTGGTCGGCAGTCGCAACCGGGTGGACAACGCCTGGTCGCAGGTCGATGTCCAGCTCAAGCGGCGCTACGACCTGATCCCGAATCTCGTGGAGACTGTGAAGGGCTACGCCAGTCACGAACAGCAGACCTTCGAGAGGGTCATCCAGGCGAGAAACGCCGCACAGGCCGCCCAGGGCCCCGCCGAGCAGGCGGAAGCGGAGAACTTTCTGACGGGGGCATTACGTCAGCTGTTCGCACTCGCCGAGGCGTACCCCGAGCTGAGGGCCTCCGAGAACTTCCAGCAGCTCCAGGCCGAGCTCAGCGACACCGAGAACCGGATCGCAGTGAGCCGGCAGATCTACAACGACACCGTGCTCACTTACAACAACAAGGTGCAGCAGGTCCCGACAAACTTCGTCGCCTCGATCTTCGGGTTCGACGCCAGGGAGTTCTTCGAAGCGGGTGAAGAGGCGGATCAGGCCCCTGCGGTCGAGTTCTGACCCCATGCGGTCGTCGGTGAGAGCCTGGCTGCGCTGGGTCGCGGTCCTCGCCCTGGTGCTGGTCCCGGCGTTGGCCGCCTTCGCCAAGTCGTATCACATCGCCTCGGCCGACGTCACCATCGAGGTCCAGGAAGACGGTTCCCTGCTGATCACCGAGCGGCTGACTTACGACTTCGACGGCTCTTTCAGCGGCGCCTACCGCGATGTCCTGCTCAAAGGTGGCGAGACATTCGAGTTGGTCTCGGTGAGCGACGAGCTGGTGACGTATCAGCCAGGTGGATGCGCCGAGTTGGGTTGTACCTCTCCGGCGGGGACCTATGGTCTCGACGAGCAGCCGGATCGGGCCAGGATCGTCTGGCATCACTCCTCCGAGAACGAGGTGCGCACCTTCGAGCTGGTCTACCGGATGAGTCAAGTAGTCACCGTCTACGACGACGTGGCCGATCTCCAGTTCCAGGTGTGGGGCGACCAGTGGGCCGTCCAGGCCGACCAGGTCACCGCCGAGGTGTTGCTCCCAGCCGGGGCGGCGGAAGGCGACGTGCGTGTCTTCGGACATCCGTATGGGGTCGACGGGGAGACATCGCTCGGGGAGGACGGGGTGTCGCCGAGCCTCGTCGCGCGTGGGGTGCCCGCCTACCAATTCGTCGAAATCAGAGTTGTCTTCCCTCCCGACCTGCTGACGTCCTCGGACGGGGTGACAGTCATCGCCGGGGCCGGGCTGGACACCATCCTCGGAGAGGAGGGGGCCTGGGCTGAGGAGGCCAACGACGCCCGCGCCGCCGCCCGCAACGGTCTCATCGCCGGTGGTCTGGCCTTCGTCGGTCTGGTCGGCGGGGCCGGGGGTCTGGTCTATCTGCGTTACGGTCGGGAGCCAAAGACCGGGTACGACCGGGAGTACGAGCAGGAGCCTCCGTCGGAGCTCACTCCTGCGGAGGTGGGCGCCCTGGTCAGTCAAGGGGCGGTCACCGAGAAGCAGTTCACCGCCACTCTCTTCGATCTGATCCGCAAGGGGGTGATCACCGCCGAGCCCACCAAGGTGAACAAGGTGACCTGGGCGGGGCTGCGCTCCGAGGAGATCAGCGACCTGGTGCTCGGTCTCACCGACAACGAGACCGGGCTGCGTGATTTCGAGCAGTCGGTGCTCACCGTGCTGCGCCGAGCCCTGGCCGGCGGGACCATGCCGCTCCACGAGCTCAATGAGGCAGTCCGGGCCGATGCCGCCGCCAATGCGGAGACGTATCAGACCTTCCGGAGCCGGGTCCTCGACGCGGTGCGCCGGGCCCGTCTCCTCGACGATTCCGGCACCGGGGCGGCGTGGATGGTGGGGCTGACCACCGTGGCGCTCATCGTGGCCGCCTTCTGGCTGCTCCCGAAGTTCATGGCGAACCAGCCCGGTGGCGAGGGTTTCCTGGTGCTGTTCTTCTTGGGAGCGATCGCCGGGGCCGTCGTCTTGTTCATCCTCCTCGCTTTCCGGAAGGTCCGCACCAAGCGGACCAAGGAGGGGGCGGTCGAGGCAGAGCGCTGGCTCGCCTTCCGCCGCTATCTCACCGACTTCTCCCGTCTCGAGGAAGCGCCTTCCATCTCCCTGGCCCTCTGGGACAAGTTCCTGGTGTACGCCATCACCCTCGGCGTCGCCGAGCAGGTGATCGAACAAGCCCGTCTCCATGCCCCACCGGAGCTGGAGCAGTCCTCGTCTCTGTTCTGGTACGGGCACTACGGCTACGGGGGAGGGCCCACCCAGAACGCCTTCGTCGGTTTGGAGTCCGCCCTGTCCGGTGCCTTCACCCCGCCGTCGAGCAGCTCGGGCGGCGGAGGCGGCTTCTCCGGTGGTGGCGGTGGCGGCAGCGGCGGGGGTGGCGGCGGCGCCTGGTGAGCCGAAACGGCGTTGCTATAGCAAGAGGGGGCGGTTTCCGCTACCTGATGCTATAGCAACGCCGTTTCACGGCCTCAGCAGGTAGAACGCCGAGAACTTGTTGGTGATCTCCTCGAGGGGCTGGAAGGTGGAGAAGCCGGCGCGCTTGGCGTAGTCCTCGGCCAGCTCCCGGCCCCAGGCCGCACCCAGACCCTCGCCGCCGACAGCCAACGATTGGGTCATGCAGTGCAGGGTCGACACTCCGTAGAGCAGAGCGGCCCGGTCGTTCAGATTGTTCGCCAGTTCGGTGCTGGCGTTGGGCTCCATCATGAGATAGACCCCGTCGGACGCCAGCGCCTCCCTGATCCTGGTCATGCCGCGCAGCGGGTCGGCCAGGTCGTGGATGACGTCGAACGTGGTAATGAGGTCGAACGGCGGGTCCGCCGGGATCTCACCGGCGCCACGTCGCTCGAAGCTCACATTGGCGACGTCGCCGGCCCGTGACCGGGCCACCTCCAGTGACTCCTCGGAGACGTCGAACCCGATCACCCGGCTGTTGGAGAACGCCTCGGCCGTGAGGATGGCGGCGGTACCGGTTCCACAACCGACATCGGCCACGCGGATACCGGTCTCCAGTCTCTCGACCAGACCCGGGACCGCGGGGAGCCATCGCTTGGTGAGAAAGACCCTCTGCGATGGCCCGTTCCCCCGATCGATGCCCCGGATCATCCCGAACTCGAACTCCTCGAAACGGACCCCACCGCCGATCCGGGTGGCCTCGGCCACCGCGTCGATCTGGGGGAACAGCGCCGGGAGCATGTCGAACCAACCCCCCATGAAGTACGGGCTGTCCTGATCGGACAGGAACAAGGCATGCTCGGCGGGGAGGCTGAAGGTCCGGCTGGCACCGTCGTATTCGAGCGCCCCGGCGGCAGCGAGACCGGAGAGGATCTCGCGCACGTAGCGCTCCTGGAGATCGGCTCCGGCCGCGATCTCCTCCGAGGTACCCGACATGTGCTCACCAAGCCAGGCGAGCAGCCCCGACCGGTCGGCGACGGCGAGCAGACCCATCGTCGTGGCACCCGAGGCGTATCTCACGAACCGGTCGAGGAAGGCTTCTATCCGTTCCCTGTCCATCAGCTCAACCTACCGGCGCACCTCCACGAAAGACCTGACGCACAAGGTCGGCGCCCGGTCGGTAGACCAGGTGAGCCGCGGAAGGGGCGTCCAGCACCACCAGATCGCCGACGGCACCGGGAGCGACGAAACCGCGGTCGTCGAGCTGGAGCGCCCTGGCCCCACCCAGCGTGGCCGCGGCGAGGGCCTGCTCCAGGGTGAGACCCATCTGCACCGTGGCCAGGGAGAGGATCGGCGTCATCGACTCGAAGTAGGAGGTGCCCGGGTTGCAGTCGGTGGCCAGGGCCAGCGTGCAGCCTGTCTCCAGGAGCATCGGTCCGGGCGCCTGTGGGGAGCGCAGGGTGTAGGAGGCGCCAGGGACCAGCACTGCCACCACGCCGGCCTCAGCCAGTGCTCGGGCGTCGTCCTCCGTGACGTGGTCGAGATGGTCCGCGGAAACTGCCCCGATCTCGGCAGCGAGAAGGGCCCCACCGTTGTGACCGAGCTGCTCGGCGTGAACCCTGGCGCCGAGACCAACCTCGCGACCTTTTTCGAAGATACGTCGGCCCTCGTCGACGGTGAAGACGCCCTCCTCCACGAACACGTCGCAGAAGTCGGCCAGCTCGGCGGCTGCCGGCAGCATCACTTCGACCACCAGGTCGACGTACCCCTCCCGGTCGGCGGAATATTCGGGCGGCACCGAATGGGCCCCGAGGAATGTGGTCTTGACCGTGACCGGGAGTTCCTCGCCAATCCGTCTGGCAATTGCCAGGAGACGGAGCTCGGTCTCCAGATCGAGCCCGTAGCCCGATTTGATCTCGACGGTGGTGGTGCCGGTGCGGATCATCCGCCAGACTCGATCGACGGCGAGTGCGAACAATTCGTCGTCGGATGCCGCCCGGGTCGCCGCCACCGTCGCCAGGATGCCGCCACCCTCGGCGGCGATCTGGGAATAGGAGACCCCGCTCAGACGTCGGGCGAACTCGTCGGAACGGTCCCCGGCGAACACCAAATGGGTGTGGGAGTCGACGAATCCGGGGATGACCGCTCTGCCCTCGCAGTCGTATCTCTCCCCGACCTGGTCAGGGCCGTCGGCCGCCGTTCCGGCATAGGTGATGACCCCTGACTCGACCGCCACCACTGCGTCGCGGATCGGGGGTCCGCTGTTGGTGAGCAGTTCCCCGATGCCGGTGAGGAACAAGTCCGACATCAGATCAGGTCGGAGAGCTCGCCGCGTTCGATCATCCCGGCGATCGCCTCGATCTCGGCGGCAGGTGAGCGATCGGCGTCGAGTGACGGGACACGTTCCCGGACTGCGGCACCGACTCGTGCGGTGCGGGCGCCCGGCCTCAGGGGTGCCCGGTACTCGATCCCCTGCACCGCGCACATGATCTCGATGGCCAGCACCCGACGCACGTTCGCCACCACCGTCCCCAGCTTGCGAGCGGCCCCCCACCCCATGGAGACGTGGTCTTCCTGATTTCCTGATGTGGGAACCGAGTCGACCGAAGCGGGATGGGACAGGACCTTGTTCTCCGCCACCAGCGCCGCCTGGACGTACTGGGTGATCATGTACCCCGACTCCACACCCGGGCTGGACGCCAGGAATGGTGGCAAACCAGCCGAGCGGGCGGGGTCGAGGATGCGATCGGTCCGCCGCTCCGAGATGGAAGCCAGCTCGCTGAGGGCGATGGCTGCGAAGTCGGCCGCCAGGGCGAGTGGCTCCCCGTGGAAGTTCCCCCCGGAGAGGACCTCGCCGGTGTCGGCGAAGACGATCGGGTTGTCCACCACCGAGCCCATCTCGATCTCGAGGACCCGGCGCAGGTAATCGACTGCATCGGCCACCGCCCCATGCACCTGCGGGGCGCATCGGAGTGAATAGGCGTCCTGGACCGCATGGTCGAAGTCGTCGCTGTGGCTGGCGATGATCTCGGAGCCCTCCAACAACCCGGCGATCCGGCCGGCTGAGGCCATCTGACCGGGATGAGGGCGAAGTGAGTGGATCTCGGGGCGGAACGGTCTTGCGCTGCCGAGGAGGGCCTCGATCGTGAGTGCGGCGGCGACGTCGGCAGCCACGAGCAGGTTGCGGGCGTGGTGGAGGGCTATCGCTCCCATGGCGGCCATGCCCTCGGTCCCGTTCAGCAGGGAGAGCCCCTCCTTGGTGAGGAGCTTCACCGGCTCGACACCGGACTCCGATCCGGGGACGATCTTCCCATCCTTGCGGACCGCTCCTTCGCCGATGATGGGGAGGGCAAGGTGGGCGAAGGGGGCCAGGTCGCCCGACGCCCCCACCGAGCCCTGGGAGGGCACCACGGGCAGGGATCCTGACTGCAGGATTTCGACCAGCTTGCGGACCACGACCGGTCGCACCCCGGAGTGGCCCTGGGCCAGGGTCCGGGCACGCAGCAATAGCATGGCCCGCACCACTTCGTCGGGAAGGGGCTCACCGACCCCGGCAGCGTGCGAGCGAAGCAGGTTGTACTGGAGGGCCTCTGAGTCGGTCTTGCCGATGTGGGTGGTGGCCAGCGCCCCGAACCCGGTGGTTATCCCATAGACGACCTCGCCGGACTCGACCGCCTCGTCGACCAGACGACGCGCCGGTGACAGACGCTCGTCCAAGTCAGGGGAGGTTTCCACCCCGGCCTGGCCGAAGGCCACGGCGACCACCTGCTCGGGTGTGAGCGGACCTCCATCGATGACCACGTTCTCCACGAGGCGTGACGGTACAACGCTGGCGTGCCTGGATGGCGACGACGGAAGCTGTGAAGGCGAGGCCCGACGTCTGAGTCGTCCCGCTTGGATGGGCGGTACGTTTAGTCATCACCGTTACTGGAGGCCTGCTCGTCTGGGGGTCGGAGAGATGGCAGGGCCAAGACTCGGCCTGGATTCGGCGGAATCACGCCAGCCTCCCAATAGTGGGCTGGTCTGGACCGCTACCGTCAAAGTTGTGCCGACCACCCAGAAGATCCGCTACTCGGATTGTGATCCCCAGGGGATCGTCTTCAACGGGAACTACGCCAGCTATTGGGACGACGCCCTCACCGACTGGTTCGAGGAGGCGGGATACGGCGGGTCGGACATGGGCGGGACCGGTCTGGACGTGGTCGCCGCTCGGATCGAGATGGACTTCCGGGCCTCGGCCGCCCTCGGGGACACGATCGAGACCCGGGTGGCCGTCGAGAGCTTCGGCAACACCTCGATGACACTCGGGTTCACCACCTTAAGGCTCTCCGACGGGGTCGTGGTCACCGAAGGGAAGGAGATCATCGTGTTCGTCGACCCGGAGACCTTTCGGCCTCAGCCGATACCAAACGAGGTCAAGGCCAGGTTGGGGAATCCCCAGGTCGACAGGGCCGTTGGCTAGAGCATGAAGGATCTGACCCCCCTCTTGTCGCAGCCGGGGACCTCGATCGCCGTGATCGGGGCCACCGACCATCCCACCAAGTACGGGGGGATCATCTACCGCGATCTGAAGGCCAAGGGTTTCCCGGTGTTCGCGGTCAACCCGAATCGCGAGACCGTGGACGGCGATCCCTGCTGGCCCACGGTGAAGGACCTGCCGGACAAGCCGACCATCGTGGTGTTCGTGGTTCACGCCAGGGACGGTCTCAAGGTGCTCCAGGATTGCGCCGAGGCCGGTCTGAAGAACATCTGGATCCAGCCCGGGGCCTTCTCCCGTGAGTTGCGTGATGCCCTCGAAGCCGGGGATTTCGACTGGATCGCCAACGCCTGTGTGATGGTCCGGGCCCGGGTGGCCGCCGTTTAGCCTTCCTAATGCTGTGGGTCCGAAATACCGGATCTACGCCGCGCAGAAGGTCAGATCCGATCCCGGAACATCTCCCGGGCGATGATGTTGCGCTGGATCTCCGACGTGCCCTCGTAGATGCGGGGCCCCCGCACCTCCTTGTAGAGATGCGCCAGCGTCGAGTCGGCCTCCAGGCCGCGGGCCCCGAGCACCTGGATGGCGACGTCGACGGCCCGCTGAGCTGCCTCGGTCGAGAACAGCTTGGCCATGGCCGCCTTGCCGGTGATCGTGCTCTCGTCACCCTCGTCGTACGCCGCTGCCGCCGAGTACACGAGATGCCGGGCCGCTTCGATGTCGACCCGAACGTCCGCCAGTTGGTGAGTCACACCCTGGAACTCGGATAGCGCCTTCCCGAAGGCCTCGCGGGAACCGGCATGCTCGACGGCGATGCGCAGCGCGGCCTCGGCCATCCCCAGGGTGAACGCCCCGACACTGGGCCGGAACAGGTCGAGTGTCTGCATCGCTACCCGGAACCCACCGTCGACGTCCCCGAGGACAGAGTCGCGGTCGACGTAGACCCCGTCGAAGGTCCAACGACCGATCGGATGAGGTGACACCATCTCGATGGGCTCACCCGAGATGCCCTCCGACTCGATGGGGACGGTGAAGGCGGTCACGCCTTTGGCGCCGGCGTCGGCGGTCGTGCGGGCAAACACTGTGGCAACGTCGGCATCCGGGGCGTTGGAGATGTAGACCTTCTCTCCGGTGAGTCGGTAGCCGTCACCGTCGGGCTCCGCCCTCATGGCCAGGGCGGCGGCATCGGATCCGGCCTCGGGCTCGGTCAGAGCGAATGCGGCCACGGCCTCGCCGGAGCGCAAGGCGGGTAGCCAGCGGTCACGGACCGTCTCGCCTCCTGATAGATGGATCGGGGTTCCTCCCAATCCCTGAACAGCGAAGGCCGTCTCCGCCTCGGGACAGACCCGGGCCAGACCCTGACGGACCTGGCACAACTCGTTGGCGGTGACCCGATCGCCGGCGAACAGGCGGTCGAACACACCGGAGGCGCCCAGGGCGCTCAGCAGTTCACGGTTCACGCGGCCCGGTGTCCCCGCCTCTGCCAGGGGCACCAGGGTGGCGCCGATACGCTCCGTCTCCTCTACCAGGGGCAACGTGTCCAAGTGGGCAAGTTAACCAGCCATGCGCAAGCCAGGGGGACAGCCTCCGGTACGGGACCGGGCCGGTCTAGTGCTGGGTTACCCTCCTCACCCGTGAGCCCGTATCGCGCCTCCGCCCCATTCACCGAAGATTGGGGACACTTCGGCTTCGAGATCGACGAAGGCGTGGCCACGGTCACCTTCAGACGACCCGAGCGTCTCAACGCCCTCACCTTCGACGTTTACGCCGACTTCCGGGACCTCCTCACCGAGATCGAGCATCGGGAGGATGTCGCGGTGCTCGTCGTCACCGGGGAAGGGGACGGGTTCTGCTCCGGCGGCGACGTCAACGAGATCATCGGGGCGCTCCAGGAAGCCGACTCCAGGACCCTGCTCGAGTTCACCAGGATGACCGGGGCGGTGGTGGAGCGGATGCGTCGGGTGCCGATCCCGATCATCGCCGCCGTCAACGGGGTCGCTGCCGGCGCCGGGGCCGTCATCGCCCTGGCCGCCGACATGAGACTGATGGCCGCCACCTCCTCCTTCCAGTTCCTCTTCACCAGGGTCGGCCTCGCCGGCGCCGACATGGGCTCGGCCTATCTGCTGCCCAGGGTGGTCGGTCTTGGGCGGGCCAGCGAGATCCTGCTCCTGGGCGAGAGGATCACCCCGGCAGAGGCGGTGGCCATGGGTCTCACCAGCCGGGTGGTGGAAGACGGACGGCTCCTGGGCGAATCGCGGGAACTGGCCCGCAGACTGGCGACCGGCCCGACACTTGCCCTGGGGGCCACCAAGCTGGCCTTGAGCCGGGAGTTGGACATGGACCTGGGGTCCTCGATCGAGTTCGAGGCGTTCACCCAGGCCCTGCTCATGACCACCGAGGACCACGCCGAGTTCTACCGGGCGTTCACCGGGAAGCGACCACCGGAGTGGTCAGGGCGATGACCCGGCATCACCTCTTCGACCCCGACGGCCTCCCCCCGGCGCGTGGGTTCTCCTATGGCGCAATCGCCGCCGAGGGCCGTACCTTGCACATCGCCGGAATCACCGGCCACCGTGAGGACGGTTCGATCGACCCGGATCTCGTGGAGCAGTACGGGGCAGCCTGCCGGTCGGTGGCCAGGGTGATCACGGAGGCGGGCGGGGACCCCAGCGATCTGGTCTCGATGATCATCTACACCACCGATGTCGACGGCTACCGCGCGAACCTGTCCCCGATCGGTGAGCGGTACCGGGAGGTGTTCGGACGTCACTACCCACCAATGGCCCTGATCGGGGTGGAGCGTCTCTTCGACCCGGCGGCCTTGGTGGAATTGGTCTGCGTCGCCGTCGTTCCCGGCTAGTCGTCGAGGATGAAGACGGTCTCCTCGTAACGGCGCACCCGGCCGTTACGGGCCCGTTGCTCGATCAGCTCCTCCAGCCGCTGCTGCTTCGTCTCCAAGCTCTCCGACGACGAGAGCAGATCGAGACCGACGTTGAGCCGGAGCGCCCTCTCGTGGACCAGGAAACGGGTGATGCCGGCGGGAAGAAGGTCTTCGGTGACCGCAGCCTTCATTACGTCGTCGAGGGTCAGGATGGGGAATTCGACGATGACCGACCAGTCCGGGAATGCCCAGGAGACCGGGTCGAGGCCAGGATCGGCCACCCGGGAGACCCGCCAGGTACCGATGTACGCGGATACCAGAAGTGACAGGGTGGCGTTGGCGCTCACTCCCACTCCGAGGATCTCCTTAGATCCACCCCCGTTGAAGTGGATGTTCGGAGTGCCGTTGCCATCGCCCAGCATCAACTCGGGAATGGACCCGACCGCGGCGAGAAAATCGTCCGGAGAGCAGTCTCTGACCACATGGTGCCAGGTCTCCAAATTGACCTCATCCTCCTCCACGATCTGCACGACGGCATGACGGAGACCGATCTGTATGAAGGACTCGGTCCTGGTGGCTCCGTCCAGGACGATGTACTCGCCGTCCGGCGACACACAGCACACGATCGGGTTGACCTGGACCCCCTCGGCCTCGATACGCCCGACCAGACGCTCGACACGGAGAGGATCGACCTCTTCGTGCCGGCGCACGCTCTCCAGGGGGACCACACGAAGCACGGGCAGGTGTGGCATCGACTCACTCTAGTTGCGGTCTTCGCGGGCTATTCCAGGCCGAGGTCTTCGATGACCCTGACCAGGCGTTCTACGTCGTGCTCGCTGTGGTAGATCCCGAAGCCGATCCGGAGACGATCACCGCGATAGTCGGTCACCACCCGCCGCTCGTGCAGGACCTTGTAGTGATGCGCGGCGCGCGACGAGGCGAACGTGAGGAAGTTGCCCCGTTCCATGTCCGAAGGCGCCACCAGCCGTCCTGGAAGGTTCTCGAGAGCGCCGAGGAACATCTCCTGTAGGGCCAATGAGTGCTTGTGGATCTCGTCCGGCCCGACGCCCTGGGCGGTGAGCCAGTCGAGAACCGCGTCCATCCGGTAGATGCCGGACGGGTCGAAGGTGGCTCCGGCGAATCGCGACCCGTCCTCGGGGTAGGGCAGGGTCTCGCCCATGCCGCTCTCCAGATGGCCGAAGCCGGCGTACCAACCGGTGTTGACCGGTCTCATCCCGTATCCGGGCGGGCAGTGCATGAAACAGACTCCTTCACCCGACATGGCGTACTTGTAACCGCCGGCGATGTAGAAGGCCCGGTCGTGTATCGCGGACAGGTCGACGGGCATCGCCATGAACGAGTGGTATCCGTCGATCACGAAGAAGGTCCGGCCGTCGGGGACCGTGGACGCGAGGCGGTCGATCTCAGGTACGACCACCCCGGAGTCGAAGAAGACGTGGGACAGGTGGATCATGTCGTGGACACCCGAGGCCACTTCGGCGGCAAATCGCTCCACGAACGTGGGGAATGGCTCGGTCGGCACCCGGTCCACGATGGCGAGACCTTCCTCCTCCCAGCGTCGCGACTGCCGAGTGAAGGAGTGGAACTCGGAGTCGGTCGTGAGTATGCGAACCGGTGGCTCGAAGCACGAGAACAACCGAAGGACGAACTCGTGGGTGTTGGGGGCGAAGACGATGCTGTCGTCTCTGGGCAGCCGAAGCACAGAGGCGATCTGCTGGCGGGCCCTCGGCATCACGGTCCCGAAGATGTGCTCCCACTTGTCGTCGATCAGGTCGGCGGCATCGACCCAGGCCTGACGGTGAGCCTCGTAGGAGACATCTGGCCACGGGTGGTGGGAGTGTGGTGCGAAGTGGAGTCTCTCCGGATCCGACTCGAGGAACCTGATGAACTCCGATTTGAGGTTCATTGCTCGTACTTGAATCGCATGGATTCGAGGATCTCAGGCGGGAGATCGGGCCGATCGGAGCGGGGCACCAGGAAGGTGGACAGGCTGAGCAAGTCGGCGAACACCCGGCTCCTCCCGGCCGACTTCTCCAGGTACTTGGCGCCCGCCGAGCCTCCGGTGCCGACGCGACGTCCGATCATGCGCATGGTCATCTGAGCGTGCCGGTAGCGCCAGGTGGTGAAGCCCTCGTCGATGTCCATGAGCAGCTCCAGCATGCGGTACGGCTCCTGGAGGGCGGGCTGGTCCCGGTAGAGGGTGATGAAGACTGCCGCCTGGAACGCCCGTTGGGTGAGTCTCAGCCGCCCTGCTGCCTGCTCGATGGCATGCTGGGCCGGGTCGAACATCGCCTGGTATTGGTCCTCGACCCGGTCGAACTCCTCGAGCTGGATCTTCCGCTCCTCGTCGGTGAGGTTCGGGTTGCTCTCGACGACGGTCCGGTCGGCCTGGATCCGGGCGTGCACCGCTTCCCGATAGGCGGACCAGAAGCTGAAGTCCCCGTGGTCGAGGAACGGCGTCCTCTCCAGCCACCGCTCCACGAGATCGAAGAGCGAGGGGCTGGCCTCCAGCTCCTCGACGGCGGCCCGATCCTCGGGGTCGAGACGCCCGGTGTACTCGTCCCCGGCAAGGAGGAGGCGGTCCTGACGCCGTAACCCCAGCTTGTTCTCGATCATCCGGAATTGGACCGACTGAAAACCGGATGCGGGGAAGAGGTAGTCGCGGAACTCGAGGAAATCGAGAGCGGTCATCGTCTCCAGGACCGCGATCTGGTCGA
>DASSVE010000199.1:0-3688 GCA_035706345.1 Acidimicrobiia bacterium
TCACCTCTGGCACCCCGGAGCAGGTGGTGGCGAAACTGGGTGAGTTCGGAAAGGCCGGGCTCGACTACGCCATCGTCAACTTCGCCGACGTCGCCTACGACCGGGAGAGCCTGGAGCTCTTCGCCAAGGAAGTCATCCCCGCACTCTCGTGACGGATCAGGTCGTCGTGCCAGGGGAGGATGGTCTTCCCCGCTGCTGGTGGGGATCCGAGCCCGAGATCTACCGCGTCTACCACGACGAGGAGTGGGGACGGCCGGCCACTGACGACCACCGGTTGTTCGAGAAGGTCTGTCTCGAGGGCTTCCAGGCGGGGTTGTCGTGGCTCACCATCCTGCGCAAGAGGGACAACTTCCGGTCCGCCTTCGCCGGCTTCGACCCGGAGATCGTGGCCGGTTTCGGCGAGGACGACGTGAGAAGGCTGCTCGCAGACGTCGGGATCGTCCGTCACGAGGGGAAGATCCGCTCCACGATCAACAACGCCGTCCGGGCGCTGGAACTGGCCGAGGAGCACGGCAGCCTGAGCGACTACTTCTGGACATGGGCGACGGTCGAGGCGCCGGCGCCGGACCCCATACCCGACACCACCGAGGCTTCCAGAGCCCTGTCCCGCGACCTGAAGAAGCGCGGCTGGTCATTCGTGGGACCGACCACCATCTACGCCTTCATGCAATCGGTGGGTCTGGTCAACGACCATCTCGCCGGATGCCACGTGCGTGACGCCTGCGAGGCGGAACGCCGGAACGTAGTCTCGCCGGGATGATCGAGCGGCCCGAGTTCACCATCGGCATCGAGGAGGAGTACCTCGTCGTCGATCGGGAGACGCGCGATCTGATCACCACTCCGCCGCCAGGGATGTGGGACGCCCTGGCCGACGTCCTGGGCCCGCAGGTGACTCACGAGTTCCTCCAGGCGCAGATCGAGGTGGGCACCAAGGTGGGGGCCAAGGTCTCCGAGGCCCGTCAGGACCTGGCCACGATGCGAAGGGATCTGTCCAAGGTGGTCAGCGAGTACGGGGCGGCCATCATCGCCGCCTCGACCCATCCCTTTGCCAACTGGGCGCACCAGGAGACCACTCCCGACCCGAGGTACATGCGCATCCAGGCGGACTATCAGCAGGTGGCCCGGCAATTGGTCATCTGCGGGATGCATGTCCACGTCGGGATCGCCGACCCACATCTCCGGATCGATCTCATGAACCAGGTCCGGTATTTCCTGCCCCATCTGCTCGCGCTCTCCTGCTCCTCCCCGTTCTGGGATGGGGTGCTCACCGGGCTGCAGGCGTACCGCCTGGTCATCTTTCAGAACCTGCCCCGGACCGGGATGCCCGAGGAGTTCGTCTCCTGGGGCGAGTACCAAAGATTCGTGGAGGTGCTGGTGGGCGCCGGTCTCATCGAGGATGCCTCGAAGCTGTGGTGGGACATCCGCCCCTCGGCCCGATATCCCACCCTGGAGATGCGGATCAGCGACGTGTGCACCCGACTCGACGACGCCATGACCATCGCCGCCATCTATCAGTGCGTGCTGGGCTACCTGTACCGGCTGAGACGGAACAACCAGAGATGGCGGGTGTACTCACCCGGGATCATCGAGGAGAACGTGTGGCGGGCCCAGCGTTACGGTGTCGAAGGGTCCCTGGTCGACTTCGGTAAGGGGACCCTGGTCCCGTTCCCCGATCTCGTGGAGGAGATGATCGAACTGGTGGCGCAGGACGCCGTGGAATTCGACGTCCGCGACGAAGTTCGTCACGCCAGGGACATCGTCCGGGACGGCACGAGCTCGCAACGTCAGATCAAGGCCTACGAGAAGGCGATCGCCGACGGGGCCGACGAACGGGAAGCGCTGGAGGCCGTGGTCGACGAGCTGATCGTCGACACGCTCTATGGCATCGAAGTCTGAGTCCCTACTTGAGTTTGGGCGGATCTTGGACACGGAGGCTTCTAGCTAGAGTGCGCCAACGTGACTGACCTTCTCGAGGCGGCCAGCGCCGCTCTGGGCACTCCCCGCGACCTGGTGCAGCGGTCCGCCGCCGCCCGGGCCGCCGCCAGCGGTGTGCCGGTCGAGGAGATCCTGGCGGCATGGGCGGGGGGCGCCCCGGCCCCGGCACCCGCTGCTCCACCCGCCGCAGCGCCCGAGCCGTCGGCCACAGAGCCAGAGCCATCCGACGCCGGGGCCGCCGTGGAGCAGGAGCAGGCGGCGGCAGTGGAGGTCCTCGACCAGCCGGCCGTAGCGGCCGAGCCCGAGATCGTCTACGAGCCCGAGCCGGAGCAGAAGCTGGAGCCGGTGCCTCTGGGGACCCGGGTCAAGACCGCGGTCCGGATCGGTGCATGGGTCGGGGCGGCATTGGGTGTGGTCGGCTTCCTCGTCGCAACGGCATGGTGGGCGCCGAACACGACGTTCCTCGAGACGGGTCCAGTCCTCCAGGTCAATCCCAACGGTGTCGTCATCGGCGCCGCCATCCTCAGCGTCTTCTTCGGGGCCTTCGTCGCCGGCATATCACGCGCCGCCACGGCGTGGAGCAACCCGGCGATGCAGTTGTCCAACTCGAAGGCGAGCACGCCCTGGATCGGGGCCATCGTCGGTTTGCTGCTGGGGGTCGTGGCCGGTGCCATGTTGAACGGTTTCGGCACTCCGGTGGAGGGGTCCGATCCCCCGTTGGTCCAGCTCCCCGTCCTGGCCACCCTGTTCGTGATGGTCCTCGGTGGGGCGGTCCTCGGAGCGCTGACCGCGCTGGTGCCGCAGCTTCTGGGCACTCCGGTGGCGGTCGAAGACGAGGTCGAGGTGAGCACTGTCAAGCGTCGCTTGGCGAACGCGGTTTCGGTCCCCTTGGCCGGCATCCTCTTGCTCCTACTCCTGGTCCTGCCCTTCGGGTTCACCCTGATCCAGTCCAACCACGTGGCCCCGGGTATCGGTGGCGCCGTGGTGGCCATCATCACCGCCGCTGGCATCCTGGGTTTTGCCGCCCTGGCCGGGTCGCGACCGCGGATCCGGATCACGTTCGGCGATGTCATGGTGGCCGTGATCGGGATCGGGGTGGTCCTGATCATCATCATCTCGGTCCTCTTCGCCAGATCGGGCGACGAGCACGCCGAAGAGGCCGGAGGAGAAGAAGCTGCAGCAGTCCTCCTCGTCTAGAGGAGATCGGCCGCGTTCACCGCGTCGGCGAAGCTGCCCGTGTCGAAGAACACCCTGATCTTCTCGGCAACCTCGGTTGCCACACCTATCTGGGCCTCGACCGTGGCTGCGCCGAGATGCGGGGTCATCACCAGGTTCGGGGCCGCACGCAATGGTGAGTTCATAGGGAGCGGCTCGATCTCGTACACGTCGAGTGCCGCCCCGGCGATGCGTCCGTTGTGAAGCGCCTTGGCCAGAGCCGTCTCGTCCACGATTCCCCCGCGCGAGACGTTGATGAGGAACGACGACGGCTTCATCTGCCCGAGAACCGACTCGTCGATCATCCCCCTCGTCTCTGCGTTCAGGGGGACGTGGATCGAGACGAAGTCACCCCGCTCGACCGCCTCATCCAGACCGACGAGCTCCGCTCCGATCTCGGCGGCGCGTGCCGGCGTGAGGTAGGGGTCGAACACCACCACGTCCATGTCGAACGCCTGACACCGGAGAGCGACCGAGCTGCCGATCCGGCCGGCGCCGATCAGCGCCAGCGTCTTGCCCTTCAGCTCCACACCCAGGA
>DASSVE010000200.1:0-7502 GCA_035706345.1 Acidimicrobiia bacterium
GTGGGGACGCCTGCCCTGTGCTCCACGGGAAGCGGTATCTCGATTGGGAACTGGACGACCCGTCGGGCCGACCCATCGAGGAGGTCCGGATGATCCGGGATGAGATCGAGAGCAGGGTGCGGGGACTGCTGCGCGAGTTGACACCCGAGGGTGTCAGCTGACCGGCACCACGGGCCCGCCGGCCAGCACCGAACGGACGAACTCGGCGCGCTCCGGCGCGACCGCGAACCATGCCCACTTCCCTCGCTGCTCACGGGTGATGAGCCCGGCCTTGACCAGCACCGAGAGATGATGGCTGACCGTCCCCTGGCTGCGTTCCAGGGGGGCACTGAGATCGCAGGCACACGCCTCACCCTCGGGGACGGAGGCGATGAGACTGAGCAGACGAAGCCGGACCGGGTCCGCCAGCACTTTGAAGTCCTCTGCGAGCTGACGTGACGCATCGGGCGACAGGGCGCTCTGGGTGATCGGCGTGCAGCAGGGCTCGGACATTTCCCCCGAGTCTAGACATATTGACGGGCGTCAAAATGATCAGCTACGCTTCGACCGTCGTCGATATGAACAGGAGTCAGGCAATGAGCGACAGTGATCTCCGCGAGAAGGTGAGGGAGCGTTACGCCATCGCGGCGACGACCGGGTCGTGTTGTGGTCCCGAGGGCTCGTGCTCCGATCCCAGCCTCGATGTCGATCTCGTCGCCGGCTCCTATTCGCAGGCCGAGCTGGAGGCCATTCCCGAGGGTGCCTCCGAAGTCAGCCTCGGTTGTGGCAACCCCACTGCGGTCGCCGATCTTCGTCCCGGTGAGACCGTGCTCGACCTGGGCTCCGGGGGAGGCATCGACGTGCTCCTCTCGGCCCGCCGCGTGGGGGACACCGGTTTCGCCTACGGCTTGGACATGACCGACGAGATGCTCGACCTCGCCCGAGCCAATGCGGCCGAAGCTCGGGTGGGCAACGTCGAGTTCCTCAAGGGTTACATCGAGGACATCCCCCTCGACGACGCCTCCGTCGACGTGGTCATCTCCAACTGTGTCATCAACCTGTCCACCGACAAGCCGGCTGTATTCGCGGAGATCGCCCGTGTGCTCAGGCCCGGCGGCCGCATCGGGATCTCCGACATCGTCGCCGACGACTCTCTCACTCCCGAGCAGCGAGCAGAGCGTGGCGCCTGGGTGGGATGCATCGCCGGCGCCTTGTCCTACACCGAGTACCGCACGCTCCTCAACGGGGCCGGATTCACCGACGTCAAGATCGAGGCCACCCACCAGGCCACCGACGGCATGGACTCGGCCATCATCAAGGCCGTGAAGCCTGCCTAGAGGGTCGGCGGTTGCGCGTGCAAGGGGTCTCGGGAACCGAGACCCCTCGCTATAGAAGCGCTGTTGGGCTCAGCTGCAGCCGGTGGTGTCCCCGCAGGTGAGGCAGACGTAGCAGCTTCCGTTGCGGACGGTCATGTGGCCGCAGTTGGAGCAGGCCGGGGCGTCTCCCATGTTCTCCTTCAAGGAGAGATCTGAGACGCTGGTTTCGCCGTGGACGGCTGCCACTGCCACCTTCACCTTGTCCGGCTCCGGTGCCCTGACCTGATCGTCCGGCCCGTCGAGGAACTCGACTGCTGACCTCACCGTCTCCAGATCGACATCGGCGGCGGCGTCGGTCAGGTCGAGCTGGACCCCGGCGTCCACTGCCAGACCCTTCGGGGGTGCGGCCAGGTCGCCTTCCCGGTCCGGGGGCACCTGGGCCAGTTCGTCACGTCGCAGGTACTCGACACCCAAGGCCCGGAACACGTAGTCCACTATCGAGTTGGCCATCTTGATGTTGGGGTGACCCTCCACCATGCCCCTCGGCTCGAAGGTCTGGAACGTGAACGTGTCCACGAACTCGTCCAATGGCACCCCGTACTGGAGACCCTTGGAAACGGCGATGGCGAAGCAGGAGAGGATCCCCTTGAGGGTGGCCCCTTCCTTGGCCAGATCGATGAAGATCTCTCCCAAGGTGCCGTCCTCGTACTCGCCGGTGCGCAGGTAGACCTTGTGCCCGCCGACCCGTGCCTCCTGGTTGAACCCGGAGCGTCGGGCGGGAAGCAGGAAGCGCGGCGGCTTCATGCCCTGGGCGTAGGCCTGGGTCGGCGAGATCCCGGCGGGGAGGTTGCCCCAGTGGATCGTCTTCTCCGACTCGACGGCGGCGGTGATGGCCTCGTCCTCGTCCTCGGCGTGCTCGCCCTCGTCGGCGGTGGAGTTGAGCGGCTGGGCCGCCTTCGAGCCATCGCGATACAGGGCCATCGCCTTCAGACCGAGCTCCCAGGAGAGCCGGTAGGCCTCCTCGATCTCCTCGACCGTCACCTCGTTGGGCATGTTGATCGTCTTCGAGATCGCCCCGGAGATGAACGGCTGGGCCGCCGCCATCATCTTGATGTGCCCGTTGTGGTGGATGAACCGCTCCCCGTACTTGCCGTTCTTGTTGGCGGTGTCGAACACCGGGAGATGCTCTTCCTTCACATGTGGGGCGCCCTCGATGGTCTGCCGGCCGCAGATGTGGTCGTTTGCCTCGACGATCTGCGATCGGGTGAACCCGAGTGCCCGCAGCAGGTCGAAGTCCCAGCTGGTGTACTCGTCGACGGTGAACCCGAGACGCTGCAGCGTCTCCTCACCGAAGGTGAACACGTTGAAGGCGTGCTTGAGCTCGAAGACCGACGGCAGTGTCGCCTGCAGCTTGAGGATGTCCTCGTCGCTGAACCCCTTCTCGAGCAGGGTGTCTGTGTTGACGTGCGGGGCCCCCTCGATGGAGCTGGTGCCCACGATGTAGGTGAGGACGTCGGAGATCTGCTCCGGTGAGTACCCGAGATGGGTCAGAGCCGGGGCCACGGACTGGTTGACGATCTTGAAGTAGCCACCACCGGCCAGCTTCTTGAACTTCACCAAGGCGAAGTCGGGCTCGACACCCGTGGTGTCGCAGTCCATCAGGAGCCCGATGGTGCCGGTCGGCGCCAACACCGTGGCCTGGGCGTTGCGGTAGCCATGCTCCTCACCGCGTTCCACGGCGAGATCCCACGAAGTGCGCGCCGCTTGGAGCAGGTCGTCGGGGCACAGATCCGCGTCGATGCCGAGGACCCTGGTCGACACGTTGTCGAAGTCGGTCCCGTCGTAGGCGGCCACCCGATGGTTGCGGATCACGCGCAGCATCGCCTCCCGGTTCTCGGCGAACCTGGGGAACGGCCCGATCGCTCCGGCGATCTCGGCCGAGGTGGCGTAGGCGTATCCGGTCAGGGTGGCGGTGAGCGCACCGGCGATGGCACGTCCCTCGTCGGAGTCGTAGGCGATCCCCTGACGCATCAGCAGCGAGCCCAGGTTGGCGTAGCCGAGCCCGAGGGTCCGGTAGTCGTAGGAGCCCTGGGCGATCTCCTTCGAGGGGAAGTGGGCCATGGTCACCGAGATCTCGAGGACGAGGGTCCAGAGCCGGATGGCGTGCTGGTAGCCCTCTACGTCGAAGGTGCCGCTGGCGTCGTCGTACAGACGCACCAGGTTGATCGAGGCCAGGTTGCAGGCGGTGTCGTCGAGGAACATGTACTCGCTGCACGGGTTGGAGGCGTTGATCCGGCCACCGGCGGGGCAGGTGTGCCATTCGTTGATCGTGGTGTCGAACTGGAGACCGGGGTCGGCGCATGCCCAGGCCGCTGCGGCGATCCGCTTCCACACCTCACGGGCCTTCACCGTCTTGCGCACCGAGCCGTCGGTGCGGTTGATCAGGTCCCAGTCGCCGTCGGCCTCGACGGCCTCCAGGAACTCGTTGGTGACCCGCACCGAGTTGTTGGAGTTCTGCCCGGAAACGGTCGCGTAGGCCTCACCGTTGAAGTCGGCCGCGTAGCCGCCGTGCTGGATGAGGATCTTGGCCTTCTCCTCTTCGACCTTCTTCCAGTCGATGAAGGTCTCGATGTCGGGATGGTCGACGTCGAGGATGACCATCTTGGCGGCGCGGCGGGTGGTGCCGCCCGACTTGATGGCCCCCGCAGCCCGGTCGCCGATCTTGAGGAAGGACATGACCCCGGACGACTTGCCCCCGCCGGAGAGCAGCTCGCCCTCGGCTCGAATGGCGGAGAAGTTCGAACCGGCGCCGGAGCCGAACTTGAAGATGCGCGCCTCCCGGAGCCAGAGGTCCATGATCCCGCCCGGGTTGACCAGGTCGTCGCGGACCCCGTTGATGAAGCAGGCATGCGGAGCCGGGCGGCTGTAGGAGTCGGGGGACTCGACCAGTTCGCCGGTCTCGTCGTCGACGAACCAGAAGCCCTGGGCCGGACCGGTGATGCCGTAGGCCCAGTTGAGACCGGTGTTGAACCATTGCGGCGAGTTGGGCGCTGCGATCTGGGCGGCGAGCATGTACTTGAGCTCGTCCTCGAACGCCTCCGCGTCCTCGGTCGAGGCGAAGTAGCCCTTGATCTCACCCCAATGGCGCCAGGTGCCGGCGAGCCGGTCGAACACCTGCTTTGCCGACCGCTCCGGGCCGGTGACCGGGTTGCCGTCGGCGTCGAGAACCGGGTTGCCCTGCTCGTCGGTCTGGGGGACACCGGCCTTGCGGAAGTACTTCGAAACCATGATGTCCGAAGCAACCTGGCTCCACTGGGCGGGGATCTCGGCGTCGGTCATCTCGAACACCACCGACCCGTCCGGGTTGGCGATGCGCGAGTCGCGCCGCGACCATTCGAAAGACCGATAGGGGTCGGTCCCAGCCTCGGTGAAACGACGGTTGATCCGCAAGCCTTTGCTCATCGTGCCTCCTCGCACACTGTCCTTGGATCCCTCCACAGACCGTGAGTCGAAGACCGGCTTGGGGGAGTCCGTTTCCGTTGCCAACCACAAGATGTTGTGGTGTGAAGGGAAGTGGCCACAACATCTGGTATGGACTTCAACACTGTAATTACAGAGGTGTGATCCGTCAACCACCAACTTATCCACAGGCTGGGACATTTCGGACATGACGGAACACGCCCGGGGGAAGTAGGTGGTCGGCGGCATGCACGCCGGGGGAAGTGGGGCGACCATAGACCCCCACCGGAGCGGGAGTGGAGCCGATGGGCGATTGGTTTTCGCGGTTCAGTCGACCTCGACCACGAGCTGACCGTTCTCCCAGCGAGCCTCGACCCTGACCCTGTCGTCGTCGTTCTCGAACTCGACCCGCACCCGGGAGGGGCCAGGGTCGTCGATCTCGACTCCGAACCCCGAAGCCGGCGTGGCCGCTTGCAGGTCGACCTCCTGGGGTCGGTAGCGGATCACCACCACACCACCGCTGCTGTTGATGGTGCGGACGCTCCACGCGGCGGATTCGGTGGTCGGCGTGGAGGCGCCCGTGGTGGGGGTGGTGGATGAAGGCGCGGTGGTGGCCGAAGCCCCGGTCGAGGTGGTCGAGTCTGCCACTGTGGTGGTGGTCGAGTCCGCCACCGTGGTGGTGGTCGAGGTCGGGGTGGGAGCCACCGCCTCGGGGGTGGCATCACCCACCTGGGAGTCGGCCAGACCGACGATCTGCCAGGCGAGGACGGTGGCGGCGACCAGGGCCGCGACCCAGCCTGCTGCCATCCGCCAAGTGATCATGCGCTGATTGTCTCAGGTATCGCCGTAAAGAGGGCTCAGGGCGATCTCAAGGTTCTCTCAAACTCGCCGTTCGACCCGCAGCGGGCGCTTAACCTCGACGGGTGCCCCGGATCGTCCTGATCGAAGACGACGTCGAGATCCGCCGTCTCGCGGCCTCGGCCCTCTCGGCGGCCGGTCACGACGTGGAGAGTGCCGACCGGGCGCTGGCCGGGCTGGAGCTCGCGGTCAAAGGCGAGCCCGACCTGGTGCTCCTCGACCTGGGTCTTCCCGACATCGACGGCACCGAGCTGCTCCGGATGATCCGGGCTGTCAGCCAGGTCCCGGTCATCGTGATCACCGCGCGTGGCGCCGACGAGACCGTGGTGGCCACTCTGGACGCCGGGGCGGACGACTTCGTGACCAAGCCCTTCTCGATGCCACAACTGGAGGCGAGGGTGAGAGCCGTCCTGCGCAGACGTCAGGGGTCCGGGGCCGGGAGCCGTCAGACGGTGGGTGACCTGACCGTGGACGTGGCCGGACGCACCGCCAGCCTCGCCGGTCGGGAGCTCGACCTCAGCCCCAAGGAGTTCGACATGCTGGCGGTCATGGTGGACCGGGTCGGGGAGGTGCTGACCAAGAGAGAGCTTTTGGCCGTGGTCTGGCGCGAGCCGTACGGCGGGTCGGAGCACACGGTGGACGTCCATCTGTCCTGGCTGCGCAAGAAACTGGGTGAGACGGCGCAGGAGCCCCGCTACGTACAGACCGTGCACGGGGTGGGGGTCAAGCTGGTCGATCCCGGGTCGTGAGACGGCGTCTCGTCGTCCTCAGTCTGGCGACGACCGTCCTCGTGGTCGTGGCCTTCGTCGTCCCCTTGGCCCTCCTGGTGAGACAACAGGCCGAGGACACCGCCCGCGACGCCGCCGAGCGCAACGCCCAGTCGGTGGCCGGGTTGGTGGCCCTGGCCCTGGCGGTGACCGGCGATCCCGGCCAGGTGTCGTCCACGATCGGGGAACTGCCGGCAGGAACGGTGGTGGTTCTGGGGGGGACGGTCATCGGTGACCCGCTGGAAGGCCAGGGATCCCTGGTCGCCGAGGCCGCGGAGACACGGACCACGGTCGCCGGGTACACGGAGGGTGGCTGGGAGATCGCTTTGCCGGTGGTGGGGGCCAGCGAAGTGGCCGTGGTCGACTCCTTCGTCACCACCGCCCAGTTGACGGCCGGAGTGGGCACCGCCTGGGCCCTGCTCGGTCTGCTCGGGTTGGCGCTGATCGGTCTGGGCGTCTGGGTCGCCGACCGTTTGGGACGGGCGCTGACGGCCCCGATCGAGGATCTGGCCCGCTCGGCGCATCGTCTGGCCCAGGGGGATCTCGAAGCCAGGGTCGAGCCAAGCGAGCCCGAGGAGATCAGGGAGACCGGGGAGGCCTTCAACTACCTGGCGGGGCGTCTCGACGATCTCCTTGCCGAAGAGAGGGAGAGTGCTGCCGACCTCTCCCATCGACTGCGGACGCCGCTGACGTCGCTCCGTCTCCAGGCCGAAGCTCTCTCGGATCCGGGGGAGCGGGAGGAGATGCTGGCGCAGGTGGACCGGATGGAGCACGGCATGAGCCAGGTCATCGATCTGGCCCGGTCCCGGGCAGCCCGGACTCCAGGGGAGTCGCTCCTCGATCAGGTGGTCTCGGAGCGTGCCGCCTTCTGGAAGGTCCTCGCCGACGAGCAGCAGCGGGCGATGGATATGCAACTGGGCAACGTGGAATCTCCGGTCGCCCTCGATCCCGACGATCTCGGGGCGGTCGTCGACGCCCTGGTCGGCAACGTGTTCGCCCACACCCCGCCTGGAACCCCGTTCCAGGTGCGCACCGGCGTGTCCGGGACAGGAGCGCCCTGGCTCGAAGTGGCCGACGAAGGCCCGGGTCTGGGCGGGTGGCAGCAGGAGAGGGGACGCAGCGG
>DASSVE010000201.1:0-10676 GCA_035706345.1 Acidimicrobiia bacterium
TCTACGCGAAGCAATCCTGGCTGAGTGTCCTCAACCCGGGCCCGAGGACGGACGACACGGTGAAAGGGCTCCTCACCGAGGCCCACGAGCGGGCCAGGGGTCGCTACGAGAAGCGCTGAAGCGGCCTGCTCGAATATTCCGAGCCAAACACTGAGGTGCGCCTGTCACAATCGTGACATGCCCGACCTGCGTCGGATACTGAGAATCGACCTGGCTGCCGCCCGGAAAGACCGCGACGCCGAGAAGGCGTCGCTGATTCGGACCTTGATCGCCGCCATTGAGAATGCCGAGGCGGTCGATCCGGCCACGCCCACGGTGCAACAGAGGTGCCGAGACGCCAGCTAGATGACGTCGACATCCTCGGCATCGTGACCAATGAGCGCCTGGATCTGGAGCAGGCAGCCGACCACTACGAACGAATCGGCCATCCTGCCGAGGCAAAACGTCTCCGTTCCCTGACAGCCGTGGTCGACAACTACGCCGATCTGATCAGATCCTGACTTTGCGGCACATGACTAGAGAACACCCACCAGGGCCGCGCCGTCGGAGTTGTCGAGGACGAACTTCCATGTTCCGTCCGATTGCCGACGCAGGACCTCCGCACTGACACCCCTCGCCGTCGAACCGTCACGGGCGTAAACGGTCCACGACCAGTGGACCAGGGCCAGGTCGTCCACCTCGAACGTCAATGAGTCCTGAAGGGTGAGAGTCAGCCCCGAGGCGAGGAACCTCTCGTGAGCCGCCCGTATCTCGTCGGGCCCACGAGCGACGCCTTCGATCTCGGCGAAGACGGCGTCCTCCTCGTACAGATCCATGATCCCGTCGAGGTCCCCCTCGGAGAGGAGGGAGACCAATCGCTCGCTGACCTGTGCCGGACCACTCGAAGCCATCGGTACCTCCTCGGTCTCGGTCGACTCTATCCGCCGGGCCCTGGGCCAGCCGCTATGAAGTTCACGATGACCGAGACCACCAACGCCGGGGCGGTGCGATGGGCGAAATGGGCGTGACCTTCCAGCACGTGGATGCGGGCATCGGGGATGGCGGCCGCGGCCCGGTCGGTGGCGGCGCGCACGGAGGCCGTGCTCTCGGAACCGGACAACAGCAGCGTCGGCGCCGTGATCCCTTCGAACTGACCCTGTCGGTACTCCCACCCGTGCTCGACCCGGCACTCCCGCGGGGTGGTGTGAGCCCCGGCGAGAATCAGCGGCCAGCGGGGGCTGTCCCTGAGACCGTCCACCTCCTCGGTGGTCAGCTGGAGGATGTCGATCAGCATCCGGGTCACAGCGGTCTCCCGATCGCCCGCCTCGAGGGCCTCCTCAGCCTCTTCGACCGCCCCTGGCGGATAGGCCAGACCGAAACTCGGCTCGTAGAGGATGAGATGGCTGACCTGCGATGTGAGGCTGGCACCACCCATGACGCAATTGGCGCCGTAGGAGTGACCCCACAGGACCACCGACTGACCCGCCCGATCCGCCACGCCTTCGACCACCGCAGCGACGTCCTCGAACTCCAGCTCGATGGAGTACTCCGACCCGTCCCCGCTCGCCCCGAACCCGCGGCGATCCATGGCGTACGTGGTGAACCGCCCTCGCAACTCCCCTATGGGAATCTCCCATGCGGTGTGATCCGTGAACGAGCCGTGCACCAGGACCATCGGAGGACCCGAGCCTTCGACCCACACCCGGAGCTCGACCCCGTCGGCCGAGCGGATCGGGAACGAGGTCGGAGCCTGGGATGGGCTCACCCGGGCCTGGACCTGCCTTTCATGCCCGCATGGCCGAGCCGGTCGGGTCGTACGGCGACGGATTGACGACGGTGGCGGGACGCTCCATCCCGACCACATGCGTGGTCAACTCGGTGCCCACCACGGCATGGTCACGGTCCACCAGGGCCATCGCCAGGCTCTTGCCGACGACGTGGGCGTAGTCGCCTGACGTGACGTAGCCCACTCGCTTGCCGTCGGCCCACACCGGTTCGTAGGGCGAGGAGTCGGCGTCGACGGCGTCGACCTCCAGGGTGACCAGCCGCATCGTGGCGCTGTCCTCGTCATGCTCCTTGCGGGCAGCCTCGACACCGACGAAGTCCTTGGACCAGTCGAACCAGCGGTCCATCCCGGTCATCCCCGGCGTGTACTCCTGACGAAACTCCTTCGACCAGACGCCGAAGCTCTTCTCGAGCCGGAGGGAGTTCATGGCGTTGAACCCGTATTCGATGGCGCCGATCTCGCGGCCTGCATCCACAAGGAGGCGGCGCAGTGCGATGTGCTCGGCGGCGGAACAGTGGATCTCGTAGCCGAGCTCGCCGGTCACCGAGATCCGTCCCACCCGGGCCGGGATCAGGCCGACGTCCATTGCACGGCACGACATGAACTTCATCGCCCCGTCGGAGACGTCGTCCTCGGTGACCAGTTGCATCAGCTCCCTCGACTTTGGCCCGGAGAGACCGAAGCCGACCACGGCATCGGAGAGATCGCGGACGGTGACCCCCTCCTCGAGATGGTCGTTGAACCAGCGCATGTGCCAGGAGCGCAGGTAGTAGGAGCCCACGATCCACCAGGTGCCGTCGCCCCAGTTGAAGAGGGTCAGGTCTCCCTTGAGACGGCCGTCGTGGCCCAGCATCGGGGACAACTTGATCCTCCCCGGCGCCGGCAATTCGATGGTCATCATCCGGTCGAGCCACTCCTGGGCCCGCGGCCCTGACACCTCGTACCGGGAGAAGGCGGTGATGTCGATGATCCCCACCCCCTCACGGACCTGCCGGCACTCCTCACCGACGATGTCGAAGGCGTTGGAGCGCTTGAGGGTCGGGATCTCCTCGAAGCCCTTCTCGGCGAAGTAGAGCGGGATCTCGAGACCGTAGAGCACCCCCCAGTAGGCCCCGGCGTCGGTCATGGCGTCGTAGGCGGGCGCCATGCGCAGGGGTCGACCGGCCCACAGCTGCTCGTTGGGATAGGTCATGACGAAGCGGCGTGAGTAGAACTGGCCGGTCATCTCCTTGATGTACTGGCGATTCTCGGCGTAGGGCCCGAAGCGGGCCACGTCCATCCCGAAGATGTCCTCTTCGGGCTCCCCGTAGATCATCCACTCGGCCAGGGACTTGCCGACACCGCCGCCCTGGAGGAACCCGGCCATGACCGCGCACGCCGACCAGTAGTTGCGGATGCCAGGGACCGGGCCTACCAGGGGGTTTCCGTCGGGTGAGAAGGTGAAGGCGCCGTTGACCCAACGGTTGATCCCGGTGCGCTCCAACACCGGGTATCGCCGCATGGCCAGGGCCAGTTCGTCCTCCAAACGGTCGGTGTCGGGCGGGAGGAGATCGAAGCCGTAGTCCCAGGGGGCGCCGTCCATGGCCCAGTGTTTGTGGTTGATCTCGTAGATGCCCATGAGCACCCCGTCGAGCTCGGGACGCATGTAGGTGAAGCCCTCGAGGTCGATCATCATCGGGATCTCCCCGTCGAACTCCTGCAGCTCCGGTATGGCCTCGGTCACCAGGTAGTGATGCGCGAGTGGCGAGACGGGCGCTTCCCAACCCACCATCCGCGCCACCTGCTTCGCCCATAGCCCGGCGGCGTTGACCACGTGCTCGGCGTGGATCGTCCCCTGCTCGGTGACCACGTCCCAGGTGGAGTCGGGTCTCTGGTTGAGCTCGATAACCCTGTTGTGCTCGACGACGTCGGCGCCACGCTGGCGGGCGGCCTTGGCGTAGGCATGGACCACGGCCGTGCAGTCGATGTAGCCCTCCCGTTCGGCCCAGAGACCGCCGTAGACCCCGTCGACGTCGATGATCGGGCACTTCTCGGCGATCTCCTCGGGCGTCATCAGCCAGCAGTCCTCGATGCCCATGGTCTGGTAGACCCGATGCGTGGCCTGGAGCCACTCCCACCGCTCCGGGGCCGAGGCGAAGCTGATGCCCCCGTGCATGTGGAGTCCAATGTCGTGGTCCGCCTCGGCAGACACCTCGGAGAGAAGGTCGATCGTGTAGGCCTGGAGGGCGGCGATGTTGGGATCGGCGTTCAGTGCGTGGATCCCGCCGGCCGCATGCCAGCTGGAACCGGCGGTCAGGATCGACCGCTCCAGGATGGCCACGTCGGGCCACCCGAACTTGGTGAGGTGGTAGGCGACACTGGCCCCGACGACACCGCCGCCGATGATCACAACCCGATACTGCGTCTTCACACGCCCTCCTAGCTGACCTGGAGGCTCGAAGATATCGAATGTGATGCCCCGCTCGCCACGGGGAGCCGGACCGGGCGCCAGATGCGCTCGAGGGCCTTCCGGCGCCTCTTCTGGCCATCGCCGCCTTGTAGGATCCTCGCCCGAGGACCCACCGAACCGATCCAGGAGAACCTCTTGAGTCCCGCCCAACCCTTTCCCAGTGACCTCGAGATCGCGTACGCAGCGAAGCTGAAGCCGATCATCGAGGTGGCCACCGAGCTCGGCCTGGAGGAGTCGGAGGTCATCCCGTATGGCACCACCAAGGCCAAGGTCCATTTGGACACGCTGAAGAGGATCTCCGGGAATCCGCAGGGCAAGTACGTGGTGGTGACCGCGATCACGCCGACACCGCTCGGCGAGGGCAAGACCACGACCACCATCGGTCTGGTCCAGGGTCTGGGGGCCCTCGGCCACAAGTCGATCGCCTGCATCCGTCAGCCCAGCCTGGGGCCGACCTTCGGGATCAAGGGTGGAGCTGCTGGGGGCGGGTACAGCCAGGTGGTCCCGATGGACGAGTTCAACCTCCACCTCACCGGCGACATGCACGCCATCACGGCGTCGCACAACCTGGTGGCGGCTGCCATCGACGCCCGCTGGTACCACGAGGGACGGCTCACCACGGCCCAGCTGGAGAACCTGGGTCTGAAACGACTGAACATCGACCCTTACAAGCTGAGCTGGCGCCGGGTCATGGACGTCAACGACCGGTCCCTGCGCAACATCGTGGTCGGGCTGGGTGGGTCCGCCGACGGCCGGCCCAGGGAGACCGGGTTCGACATCACCGTCGCCAGCGAGCTCATGGCGATCCTGGCTCTCACCGACGGGGACAACTACGCCTCGGCGCTGCGCAACTTCCGCGACCGCTGTGGCCGGGTGGTGGTCGGATCGTCCAAGGACGGCACGCCGATCTCGCTCGAGGACATCGGGGTGGCCGGGGCGGTGGCCGTGCTCATGAAGGACACCCTCCATCCCAATCTCATGCAGACACTGGAGGGGCAGGCCGCCTTCGTCCATGCCGGGCCGTTCGCCAACATCGCCCACGGGAACTCCTCGATCCTGGCCGACCGGGTGGCTCTGCACCTGGGCGACTACGTGGTCACCGAGTCCGGCTTCGGCGCCGACATGGGTATGGAGAAGTTCTTCGACATCAAGTGCCGTGTTTCGGGGCTCAAGCCCGACTGCGCGGTCCTGGTGGCCACGGTGCGGGCTCTGAAGACCCATGGCGGCGGTCCCAAGGTGGTGGCTGGTCGCCCTCTGGACCCGGCCTACACGTCGGAGAACCTGCCTCTTCTCAGGGCGGGAATGGCCAACCTGGAGGCACACATCGCCACCGCCCGCTCGTTCGGGATCCCGGTGGTGGTCGCCATCAACAAGTTCCCCACCGACACACAGCACGAGCACGACCTGATCAGGGAGATGGCGCTTGCCGCCGGTGCCGTCGATGCGGTGACCACGGAACACCATGCCAGCGGGGGCGAGGGGGCCCGGGATCTGGCCCAGGCGGTCACCGAGGCCTGTCAGCAGCCCTCGAACTTCGACTACCTCTATCCCCTGGATCGGTCGATCAAGGAGAAGATCGAAACCATCGCCACCAAGGTCTACGGCGCCGATGGTGTCGAGTACTCGCCGCTGGCCGACAGTCAGATCGCCGACTTCGAGCGGGCCGGGTTCGGATACCTGCCCATCTGCATGGCGAAGACCCATCTCTCCATCAGCCACGATCCGGCCCTGAAGGGCGCCCCATCGGGTTTCACGGTGCCGGTGAGAGAGGTGCGGGCCTCGGTGGGTGCCGGCTTCATCTACCCACTGCTCGGCGAGATGAGGACTAAGCCCGGTCTGGGCGCCAACCCGGCGTACATGAAGGTGGACATCGACGCCGACGGCAATGTGGTGGGGCTCTTCTGATGGCCGGCCGCGACGCACCGAGACTCACCGTCATCTACTGGCGGGACATCCCCGCCCAGGTGAAGGCTCGGGCGGGCCGGAACAGGGTGAGCGCACCCCTGCCCGACCGTTTCATGATCGCCGTCGATGGGGCCGCCACAGTCGCCGGAAAGACCACCACCGACGAGTACGTTGCGGAGTGGCGAGAGGAGACCCGTCCCTGCGGCGAAGATCTGCAGACCGAGGCGGACCGGGTCGCCCAGGAGCTGGACCAGGCATACCCGCAGACACTGCTTCGTGACTTGGTTCGCAACGGGGGCTGGGCACCGACGGTGAACTGACCGGTGGGCGAACGGGTCTGAGGACCCCTCAGGAACTCCCTCCCACGAACCGACGTTAGGGGACGATGCGTCTGTGGTTCCGGGTACTCGTGACGTTGCTGGCCTTTCTGGCAGCCACAGTGACCCCAACCCCAGCCCAGGCTCAGACCAACTCCTTCATCGACGACGACAACAGCCGGTTCGAGCCTTTCATCGAGACCGCCAAGGCGGAGGGTCTGGTCAGCGGGTGCAACCCGCCCGACAACAGTCGCATCTGCCCTCAGCAACCAATGACCAGGGGTGACGTGGCCATCATGCTGGCACGGGCGATCTCGGCTCCAGCACCCACCACGGATCACTTCGTCGACGACCAGGGGCACCCGGCCGAGACGGCGGCCAACGCCCTGATGGACGCCGGCGTGGGGACGAGCTGTCGGGGGAACAACTTTTGCCCGGACCGTCCCATCACCCGTGGGGAGCTGGCGTTGACCATCGCCAAGACGTTCCGCTGGACCGAGCCGGCCGACCCGGGCCGTTACGTCGATCTTGCCGACTCGAAGTTCCAGATGCCTCTGGCCCAGCTCGCAGAGCGGGGAGGTCTCCTCGCCTGCGACGCACCGGTCAATTCGAGACTGTGCCCGACCGCGATAGTGCGCCGGGACGAAGCGGTGTTCGCCCTGGTCACCGCCATGGGTCTGCAGCCGTCGGGCTCCAGGACGAAGGACCCACAACTAGAGCCACTCGGTTTTGGTGACGGGTTCTACGACCTGACCCTTTGGGATGGTCGCACCCCCAGCCCGAGGAACCGGGTGGCGATCACACCCAGTGGCTACGAGGGCTCGGGTCTGAGGGTGGGAATCCCCAAGGGCTCCCATTACGGCGCCGATTTCCATCTGCATCTCGACGATGCCGCCAGCACCGTTCCCGAGCGTCTCTTCTTCCGCTACTACCTGAGATTCGACTCCAACTGGTCGACGCCGACCGCCGGGAAGCTGCCCGGTTTCTCAGGTGTGTACGGAAGCACCGGCAAGGGTGGGGCGCAGAGCAGTCCGTCCCAACCCGGTTGGTCGGCCCGTCTCATGTTCTCCCCTACCAAGCGCGACGGACGGGTCTACCTGGGCTACTACGTGTACCACCTGGGACAGGAGACCCGCTACGGCGACGGCTTCGGCTGGAACGAATCCGGGAAGCTGCGCCCAGGCGAGTGGTATTGCCTCGAGGGAGAGGTGGAGATGAACACCCCGGGTCTCGCCGACGGCGCACTTCGAGCGTGGGTGGACGGGACCCCGGCGCTCGATCTGTCCGGTCTTGCCTTCCGCAGACCCAGCGAGCCCCAGATCAAGATCGAGTCGTTCTGGTTCAACGTTTACTACGGGGGCAAACTGGTCGCCCCACGCAGCCTCGGCCTCACCGTGGACGAGGTGATGGTCGACACCCAACGGGTCGGATGCGGTCTGAGCACGCCGGCGCCCGTGGCGCGGGCCGACTTCGACGGGAACGGGTTCCGGGACACGGTCACCTGGGGAGATTGCCCGGGTGGCTCTTGCTTCATAACCAGGAAGAGCACCTGGTCGGGCGACAAGGTGGTGCGTCAGAACGGCGACGGCGCCTGGTTCAGCATCGAGACGGCCCGGTACGGAATGGCCGCCGGCGACGTCGACGGCGACGGTCGGAATGACATCGTGTATCGGGGACGTTGCGAAGGCGCGATCCGATGTTGGCGGGTCCATGAGTCGGACAGCGGATTGCGCCGGGGGTCGAACTGGGGTGACCGAGCCAGGTTCGCAGACGGGACCGACTTCCTGACGCTGGGCGATTGGAACGGGGACGGTCTCGACGACCTCACCTACGAGGGATTGTGCGGGGAGGCTGCCCGCGCTTGTTGGAGGGTGCATCCCAGCACCGGGGCCGGGTTCGGGGAGCCTCAGGAGTGGGGATCCCCGCCCGAGGGCATGGCCGCGGTCACCGCCGTCGATGTGGACGGGGACGGAGCCGACGATCTCCTCTATCGGGCGCCTTGCGACGAGTCGGATTGCTGGTTCGTGCAGCACCCCGACAAGGGGCGCTTTTCGAGCCCGGTGGCCTTGGGACGGGCACTCGAGCCGGGCCCGGCCGACGTGGAGTGGACAGACTTCGACGGCGACGGGATCAGAGACCTGGTGTCTTGGGTCAACACCGACACCGGCGCCTGGATCGAGGTGCGATACACCCGCGACGGGGCCCTGGAGGACCCAATCCCCTTGACCAGGCTCGGCAGCCCGATCGAAGGCATCTCCATCCGACGTCTCGAGGAGAGGGAGACGGTGCAGACGGTCGTGAAGCTTCGATGCAAGGACGGCTCGATCTGTGTCCGCACCCTGATGGCGCCCACGCCCTACCTTCTCGTAAACGCCGAACGCTTCCTGGAGGAGCGTTGGAAGCTCCCGGGCTACCCCGAGATCTCCTAGTCCTTCTTCCCGACCAGCACGGCGACGATCCCAAAGACGAAGAGGACGCTGCCACCGATCACCCAGAAGTCCGCGGTGACGATGCCCGAGATCAGGAAGGCGATCCCGCTGAGCAGGAAGACGATCCAGCCGATCAGCTCAAGCCGGGACACCCCGCCGTCTCCTCAGCTCCTCGACGATGGCGGGGACGATCTCTGACAGGTCTCCCAGAATGGCGTAGTCGGCCTTGGTGACCATCGGCGCCTCGGCATCGGTGTTGATGGCGAGGATGGTCTTCGAAGCCATCATCCCGACCCAGTGCTGGATGGCGCCGCTGATGCCACAAGCGATGTAGAGATCGGGGGCGACCACGGTGCCGGTCTGGCCGACCTGGTCGCTGTGAGGCCGCCATCCGTTGTTGGTGACCACGCGGGAGCATCCCACGACACCGCCCAAGAGATCCGCCAGCTCCTCCAGAGGGCGAAACCCCTCCGGACCACCGACGCCGCGGCCACCACTCACCACCACCGGGGCGGTGGCCAGGGTGACACCCTCGGCAATGACGTCCCGGTCCACCACCTTGGTGACGAGCTGTGAGTCGTCGAGTGTGGGCTCGAAGGTGACCACCTCGGGGACGACCGGGTCGGTCACGGTCGCCGCCTCGACGACGTGCTCGGCCACGGTCAGCAGACGGATGGGGGCGTCCAGACCCGTCTCCTCGAAGAGACTGCCGCCCCAGCGGGTGCGGAGGATGGTCCAGGGATCGCCAGGGGTCACCTCCCGGCAGTTGGCCACCGTGGGCAGGTCGAGGATGGCCCCGAGGTGGGCCATGACCTCATTGCCACGATCCGAGCCGGCGGCGATCACGGCCGTAGGCTGGCTCGACGTCACCAGTTGGGCCAACGCCTCGGCCCAGCCGCCCGGGCAGTAGTCGTCCAAGGCATCGTGTGTGATGTGCTGGACAGTGACCACGCCATGACCACCGACTGAGTCCACAGGTGGCTCCGGGCCGATCCAGAGCGCATGCAACGGCTCGCCCATCTGCGTCGCCAGGTCACGGGCAAAGGTGAGCGCCTGAAGGGAGCTGTCCTCGATAGTTCCCCGATCGTGGATGAGCAGACCGAGGATCACCGCACCACCTGCAGCTGTTCCAGCAGGTCGACGACGGCTGCGGCGTCGGGGAGGATGGTGGTCTCCGAGGCCACCTGGGACGGGCCGACCAGACGCAGCATCGTCTGTCCGCTGCCCACCCTCTCCTTCTCGACCACCCGTACTTCCGCCTTCTTCGCCTCCAGACGGCCCTTCAGCGTCGGATACCTGGGGAGGTTGATCCCCTCCTTGACCGAGACCACTGCCGGGAGGGGGAGACGGTAGAGCTCCGAGCCGGTGGCTGTGTCCCGGCGCAACCGCACCGTCCCTTGCTCGACCTCGATGCCCTTGATCCCGGTGACGGTGGGGCGCCCGAGGGCGTGCGCAACCCTCACACCTACCTGGTAGCCCCCCGAGTCGGCCGACTCGTTGCCGAACAGGATCAGGTCGAACCGGCCCTCGCCCTCCAGGTCCTCGACGGTGGAGGCGATGGCGGACGCGGTCGACATCGGATCCCAGTCCTCGCCGTCGGTCGGGATCAGCACGGCTTCACCGACGCCCACGGCCACCGCCGAGCGCAACTGCTCCTCGGACTCGACAGGACCGAGGGTGAGCACGGTCACGCTCCCTGTCGTGGCTTCGGCAATGCGCACCGCCTCCTCGACCGCGCACTCCTCGTGCGGGCTGACGGTGAAGGAGAGCAGGGTGGAGTCGATCGACCGCTGATCCTCTGTGAGCACGAT
>DASSVE010000202.1:0-34358 GCA_035706345.1 Acidimicrobiia bacterium
CCAGGTGGATCGTCGCCCGCAGCGAGCCCATCCGCACCAGTGCCCGCGACGAGAGCAGGTCGCCCACCGCCACCGGGTCGAACGGCGTCAGCCGCGACCACAGCGCAAGGTACGGGTCGAGCGGGTTCTGCGCCTGCATCCCGACCAGGTGCTCGATCATGCTCGCCGGCGGCATGTCCGAGCGCTCGAGGAGATGCTGTCGCTTCAGAGTGGCTCGATTGAGGGCCCGGGGGCTCAGAGTGTCCAAGCGGCCACGCTAACCACCATTGGCTCCTGCCTGGGGGGACGGAACCGGATGCCAGTCGGCGGTTTTCACTAGCCAAACCCAAACTCCCTATCCTCCGCCCCCGATGAGTCACTGGTCGGAGGCCACGCAGGACCGAGCCCGCCAGATCATCTCCCGGTATCCGGAGAAACGGTCTGCGGTCATGCCTCTCCTCTATCTGGCGATGGCCGAGGAGGGTCACCTCACCGAGGAGGGAATGGCCGAAGTCGCAGGATGGTGCGGCATCACCCCCGCCCAGGTGCTGGCAGTGGCCAGCTTCTACACCATGTACAAGCGGGAGCCGACCGGGCGTTACCTGATCTCGTGCTGCACGTCGATCTCCTGCATGCTGCTCGGCGCCGACGACGTCCTCCACGCCGTCGAAGACGAGTCCGGCGTGCCACACGGCGAGACCGATGCCGAAGGCCTCCTCTCGGTCGAGCATGTCGAGTGCATCGGGGCGTGCGGCGGCGCCCCCGCCGTCCAGGTCAACTACGAGCTGATCGAGGGAGTCACCCCGGAGAAGGGCCGCGAACTGGTCAGATGGCTGAAGAAGGCCCGGCCCGAGGTGGTCAACACCGACGAGCTGCAGCAGCTGTTCGGTGATCGGAGGAGTTTCGACTGGGCAATCCCCGAGCAGCGCGGCGCGGTCGGTCCCTATCCGGCCTTCCAGCCGCTCGGCACCGTCGGTGAAGAGGGGAACTCGTGACGACACCCCTGGTGATCACGAAGAGGATGAACGAGCACCCCTCGGACTCCCACACCATCGAGCGTTACGAGGCCACAGGTGGATATGTGCAGGCCCGGCGGGCCACCGGTCTCACCCGGGATGAGCTGGTGGAGGAGGTCAAGAACTCGGGTTTGTTGGGCCGGGGTGGCGCCGCATTCTCCGCCGGTCTGAAGTGGAGCTTCCTGGCCCCGGCCCGTCCCTCGTACCTGGTCATAAACGCCGACGAATCCGAGCCCGGCACCTTCAAGGACCGTCAGCTCCTCGAACGCGACCCCCATCAGGTGCTCGAAGGGGTGATCATCACCGCCATCGCCAACGAGGTCCACCAGGCCTTCATCTACATCCGTGGCGAATACCCCAAGCCGGCGCGGCGGATCCAGCAGGCCGTCGACGAGGCCTACGCCAGGGGCTATCTCGGAAAGAGCATCTTCGGGTCGGGCTTCGATCTCGAACTGACCGTCCATCTCGGCGCCGGGGCCTACATCTGCGGGGAGGAGACCGCCCTCATCAACTCGCTGGAAGGCGTGCGCGGTGAGCCGCGGCTGAAGCCTCCCTATTTCCCGGCTGCCAAGGGTCTCTACATGATGCCGACCATCGTCAACAACGTGGAGACGGTGTCCAACCTGGCCCATGTGCTGGCGATGGGCGCCGAGCAGTACACCAAGATCAGCGAGAGCCCGGACACGGGCACCTTCATGATGTCCCTCTCGGGGCACGTCAAACGTCCCGGCAACTACGAGCTGACGCATGGGATCACCTGGCGGGAGCTCATCTACGAGGTCGGCGGTGGGATCAGGGACGACAAGGAGCTCAAGACCTGGATCCCGGGCGGCGCCTCGGCGCCCTGGTTCGTCCCCGAAACGCACCTCGATCTCGAGATCACCAAAGACGCCACGGCTGCGGCCGGCTCGATGCTGGGCTCCGGCGCCGTGATCGTCATGGACGAGGACACCTGCGCCGTGCGCGCCGCCGAGCGGGTCGTCCGCTTCTTCGCACACGAGTCGTGCGGGCAGTGCACCCCGTGCCGGGAGGGGACCACCTGGCTCGAGATGATCCTGCGGCGCATCGAGAACGGTCTGGGTCGCACCGTCGATCTCGACCTCCTGCTCGACGTCTCCGACGGCATCAGCATCGGCCTGGCGTGGCCCCCGCGGATGACCACGATCTGCCCCCTCGGGCCTTCGGCGGTGTCGCCGATCATGGCGCTCCGTGACTATTTCCGGGACGAGGTGTACGAGCACGTCGCCAGGGGCGGGTGCTGGTTCCCGGGCGCCTCTCAGGGGCACCTCCAGCCTGTCGAGATCGGGACCAGCGATCGCGGGGAGATGACGGCATGACCGCCCCGGGCAACGAGAGCAACGTCGTCCACGTCACGATCAACGGGGTGGAGCACGAGGTCGCGCCCGGCGAGATGGTGATCAAGGCCGCACAGGACAACGGCACCTACATCCCCCGTTTCTGCTGGCACGAGCGGATGGAGCCTGTCGGCATGTGCCGGATGTGCCTGGTGGAGATAGAGACTCCGAGGGGCCCGATGATCACCACGGCTTGCACCACACCGGTCGCCGATGGCATGGCGGTGGACACCCAGAACGCCGCGGTGAAGAAGGCTCAGGAAGCCATCCTCGAGTTCCTCCTGGCCAACCATCCCCTGGACTGCCCTGTTTGCGACAAGGGTGGAGAGTGCCCCCTCCAGGACCAGGCCCTGGCTTACGGCCCGGGGGAGAGCCGCTTCGTCGAGATCAAGAGGACATTCGAGAAGCCCATCCCCATCTCCGACCTGGTCCTGCTCGACCGGGAGCGCTGCGTCCTCTGTGCCCGCTGCACCCGCTTCTCGGAGGAGATCTCAGGCGATCCGCTGATCGAGTTCCAGGAGCGGGCCAACGTCACCGAGGTGAACACCTTCCCCGATCTCCCCTTCTCCTCCTACTTCTCGGGCAACACCGTTCAGATCTGCCCGGTGGGCGCTCTCACCGCCAGGCCCTACCGGTTCCGGGCCCGTCCTTGGGACCTGGTGAGGGTGGAGAGCTCTTCGATGTTCGACACCGCCCATCCCCGGATCGAGGTCCACGCCAGCCAGAACCAGATCCTGCGCTATGTCGGGGTCGACAACGACGCCACCAATCACGGCTGGCTCTCCGACAAGGACCGATTCGGCTTCGAGTACCTCCGCTCCGATGAGCGTCTCACCCGCCCGCTGGTGCGACGGGACGGGGAGCTGGTCGAAGTCCAGTGGTCCGAAGCCCTCGACATCGTGGCCACCCGATTCCAGCTCTTCAAGGAGGAGGACGGCGGCGACGCTTTGGCGGTGGTCGGTGGGGCGAGCGGCACCAACGAGGAGGCCTACGCCCTGTCGCGGTTCGCTCGCGAGGTGCTCGAAACGAGCAACGTCGACTGCCGCATGGACGACGCCCTGTCCTCCCACTTCCTGGCGGCGACGGTCGACCGTGCCCGGATCTCGGACGTCGACGAGGCCGACACGATCCTGGTGTGGGGCCCGGACCTCAAAGAGGAACACCCCACTCTCTATCTCCGGGTGAGACGCGCCGCCCAGAAACTGGGGAAGACCCTGGTGGTGGTCCACCCACGTGCGACAGGCCTCGACGACCGCGCCACCCGCAAGCTGACCTACCGGCCCGGTGGGGGCTTCGAGTTGCTGGCCGAGATGAGGGAGGGCGCTCATCCGGACGTCCTGGGGGCAATCTCGGGACGGACGGTGGTGTGCATCGTCGGCATGACCGGTCTGGCCGACGATCCCCGGCTGGCCGAGTCCGTGGCAGCGCTGGTTAGGGAGCAGGCCTCCCGCATCAGGATCCTCCCGCTGAACTCCAGGGCCAACACGTTCGGCGCCCTGGACATGGGTCTCGCCCCGGATCTGGCTCCCGGCCGGGTGCCGATCGAGCATCCCGGTCTGGGCACCGCTCAGATCATGGAAGGATTGGACGGCGGGGGGATCCGGGCACTGCTCCTGGTGGGGGCCGATCCTCTCGCCGACATGCCCGACCCGCGCACCGCCGCCGCCGGGCTCGACGCCGCCGAGTACGTGGTCTCCATCGACCTCTTCCTCAATGCGTCGAATGCCCACGCAGACGTGATCCTTCCCGCCGCCGGCTTCGCCGAGAAGGACGGGACGATCACCAACGTTGAAGGGCGTGTCCAGAAGGTCAACCAGATCAGACCCGCCCCGGGTCTGGCGCGTCCCGACTGGTCGATCCTGGACGACATCGCCATCCTCATGGGCCGGCCGCTGGGTCTGGCCTCGCCAGAGACGATCGCCAAGGAGATCGCCGGGTCGATCCCGCTTTACTCGTCGGTCACCCACGACTACCTGGATTGGGAAGCCCGGGACGGGGTGGTGGTCCCCGTCGAGGGTAGCCAGCCGTTCGAGTACATCCCCGTCGCCATGGAAGGGCCCAAGGCTCCGGGTGCCCAACTGACGCTGCACCAGGCTCGGAAGATGTACGACGCCGGTGCCCGGCTGAGCAGATGCCCCAGTCTGATCAAGCTGGCCCCGGGTGCGGTGGTCCACATGAACCCCACCGACGCTCCAGGTCTCGGGGTCAAGGAAGGGTCCGTGGTCCGGGTGACCACAGGTCAGGGAGAGGGTGAGTTCGTTGCCGTGCTCGACGAGGGAACACCACCGGGTGTCGTCTTCGTGCCAAGGAACCAGCCCGGCGGAGCCGCTCTGGGCACCGATCCGGTGGTTCGGGTCAAGGTGGTGAACTGATGGACTGGGCCGACTTCGGCATCGTCGTGCTCCGGGTTGTCCTCGCCTTCGTGCTCCTCCTCGGCGCCACCATCATCAACGTCTGGGCCGAGCGGAAGATCCTGGCCGACATGCAGAGTCGCATCGGGCCCAACCGGGCCGGCCCCTGGGGGATCCTGCAGACGGTCGCCGACGGTCTCAAGCTGTTCTTCAAGGAGTCGATCGTCCCCCGCAAGGCGGAGCTGGCCACCTACTTTCTCGCCCCGTTCCTCTCGGTGATACCGGCGTTCCTGATCTTCATGATGGTGCCGTTCGGGGCCCCGTTCATGATCGGGGATCGCGAGGTGATCCTCCAGGGCGCCGACCTCAACATCGGGATCCTCTTCATCCTGGCCATGTCTTCCATGGCGGTGTACTCCGTGGTGCTCGCCGGCTGGTCGTCCGGCTCGAAGTACCCCCTGCTCGGTGGTGTCCGCGCCACCGCCCAGGCGATCTCCTACGAGGCGGCCATGGGTCTGGCGATGGTGGCCGTCGTGATGTTCACCGCCACCCAAGGCGATGGGGGGACACTGAGCCTGGCCGAGATCGTGAACCGCCAGCAGGGCACCTGGGCCGGGTTCATCCCTCGCTGGAACGTCTTCCCCGAGATCGTCGCCTTCGTGATCTTCATGATCGCCATCGTCGCCGAGACCAATCGGGCCCCCTTCGACTTGGTCGAGGCGGAACAGGAGCTGGTGGGCGGCTTCCACACCGAGTACTCGGGTATGCGTTTCGCCATGTTCTTCCTGGCCGAATACGTCAACATCTTCTCGATGTCGGCCATCGCCGCCACTCTCTTCCTGGGTGGCTGGACCGGCCCGACGTGGGAGGGACAGATCCCCGGCTGGATCTCTGCGGTCCTGCCCACGGTCTGGTTCCTGGTCAAGACCTACTTCATCATCTTCATCTTCTTCTGGCTGCGGGCGACTCTGCCCCGGCTGCGCTACGACCAGCTGATGTCGATCGGCTGGAAGCGGCTCATCCCTGCCGCCCTGGCCTGGATCGTGGTCTCCGCGGTCGCCATCGGGGTCAGACAGTTCGGCCTGCCATGGAGTTGACGCGATGGGTGTGATCACAGAGCTGCTCAAGGGTCTGCGGGTGACCGGGGCCACGATGCTCCGCACCATCACCGGGCGCGAGATGGTGACCACCGAGTACCCGAAGGAGATGCGCCCCAAGCCGCAGCGATTCCACGGGCGTCACGTCCTCAATCGCTACCCGGACGGGATGGAGAAGTGCATCGGGTGCGAGCTCTGCGCCGGGGCCTGCCCGGCCGCCTGCATCTACGTCCGCGGCGCCGACAACGACCCCGACCACCCGACCTCGCCCGGCGAGCGATGGGGCTACGTGTACGAGATCAACATGCTCCGCTGCATCTTCTGCGGTCTCTGTGTCGAAGCGTGCCCCACCGAGGCCATCACCATGACCCACCTCTTCGAGATGTCGACGACCAACCGCCAGGATGCGATCTACACCCGGGGTGAGCTGCTGATGCATCCCGACGGGACCGTGCCGCATATGTTCCCCGACGACCCCCTCGCCGACCTCGAGGAGTTGAAGACGGCCGACGGCTGGGTGCGGGCTACGGCGCCGGCGGGTGACCCGGCCTATCAGGGTGTGAAGATGTGGCAGGGGACACCGGGCCCGGCCTCCTGGGATCCCGAGCCGACCCAGGACGAGATCGACGCCCGATCGGAGCCATCCGATGGTTGAGGGCCTTCTCTTCGTCGTGGTTGCCCTGGTGGCCCTCGCCGGAGCCGTCACCGTGGTCGCCGCCCGGAACCCGATCCACTCCGCCCTCGGGCTGCTGGGCACCCTGCTGGCGATGGCTGTTCTCTACGTGATGCAGCTGGCCCATCTGGTGGCGGCGGTTCAGGTCATCGTCTACGCCGGGGCGGTGCTCACCCTCTTCCTGTTCGTGATCATGCTGATCGGGGTGGACAAGGAGGAGCGACGCGAGGAGCCCCTTCCGTATCAGCGCTGGGTGGTGGGCGGTGTCTCCCTGGTGATCATCGTCTTTGCGGCCGGTCTCACCTTCTTCGGCGACTTCGAGTGGATCCCGGCCGCCTCCACCCTCGACCCGGCCGCCACCAACGGGACCGTCCAAGCAGTGGCGGTGCCCCTGTTCACCGATTGGGTGCTCGCCTTCGAGGCGACGGCCTTGCTGCTCACCATCGCCGCCGCGGGTGCCATCGCGCTGGCCCACTACCGCCGGAGGACCGCCTGATGGTCGATCCGGGCTGGTACATGGCTCTCGCCGGGACCCTGTTCTTCATCGGGGCGGTGGGTCTCCTGCTGCGGCGCAACGCCCTGGTGATGTTCATGTGCATCGAGCTGATGCTCAACGCGGTCAACCTGACCCTGATCACGGCGGGCCGGGCACTCAACGATCTCAACGGCCAGGTGGCCGTGTTCTTCGTCCTTGTGGTCGCCGCGGCCGAGGTGGTCGTGGGTCTGGCGATCATCGTCGCCATCTTCCGCGTCCGGGCCTCCGCGTCCGTGGACGAGCTCTCGGAGCTCAGGGGATGAACGCTTTCCTAAGGAAGGGGAGCCGAAATACCGGCTCTGCGCCGCGCGGAAAGAGGGCGGCGGCATGACCGAGTTCCTCTGGGTCATCATCGCTCTCCCCCTCGCCGGGGCGGTGTTCCTCCACTTCTTCTCTCGATTCATGCGCGAGCCATTGGCCGGATGGCTGGCCAGCATGGCGATCGGGGGCTCGTTCGCCGTGGCCGTCGTCGCCGCTCTCCCGTTCCTCTCGGGTGGGGAACACGGGGAGACCCTTCTCCTCTGGGAGTGGATCCCGGCCCTCGGGGCCAACATCGAGATCCTCTGGGACCCACTGTCGGCGCTGATGACGTTGATCGTCACCGGGGTAGGGACCCTGATCCACATCTTCGCCATCGGCTACATGCACGGGGACGAGCGGTTCGGACGCTTCTTCACCTACCTAAACCTGTTCGCGGCGTCGATGCTGACCCTGGTCCTGGCGGGCAACTACGCCATGCTCTTCATCGGATGGGAGCTGGTCGGTCTCTGCTCCTATCTGCTGATCGGCTTCTGGTTCACACGCCATGCCCCGGCGGCTGCAGCCAAGAAGGCGTTCGTCGTCAACCGGATCGGGGACTTCGGCCTCATGGTCGGTCTGATGCTGGTGTTCACGACCTTCGGCACCCTCTCCTACTCGGGGATCTTCGATCGGGCGCCCGAGTTGCTGACCGCGGGGACCGCCACCGCCATCGGTCTCCTCTTCCTCCTCGGCGCCGCGGGCAAGTCGGCCCAGATCCCCCTCTACGTGTGGCTGCCCGACGCCATGGAGGGCCCGACCCCGGTATCAGCCCTCATCCATGCCGCCACCATGGTGACCGCCGGGGTCTATCTGATCACGAGGTCGGCGGCGATCTACGACCTCTCCGTCACCGCTCAGGTGACTGTTGCCACGATCGGGGCGGCCACCGCCATCTGGGCCGCCAGCATTGCCATGGCCCAACGCGACATCAAGAAGGTCCTGGCCTACTCCACCGTCTCCCAGCTCGGATACATGTTCCTCGCCGTCGGGACCACCGCTTATGTGGCCGGGGTCTTCCATCTGATGACCCACGCCTTCTTCAAGGCGCTTCTCTTCCTGGGCGCCGGATCGGTGATCCATGCCATGGGCGGGGAACAGGACATGCACAAGATGGGAGGGTTGCGGAAGTCGATGCCGGTCACCGCCTGGACGATGGCGATCGGGACGATTGCCATCGCCGGCATCCCGCCGTTCGCCGGGTTCTGGTCCAAGGACGAGATCCTCGCCTCTGCGTTCGCACGTGGAGGCTGGTTCTCGTTGCTCTGGATCGTGGGGCTGATCACCGCCCTTCTCACTGCCTTCTACATGACCAGGCAATGGGTGCTCGTCTTCTGGGGCGAGCCCCGCTGGAGTGAGGGGACCCACCCTCACGAGTCACCGAGGGTCATGACGTTCCCGCTGGTGGCCCTGGCCGTGCTCTCCGTGATCGGTGGTCTGCTCAACACACCGGTTCGCCGCACTCTCGAGCACTATCTGGAGCCCGTCTTCGAGATGGTGACGCTGCAGCACCCGCCCGAGGGGCTCCCCATGTTCGTGCTCCTCGCCGGGCTCTCGGTCCTGGCCGCCCTGGCCGGGATGGGTGCCGCATTCATCACCTACCGCCAGCCGGCGGAAAACTGGCGTGGGTTCGAGCAAGGATTCGAGCCGTTGTGGGGGACCTGGGAGGAGGCCTATCGGGTCGACGACATCTACGGCAAGCTGATCGTGGCCCCGGGCAAGAAGGCGGCAGAGACGGCCGCTTTCGCCATCGACCTCCCCGTCATCGACGGGGCGGTCAACGGTGTCGCCCGTCTGGTGCGCAGCGCCGGGGACTGGGTCCGTCCGCTGCAGACCGGATTCGTGCGCAACTACGGCGCCTTGTTCCTGGCCGGGACCGTGGTCGTGGTGGTCTGGCTGGTGATGGGGTCGTGAATATGCCGGCCGACTTCGCCCCTCGCACATCTGCCCCGCGGCCAGGGGACGGACCATGCTGACGGCGTTGGTGCTCGTGCCGGTGGTTGGTGCCCTGGTGGTGGCGCTGACGCCACGAAGACGCACCGAGTTGCACTTGCCGCTCGGGGTGGCCGTTTCCGTCCTGCCGCTGGCTCTGGCCATCTACCTGTTCACGGTCTTCGAGCCCGTGGCCGCCTACCAGTTCACAGAGCAGTACGTCTGGTACGAGCCCTGGGGGATCACCTGGACCCTCGGTGTCGACGGCATCTCCCTTCCCATGGTTCTGCTGACCACCATCCTGGTGCCCATCTCGTTGGCGGCCTCGACCGCCATCACCACCCGCACCAAGGAGTTCGTGGTCTACACCCTGCTCCTCGAGGCGGGGATGATCGGGGTGTTCCTGGCCCTGGACCTCTTCCTCTTCTTCGTCTTCTTCGAGGCGATCCTCATCCCGATGTACTTCATCATCGGGATCTGGGGGAGCGAGCGGCGAGTCTACGCGGCGATGAAGTTCTTCATCTACACCGCGTTCGGGTCGGCTTTGATGCTGGCCGGGATCATCGCCCTGGCGATCACACATGCCCAGGAGTTCGGCCAGATCTCCTTCCAGCTCGCCGACCTCATGCAGCTCGATCTCGGCGTCGGCGCGGAACGCTGGCTGTTCGCCGCCTTCGCCCTCGCCTTCGCAATAAAGGTGCCGGTCTTCCCGCTGCACACCTGGCTGCCCGACGCCCACACGGAGGCCCCGACTGCGGGCTCGATCCTGCTGGCCGGAGTCATGCTGAAGCTGGGGACCTACGGTCTGCTCAGGTTCAACCTCTCGCTATTCCCCGAGGTGTCGGTGGACGCGGTATGGATCATGGGCACCCTGGCGGTGATCGGGATCGTCTACGGGGCGGCGGTGGCGATCGTGCAGCCCGACTTGAAGCGGCTCGTCGCCTACTCCTCGGTCAGCCACCTCGGTTTCATCGTGCTCGGCACCTTCGCCCTCACCTCAGGAGGTCTCCAGGGTGCGGTCATCCAGAACGTGAACCACGGGCTGACCACCGGCGCCCTGTTCCTCCTGGTCGGGATGATCTACGACCGGCGCCACACCAAGCAGATCTCCGAGTTCGGTGGTCTGCAGAAGGTGATGCCGCTGTACGCCGGGTTCTTCCTCTTCATGATCTTCGCCTCGATCGGCCTGCCCGGGCTCAACGGTTTCGTCGGCGAGTTCCTGGTCCTTATCGGCAGCTACACCAGTGTCCCCGCCCTGGCCGTCGTGGCCGCGACCGGTGTCATCCTGGCTGCGGTCTACTTCCTGTGGGCGTACGAACGGGTATTCACCGGTCTGCCCGAGAAGGAGGAGAACCTGGCGCTATCCGACCTCTCGGCACGGGAGATCTCGCTGCTGGCGCCCATGGCCGCCCTGGTCCTGGTGTTGGGGCTCTATCCCAACATCCTGCTCGACAAGATCGCCCCGTCCACCGAGGCGGTGCTCGACCACATCGAGGCATCGACCGGGTACGTGGTCCCCGAGCCGGGGCGTCTCGGCGACGTGTTCGTGGCGGGAGGCGACTGACATGGTCACGCCCGAGATCAACTGGCTGGCGATTCTCCCCGAGCTCTTCCTGGCCCTGGGTGCGGCAGCCGTCCTCCTGGTGGACGTGCAATGGAAGCCGCGGACGTTGGTCCTGGGAGCCGTCGCCGCAGCGTCGGTTGCTGCGGCAGTGGTGGCTTCGGGGGCGCAGTGGCTGGAGGCCTCAGGTGCCACCGATGCTTCCGGGCTGGTGGCCTTCTCCGGGCTGGTGGTGATGGACGGGTTCGCCATCTTCGGACGTTTCGCCTTGCTGGCGGTCACCACCTTCGGTCTCCTCTCCGGTTGGCGGTACTTCGAGAGCTTGGGGCGACGCGGCGCCGAGGCGCTAGCCCTGGTGCTCCTGGCGACGGCCGGGTTCTCCATCATGGTGGCCTCGAACAACCTCGTGATGATGTTCCTCGGCCTGGAGGCCGGCTCGATCGCCCTCTACGTGCTCGCCGGCATGTCCCGGGAGCGGGCCCGATCGGACGAGGCGGCCATCAAGTACTTCCTGCTCGGCTCCTTTGCCTCCGCCATCTTCATCTACGGCGTGGCCCTCCTCTATGCGGGAACAGGCCAGTTCGGGTTGCTGGAGATGCGCGACTTCCTCTCCGACTTCGTCGTGCTCTCCCCGGCCGTGATCCTCATCGGTCTGGGTCTGGTCGTGGTCGGCCTGGGGTTCAAGGTCTCGGCAGCGCCGTTCCACACCTGGGCTCCCGACGTCTACCAGGGGGCGCCGGCGGGTGTGGTCGGATACCTGGCATCGGTGGCCAAAGTGGCCGGGTTCGTGGCCCTGGCCCGGATCCTGCTCACCGGATTGGATGCGCTCGGCGCCGACTGGCGCCCGATAGTGGCGGGGATCGCGGCGCTGTCGATGATGCTCGGATCGATTCTGGCCCTGGTCCAGGACGACGTGCGACGGATGCTGGCGTATTCCGGCGTAGCCCACGCCGGTTTCATCATGACCGGTGTCGTCGGCGGCACCACCGAAGGGATCCTCTTCTATCTCGCCATCTACTCCCTCCAGCTCGTAGGGGCCTTTGCGGTGGTGACCGCGGTGAGCGGAGCGGACACCTCGGCGTCCGACCTCGCTTCCTACCGGGGTCTGGCGAGACGGAGCCCGTTGCTGGCCGCGAGCTTCGCCGTCCTCCTCTTGGGGATGGCCGGTCTGCCGGTCACCTCCGGCTTCATCGCCAAGTTCGGCGTCTTCGCCCAGGCGTGGAGCCAGGGCTTCGAGTGGCTGGTGATCGTGGCCGTCATCGCCTCCGTCATCGCCTTCGCCTTCTACTTGCGGATCATCGTCAGCATGTACATGGATGCCGGCGACGAGGGCACTGTCGATGTGCCGATTCCGGTCAGATGGGTCCTGGTGTTCGCGGTGGGGACCACCATTCTCTGGGGTGTGCTCCCGGGCTCGCTGCTCTCCCTCGCCGCAGATGCGTTTCCGCTCTGAAGTCGTCCTGGCCGCGTCGATCCTGGGGGCTGTGCTGCTCCTCCCGTCGCTCCCGGCCATGGCCGCGGAGACATCCAACTCCGAGTTCGTGATCATCCCGGAGGGGGACGTCTTCCCCGAGGATCTCTACGCCGGCGCCATACGGGTGGTCGTGGACGGGACTCTCGAAGGGGACCTGATCGCCTTTGCCGCCGAGGAGATCGTCATCAATGGCGTAGTGACCGGTTCAGTCACCGCGATCGCTCCCACCATCACCATCGCAGGTGAGGTGGGTGGGTCGGTCCGCGGCGCGGCCAACCGTCTCGAGGTCTCCGGCGAGATCGGCGGCGACCTGGTGGCTGCGGTGTTCCGGGCCGAGCTGACCCCGTCCTCGACGGTGGACGGTGACGTGCTGCTCTGGGCCTGGAATGCCCGGGTGCTTGGGTCGATCAGGATGGATCTGACCGGCAGTCAGCGTCATCTCGAGCTCGCCGGCTCGGTTGGCGGAGACGTCGAGGTGTCCGTTCACACGATGACCGTCGTCGACGACCTTCAGGTGACGGGGGACCTCGGGTTCCGCTCTGCCCGGGAGGCCCAAGGGCTGGACCTGGCGACGGTGGGCGGCGCCGTCGTCTCCAAGACACCCCTGCCACCCAACTTGCGGCTCCGGGCACTGGGGTTGGTGGGCAGATTCCTGGTGGTCCTCTTCCTCACCGTGGCCGCCCTCACCGCCGCCTACGGCTGGCCGGGGCGAATGTCAGCCGCGGTGCGCCAGGTGGGCCGGCGCCCGATCAGACGCTGGCTCGCCGGAGCGTCGGTCGTTTTCGCTCCGGTGGCACTGATGGCCGTCACCGCCCTGATGCTGGGGTTTGCGCCGGCGACAGCCGCCCTACCGCTCCTGGCCGTGCTGGTCCCGCTGATACTCGCCACCATCGGGGTGGTGTTCGCCGTGTCGCTGGTGGCCGGGGCACCCGTGGTCGGTTGGCTGGGGGGCGCTCTGTTCCGACGTCTCGATCTCTACGGATCGATCCTGGTCGGCTCGGTCATCATCGGGGTGGTCTGGTATCTGCCGATCGTGGGCTGGGTGGTGCCCATAGTGGTGCTCCCGCTGGGCTTGGGTGCCTGGTTTGCCACCTGGGGGAGTCAGTCGGAGGAGTCGTCGCTCCCGGAATCGGAGTCGACGTCTTCCACGTCACGCTGATAGTGGTCGGCCACGTAGGCGACGCTGACCCGGCCACAGGACTCGCAGACCTCGCGGCTCATGCCGGCGACTTCGATCCGCATCTGGCGCTCGTGGGCGCACTCCGCGGTCATCTTCCGTCGGGGCAGGAAGTTCAGCGTCATGTGACTGGGATCGGCCCCGCCGCCATTTGTCTTGGGGGTCATTGCCAAGCCACCCCCAGGGACTAGTCACGTGAGCTGGCGCAGCTGCTGCTGTTCCTGTTCGAAGACGTCGTAGAGGAAATGCACCGTGACGGTCCGGCACTTCTCACACACGGTGCGGCGAAGACCGGCGGTCTCGATGCTCTTCTTCTTGCGATGGCGGCACTCGCTCTTCTCGTGACGACCGCGCTTCACAGGACGCATTCAGTGACTCCCACGGATTTCTGGTCCTCTTAGATCGGCCGGAATTACGTGATTTCTGGTTGGGTCCTGAGGCCCAACCTGGGGCGATGGGTGCAATGGCGGCTCGAGGTCTTAGTCTTGGTGGCAGATGGCCGTGACCGACCTCTTCGACCGGGAGCTTCGAGACCTGCGGATCTCGGTGACCGATCGCTGCAACTTCAGATGCACGTACTGCATGCCCAAGGAGGTGTTCGGCCCTGGCTATGAGTTCCTGCCCAGGGACCAGCTGCTCACGTTCGAGGAGATCGCCTCCGTGGTGCGTCATTTCGTGGCCCGTGGGGTCACCAAGGTCAGGCTCACCGGTGGTGAGCCTCTGCTCCGCAAGGGCATCGAGGACCTGATCTCCGTGATCGCCGACATCGACGGTGTCGCCGACCTGACCCTGACCACCAACGCATCCCTGCTGAGCCGGAAGGCGGCCGGTCTCGCCGCCGCCGGTCTGAACCGGGTCACGGTCAGCCTCGACGCCATGGACGACCCGACCTTCCAGGCGATGAACGACGTCGGCTTCCCGGTGTCCTCGGTGCTGGACGCCATCGAGATGGCCGCCTCGGAGGGTCTCGGCCCGATCAAGATCAACGCGGTCATCAAGCGCGGGGTCAACGAGCACGCCGTAGTCGACATGGCCCGCCACTTCCGGGGCACGGGTCACATCGTGAGGTTCATCGAGTACATGGATGTCGGGAACAGCAACGGCTGGCGGATGGACGACGTGGTGCCTGCCAGTGAGATCCTGGAGGCGATCAACGCCGAGTTCCCCCTGGAGGCGATCCCTCCCAACTACCCCGGAGAGGTGGCCAACCGGTTCCGCTACGTCGACGGCGCCGGCGAGGTCGGGGTGATCGCATCCGTGACTCGCCCCTTCTGCGGATCCTGTACCAGGGCACGGGTCTCGGCCGAGGGCAGCCTGTACACCTGTCTCTTCGCCTCGACCGGGACCAGTCTCCGTGACGTGATCAGGGCCGGGGGCGACCTCGGCGCCACCATCGACGACGTGTGGGGGAAGCGGGACGACCGCTACTCGGAGATCCGATCGTCCAACACGGCACGGCTGGCTGTGCCGATCGAGATGTCGTACATAGGCGGCTGATCTGATTCGCCCGGTCACCGTGCAGTTCCTGAAGAACCCCGATCACCTGCACTGGGGTTTCGAAGGGCACTGGCTCGGATCAGACGAATGGGGGGAATGGATCGGGGTGCCCCTGGGATCACTGAGGTGGAAAGCCGAGGAGCTGTACCCGCCGACACCGAGCAACGCCGTGTTCTGCGCCCCGCACGGCGAGTGGTGGCACCTCCACTACAACGGGGCCGAAGCCACCAACTACACCCATTTCGTAGACATCGTCACCCCGCCCCTGTGGGTGTCGGAGAACCGCTACGAGATGATCGATCTCGATCTGGACGTGGCGGTCCACATCGACGGCACCGTGGAGGTGCAGGACGAAGACGAGTTCGAAGTCCACCAGGTCCGTTACGGATACAGCCAGGACATGATCTCCCGGGCCTCGGCGGAGACCGAGCGGGTGGTGGACGCCATCAATGCCGGAGCCGAGCCCTTCTTCGTGGTGGCCCAACGATGGCTCGGCGCCCTCGTTAGCGGGTGACGAACTCGGCGAGCATCCGGTCGGCGAGGTCGAGGAAGTCGGCTTTCTCCATTTCTCCGAGTTGGCCGTCGAGCCAGAGCATCACCGCCCCGTGCACGACCGACCAGGCCGCCAGCTCGGCGGTGCCGAGACGATACGTGGCGGGGTCCGGGAGCGGGGCCTCTGGATAGGCGGCCCTGAGCAGGAGCAGGTACGCCTCCGACGCCTCGTCGGTGAGACGCTGCGGGCAGTCCTCGTTCATGAGCCCCGAGGTGAACATCAGCCGGTATCTCTGCGGGTTGCTCACCCCGAAACGGATATAGGCGCGCCCGGTGACCTCGAGCCATTGGGAGGGGTCTGTCCCGTCCATGGCGTCGGCCATGGCGTCGGCCAGGGCCCGGTACCCGTCGGCGGCCAGCTCGGCCATCAACTCGGTCTTGTTGCGGAAGTGGTGGGCGGGGGCGGCGTGGGAGACATCGAGCTCACGGGCCAGGCCCCGAAGGGAGATCGCTTGGGCACCATGCGTCTCCAGGATCTCCCCGGCGGTGTCGAGCAGCGCCTGGCGCAGGTTCCCGTGGTGATAGGTGTGGGTGGTGACGGGCATCTTGACAGTGGCTAGATTAGCGCGTAAGGTGAACTTGTCACTGACAAGATAGGAGACCGTGTGATCCACAAAGGACGTTTCACCGCCGAATTCGACGGCGACTTCGTGGTCTTCCTGATCGGGTCACGTGCCCACAAACCCATGAGGGTCTCCCAATGGCTGCCGGTGGCCAGGGCCATGATGGCAATGCAGCGGGAGATCGCGGGTCATCACGAGATCGGCTGTCTCCACATCGAGAACTTCGGCGCGTTGAAGAACATCTCGGTCCAGTACTGGAAGTCGTTCCAGCATCTGGAGACGTTCGCCCGATCCGGTCAGTGGTCCCACCTGGAGGCCTGGCGTCAGTTCAACAAGCTGATCCGTGACAACGGCGAGCTCGGGATCTGGCACGAGACTTACATGGTCCGCTCCGGTGAGTACGAGACCATGTACGGGAACATGCCACGCTTTGGTCTCGCCGCCGCCGGTCGACACGTGGCAATCGATGCCGCGTCCACCGCGGCCCGAAGGGCGCGCCGCTCCGCGGACGACGTGGCCCCGGTGCCGGGCTACTGATCAAGCCAGGAGCAGGGGGATCTGGACTTCCTCGGCCATGAGCCCTCCGTGATAGCAGCGGAGCCGCTTGTCGAAGCCGCGGGGGAGCACCACCTTGCCCGGCGGGGCAACAAGCAGTTGCTGTCCCAGATGTGATCGAGCCTTCTCGGTCAGCTCCGGCCCCAGCCAGAGCGTCGGATCGACGAGCTCGCCCCCGACCAACTCCGCCAGGTCCGCGATGGTCGCCGGGTTACCCCAGACATGCACCCCACGGGGATCGCCGGCGAATCGCAGCCCGTCGAATTCGGGTTCTCTGATGAGGAGCTTGTCCTCCTCCGTCACTTCCATCAGGCCGTGGTCGGCGGTCCCGAGCATGACCACATCCGGTGGGAGGCGCCCGGCGATCCCCTCCCAGACGGTGGCCGCCGCCCGCATCGCCTGATCGAACTCGTCGGACTCCTGGCCGTTCACATGACCGGCCACATCCACGAACGGGACATAGGTGAATATGAATCGTCCCGGCACGGCCGCCAGGTCGACGGTGGCATCGACCAGGTCGGCAGGATCCCATGCTCCCTCGAAACGAGCGCCCCGATAGAGCAGCCGGCTCAGCGGGGACCCTTCGAATCCGCCCGGTTGGACGGTGATCGGCTCGATGCCCCGGGCCCGAAGACGTTCCCAGAGATTGGGACGGGGGAGCACAGACCCGTAGTCGTAGGTGACGCTCTCGCCCGTGAGCGTCACCCACTTCAGGGTGTTCACCACCAGATGGAGATCCGGGTGCCAGCTGAGATGGGCCACCAGACCATGTTGGGAAGGCGGCAGGGCCGTGGCGACGGTGGACAACGACACCGATGTGGTCGTGGGGAATGGGGCCTCCAGGACGGCGGCCAGGGACGCTCTGAAGGTGTCGGCGGCCGGATGCTCGAGCTGGGCGACACCGAGACCGTCGAACAGGACCATCACATAGGTGGCGGCGTCGTCGAGAAGCGAGTAGTCGGTGAGACCGGGCCACTGGGCCGTCCCGACGAGCCGCGACTCCAGTTCCGAGACCAGATTGACCAGCCCGGAACCCTCGTAAGAAGGCCCGTTTTTCATGCCTCGGCAGCGTAGGACGGTGACTTCGACGTATGGGAACCGGGGCGTATACTCGGCCGCGGTCAGTCCCCCGACCCGATGAGGCATGAGCCCATACTTTGAGAGCTATCTGACTGTTGGTGCCTTCGCGGCCCTCGGTGTGGTCCTGGTACTGGTGATGTTGGGTGTGGCCTCGGTCCTGAGACCGGTCAAGCCGAGCAGGGCCAAGTACATGACCTACGAGTGCGGGGTCGACCCGGTGGGCTCGGGGTGGAGCCAGACCTATATCCGCTACTACGTCTTCGGGCTGTTGTTCGTCATCTTCGACGTCGAGGCGGTCTTCATCTTCCCGTGGGCCATCAGGGTCGAGCAGCTGGCCTACTTCGGTCTGGTCGAGATGACGGTCTTCATCAGCGTCCTCCTCCTCGGCCTCGTCTACGCCATTCGAAAAGGGGTTCTGAAATGGGATTGATCCAGAAGTTCGGAGCCCCCAAACCGGTCTCCTGGCTCCTCAACTGGTCACGGCAGTACTCGTTGTGGCTGTTCCAGTTCGGGCTCGCCTGCTGTGCCATCGAGTTGATGGCCGCCTCCGGCCCCCGGTTCGACTTCATGAGGTTCGGGATCATCCCGCTCCCGGCCTCGCCGCGGCAGGCCGACCTGATGGTCGTCGCCGGGACCGTCACCGACAAGATGGCGCCGTCGGTGCGTCGTCTCTACGACCAGATGCCCGAACCCAAGTACGTGATCTCGATGGGCTCTTGCGCCAACTGCGGCGGCCCCTACTGGGACTCCTACTCGGTCACCAAAGGGGTCGACCAGGTGATCCCGGTGGACGTCTACGTCCCCGGGTGCCCACCCCGCCCGGAGGCGCTCATGGACGGAATCGTCCTCTTGCAGCAGCTGATCAAGAACGAAGACGTCAAAGAGAAGTGGAATCAGCGTGACCTCGAGCCCGTCTGAGACCAGCGGCAACGATGCCGTAGCCCAGACCGAGACCGTGGAGGTCCATCCGCTTCAGGGTTTCGCCGATCGTGTCGCCGAGGCGGTGGGGGGCACCGCCACCATCCAATTCGACACCATCAAAGTCAAGGTCGATCCGGCGACGTGGGTGGAGACCCATCGCATCGCCCGTGACGAGCTCGACCTGGTCTTCTTCTCGTGGCTCTCCGCAGTCGAGTGGTCCAATGACGTAGCTGCGGGGGACAAGCTGTCGGAGCCGGTGGAGGAGCGCATCGAGCTGCTCAGCGCGCTCTCCAACGTGACGACAGGTGAGCTGGTGATCATGTCCGCCGATCTCCCCACGGAGAACCCGACCGTGGCGAGCCTCGTCGACGTCTATGCCGGTGCCAACTGGCACGAGCGCGAGGCGCACGAGATGTTCGGCATCCAATTCGAAGGTCATCCCAACCTGGTCCACCTCTATCTGCCGGACTCGTTCGTCGGAAACCCCCTCCGCAAGAGCTTCCCCCTGCTCAGCCGCGAGGTGAAGCCTTGGCCGGGGACGGTCGACGTCGAGCCCATGCCGGGCACGGGAGGCGACGAGGGGCCGACCACGGAGAACCCCGAAGCATGACGATCGACGCCGACACCGTCCGTCACATGAGCGAGGCCCTGGTCTCAGTCGAGTTGGAGACCCCGGACATGACGCTCAACATCGGGCCTCAGCACCCGTCTACCCATGGGGTGCTTCGTCTGGTGGTTCGGGTGGACGGGGAGCGTGCCTACGACGTCCAACCCGTCATCGGGTACATGCATCGTGGATACGAGAAGCTCTCCGAGGTCAGGTCCTACCCGCAGATCATCACGATCGTCAACCGCATCGACTGGGTGGCGGGGTACGCCAACGAGATCCCGTTCCTGGTGGCGGCCGAGAAGCTCATGGGTGTCGAGGTTCCGGAGCGGGCCCAGTACATCAGGCTGATCCTCACCGAGATGGCCCGCATCGCCTCCCATCTCGTCTTCAACGCCTCCTATCCGTTGGAGCTGGGAGCGGCGACGCCGCTGTTCTTCGCCCTCCGCGAGCGGGAGAGAGTGCTCGACCTGCTGGAGAGCGTGACCGGCGGGCGGTTCCACCCCAATTTCAACCGCATCGGCGGGGTGAGGCCTGCGTACGGCTCCGGTTCCTCGACCAGGAAGATCTCACAGGACCTGCCCGCCGGCTTCTATGCCGAGACCCTCGTGGCCATGGACAAGGTGAGATACGCCGTGGACCAACTCGAGGACCTGGTGGCCGACAACGAGATCATCGTGGCCCGAACCAAGGGGGTGGGTGTGCTTCCGCCCGAGGTGGCGGTCGCCTACGGTGTCTCGGGCCCCAATCTGCGCGCCTCCGGGGTCCCGTTCGACCTGCGCAAGGTCTCCGACTATCTCCCGTACAGCCGCTTCGACTTCGATGTCGTGACCGGGCAGAACGGAGACTGCTGGGACCGCTGGGCGGTCCGTCTCCAGGAGATCAGGGAGTCGACCAAGATCATCCAGCAGGCGATCGAGAGCATCCCCTCCGGCGACCTCCAGGCCAAGGTGCCGAAGGTGATCAAGGTCCCCAAGGGCGAGACCTACGCCAGATCGGAGAACCCGAAGGGGGAGATGGGCTACTACCTGGTGTCGGACGGGAACACCGGCCCGTACCGGTTGAAGATCCGCTCCGCCAGCTTCTCCAACATCTCGATCCTGCCCTGGATCTTGGAGGGAGTCCTCATCCCTGACATCATCGCCATCATGGGATCGCTCGACTTCGTGCTCGGGGACGTGGATCGATGAGGACAGGCATGATGGTCGGCGCCGCGGGAGGTTGGTGCTAGTGCCCGGGTGGGTGACCGATCTCCTCTCCAACTTCTGGGTCTCCCTGGGGGGCAAGCTGCTCCTGGTCGCCTTGATGATCCCGCTCGTGGGCATGGTGATCGGCTTCGCCGAGATGAAGCTGTCGGCGAAGATGCAGAACCGGGTGGGGCCCTACTTCGCCGGCGGGCGGTGGGGCTGGGCGCAGCTGATCGCCGACGGGATCAAGTTCTTCCAGAAAGAGGACATCATCCCCGCGGACGCCGACCGGCCGGTGTTCAAGCTGGCGCCGGTCCTGGTGCTGGTGAGCACGGTGGCGCTCCTGGTCATCATCCCCTTCGGTCCCGACCTCAGCTTCCGCGACCTGGACATCGGGATCTTCTACGCCCTGGCCATCTCCTCGCTGAGCACGATCGGGATCCTCGTCGCCGGCTGGTCGTCGGCGAACAAGTACTCGCTGATCGGTGGTCTCCGGGCGGCCGGCCAGCTCATCGCCTACGAGCTGCCCCTGGTCCTGGCAGTGGTCGGCTCGGTGGTCATGGCGGGGACGATGAGCATGCAGGGGATCGTGGAAGCCCAGATCGAGGCGGGTTACCCGTACATCCTCTTCCAGTTCCTCGGCTTCGGCATATTCATGATCGCCGCCCTGGCCGAGCTGAGCCGGATCCCCTTCGACCTGCCCATCGCAGAGTCGGAGTTGGTGATGGGTTACGTGACCGAGTACTCCGGGTTTCGCTTCCTCTTCTTCTTCCTCGCCGAGTTCGCCAACATGTTCACCCTTTCGGCGATCGCGGCCACCCTCTTCCTCGGCGGTTACTGGCTTCCCGGTGTGCCCGACGACATGCTCCCCTTGGCCGGGCCGGTCATCCTCGTCGCCAAGGCCTTCCTGCTCGTGTTCGCCATGATCTGGTTCCGCTGGACCTTCCCTCGATTCCGCCAGGACCAGCTGCAACGTCTCGCCTGGGTGTGGCTGGTTCCCCTCGCCCTGCTGAACATCATCGTGACCGCCGTGCTCAAGGTGGTGCTCTGATGTCGGTCAACGGGAGCCGGGTCTTCCCGGGCTACGGGATGTGGAAGGGGCTCGCGGTCACGCTGACCACGATGTTCAAGACCATCTTCCTGCCCCACAAGCACCTGGCCACGATCAACTACCCCAAGGAGAAGGAACAGCTGGTACCCCGTGCCCGCGGTGTGATCGCGCTGGACCAGGAGGCGTGCACCGTCTGCATGCTCTGTGCCCGCAACTGTCCCGACTGGTGCATCTACATCGAGGGCCACAAGGCCGAAGTGCCACCAGACAAGCCGGGTGGCCGCATCAAGGTGCGCAACACGCTGGACCGTTTCGACATCGACTACGCCCTCTGCATGTATTGCGGCATCTGTGTCGAGGTCTGCCCGTTCGATGCCCTGTTCTGGAGCCCCGAGTTCGAGTACTCCGAAGCGAAGATGGGCAACCTGATGCACGACATGGACCAACTCCAGGATTGGCTGCAGACCGTCCCTGAGCCCCCTCCGTTGGAGAAGTGACGTGAGCTTCGGCGACTGGATATCGGAACCTGTCAACTGGGTCTTCACCCTCATCGCCGTGGCGGTCCTGATATCGGGATTCCGGGTGGTCACCACCAACAACCTGGTCCGGGCGGCGCTCTACCTGGTGGCGGCGCTGGCCGGGACCGCCGGTCTGTTCCTGCTGCTCTCGGCCGAATTCGTCGCCTGGGCACTTGTACTCGTCTACATCGGCGCCGTGGTCGTCCTCTTCCTGTTCGGGATCATGATCACCCGGGCCCCGACGGGCTCGGACAGGGACCTCAACATCGAACGGAAGGGATGGGCGGCACTCCTTTCCCTGGCGCTGTTCGTGGTGATGGCCTGGGGGTCGATCGAGGCGTTCGGCGCCACTGAGGTGATCACTGCCGGGACCGCCACCTCGACCGAGGTCCTGGGGGAATCCCTCCTCGGCCGCTTCGTGGTCCCCTTCGAGGTGGTGTCCTTCGTCCTGCTGGCCGCCCTCATCGGTGGGATCACGATCGCCCGGCGGGACTTGAGCCCGGCCGAGGAAGACGAAAGGGTGTCGGTGTGATCGCCAATCAGTTCCTGATCCTGGCCGCCGCCCTGTTCGCACTCGGCGTCTACGGCCTGCTGGTGCGGCGCAACATCGTGCTCATCCTGCTCTCGGTCGAGCTGATGCTCAATGCGGTCAACATCAACCTCATCACCTTCGAGTCGATGCTCGACACCCCTGAGGCGATCGGTCAGGTGTTCTCGGTGTTCGTGATCACCGTGGCCGCCGCCGAGGTGGGGATCGGGCTGGCCATCGTGCTGCTCATCTTCCGGAACCGTCAGTCCGCCAACGTCGACGAACTGGACCTGATGAGATGGTGAGCAGCTACATGGTCGACCGACTTTGGCCGAGTGCCTCCTGGACGGCCAGGCGTCGGTTCGGCAGGAGGTCCACCCTCTCGATCCCGGTTGGCGTCAGGATCGCCGGCCAAGCAGACGCCGGTCGGTCGACAGCTGCCGCTCCACAAAGGGGTCATCGTGATTGACGTGATCTTTGCCGACCACCTGGTCGAGGCCGGGACCGGAGGGTTCTGGGGCGACACCGCCTGGATCATGCTGGTGACCCCCTTCATCGCCTTCCTGGCGATTCTCGCCGTGGGCAAGCGGTTGAGGTATCAGGGTGGGGAGATCGCGGTCGCCGCCCTGGCCATCAACCTGATCTGGGCCACGGCCCTGTTCATCCTCAACATGACCGAGGGCGTGCTCGACCTGAGTCACACCTACGAGATCGGCCGTATCGGCAGCAACCTCGTGTTCGAGCTGGGATGGGCTCTCGACGGTCTCTCGATCATGATGTACTTCTTAGTCAACTTCGTCGGCCTCCTGGTGTTCATCTACGCCCTCGGCTACATGGAGGGCGATCGCAGGGTCCCGTGGTTCTTCGCAGCCTTCTCGCTGTTCGCCGGGGCGATGCTCATCCTCGTTGGGGCCCCCAACCTGATCCAGCTGATCATCGGGTGGGAGGGAGTCGGGCTGGCCAGCTACTTCCTCATCGGTTTCTACTGGGAGGACATGGAGAACGTGAAGGCGGGCAACAAGGCCTTCATGACCAACAAGCTCGCCGACGTCGGGTTGTTGCTGGGGGCGGTGATCATCGGCGTCACTCTGGGGACTTTCGACTTCGCTGCCCTCGATACCGCCGCCTTCGAGCAGGACAGCGCGCTCGCCGCCGTGGCCGTAGTCGCCGGCCTGCTTCTCTTCTTCGGCGCCATGGGCAAGTCCGCCCAGTTCCCGCTTCACATCTGGCTGCCCGACGCCATGGCCGGCCCGACCCCGGTGTCTGCGTTGATGCACGCCGCCACGATGGTGACCGCAGGCGTGTTCCTGATGGCGCGCACCTTCCCGCTGTTCGAGTATCTGGCCACGGAAGCCAGGACGATCATGGTCGCCATCGGCGCCATCACCCTCTTCGCCATCGGCCTCCTGGCATTGGTCGCCGACGACATCAAAAAGGTCCTGGCGTATTCGACGGTCTCCCAGCTCGGCTACATGATGACCGCAGTGGCGGCCGGGGGATACACCGCCGGGTTGTTTCATCTTTTCACCCACGCCTTCTTCAAGGCCCTGCTGTTCCTCGGGGCCGGCTCGGTGATCCACGCCGTGCACTCCAACTACATGAGCGACATGGGTGGTCTGCGCAAGCACATGCCGACCACGTTCTGGACGTTCATCATCGGCTCCGCGGCACTGGCCGGGATCTTCCCCCTGGCGGGGTTCTGGTCGAAGGACGAAATCCTGGCCACCCTGGGGCACGAGGGCTACACCACGGTCATGTGGATCGCCATCGCCGGGGCCTTCGTCACCGCCTTCTACATGACCCGGTGCGTGGCGCTCACGTTCTTCGGCACCTACAAGGGGCACGGTCACCCGCACGAGTCGCCTCGCATCATGACCGCCCCACTGATCGGCCTGGCCATCCCCTCGGTGTTGTTCGGACTGGTCAACATCCCCGGCGTGGAGTTGCCCGGGATCCAGAACTTCACCACGTGGCTCGGGATCCGCGTCGTGGGCATGGGCGACCACCATCCCGAGGGCATCGACCTCACCCTGGCCGTCATCGGGACGGTCGCCGCCTTGTTGGGCGCCGTGGTGGGATGGCTGATCTGGGGCAGGGACCGGAGCACCCAACGCGAGCGCGACTGGCTCGAGGTCCCCGGTCTGTATCCGCTGCTGCGTCGCAAGTACTTCATCGACGACGCCGCCGATGGTGTGGTGGCCCTCACCATGGGACCGATGGCTCGTCTGGTCAACTGGACCAACGACTACATCATCGATGGCATCGTCAACGGGGTGGCGGCGCTGACCAAGGCTCTGGGGAACGTGGTCTACAACGGTCTCGACCAGGTCGGTATCGACGGCATTTACAACGGCATCTCCGCCTTCGCCGACAACGCCGGGGCGGCGTTGCGCAAGCTGCAGACCGGTCGGGTGCAGCAATACGCCGGTGGGTTCGTGGCAGGAGCGCTGATCCTGGTGGTCCTGTTCGTTTGGGTTGTCTAGATGACTGAGAGAGGCATCAAGTGATGGAATGGTTAGAGACCTGGGGTCTGACGGTCACCGTCTTCCTGCCAATAGTCGGTGCACTGCTTCTCGGGTTCATCAACAGGGACAACGAGAACGCCCTGAAGCGGACCGGTCTGGCGGTGGCGGTGATCACCTTCGTCGTCTCATTGGGAGTGGTCGCCGGGTTCGACTTCGGCGCCGGTGGCTACAACAGCTACCAGTTCGAGGTCAACGAGACCTGGATTGCCGCCATCAACGCCAACTATCACGTTGGTGTGGACGGGATCAGCCTGCCTCTCCTGGTCCTCTCCACGTTCATCGTGATGCTGGCGGTGATCTACTCGTGGAACCACTGGGAGGAGCCCAAGAACCCCAAGGCGTTCCTGATCCTGACCCTGATCCTGGCGACGGGTCTGAACGGGACGTTCGTGGCCCTGGATCTGGTGCTCTTCTTCATCTTCTTCGAGATCGTGCTGCTCCCGATGTACTTCATGATCGGCATCTGGGGAGACAAGACCCCGCGCAAGATCCCGGGATTCTCCAAGATGCACGAGACCCGGCTCTACGCCGCGATCAAGTTCTTCCTATTCACCCTGTTCGGGTCGGCGTTCATGCTGCTCGGGTTCCTGGCCCTCTACTTCGAGTCGGGGAACGTGGGCGCCGAGCGCACCTTCGACATACCGACCCTCACCGAGTTGGGCGCCTCGGGCGCCTTCTCCGGACCGGGCAACTTCGCCTTCTTGGTGTTCGGGGCCATGTTCCTCGGCTTCGCGGTCAAGGTGCCCATGTGGCCACTCCACACCTGGCTCCCCGACGCCCACACCGCCGCCCCGACGGTGGGCTCGGTGCTCCTGGCGGCGATCATGCTGAAGCTCGGCTCCTACGGCTTCATCCGCATCTCGCTGCCGATCCTCCCGGATGAGGCGGTGTCCTGGGCTCCGTTCATCGCCATCCTGGCCGTGATCGGCATCATCTACGGCTCCCTGGCCTGTCTGGCCCAGACGGACATGAAACGTCTGATCGCCTTCTCCTCGGTCGGTCACATGGGCTTCGTCATGCTCGGCATAGCCACCATGACCGACGTCGGGATCAACGCCTCGATCATCGGGATGGTGGCCCATGGCCTGATCACCGGTCTGCTCTTCTTCATCGCCGGATCGATGTCGCATCGCTACCACACGAGGGAGATGGCCCGACTCGGCGGCAACATGAAGCTCATGCCGGTGATGGGCGGGATCCTCGCCTTCACCGCCATGGCCTCACTCGGTCTTCCCGGGCTGGCCGGGTTCTGGGGCGAGTTCATGTCGCTGGTGGGCTCCTACAACCCGCTCGAAGGGCTCTCACTCGGAGTGTTCCGCACTGCCATGGTCCTGGGCGCCATCGGGACCGTGCTCACCGCCGGGTACATGCTGTACCTGCTCCAGCAAGTCAACCTGGGCGAGCCTTCGGCGGAGTGGGAGGGCCACCAGTTCCACGACGTGGACCGGTTCGAGGCGACCGCCTGGATCCCGCTGATCGTGCTCATCGTGGTCATCGGCTTCTTCCCCAGGGTCATCTTCGACTCGACAACGGACGCGGTGACCTCGCTGGTGGAGATGGCTTTCGGCGGGGAGACCACCGCCTCGATCGGTTCCCTGACGAGGGGCGGCTGAGCCCTTGCCCTACGAGATCGACTATCTCGCCCTCGGCCCCGAGATAATCATCGTCGGGACGATCATCTGCGTCCTGCTTCTCGATCTCGTGCTGCCCCGCCCCCAGAAGTACTGGACGGCGACCGTCGCCGTCTTCGGCACCGCCATAGCCCTGTTGCCTCTCGGCGCCCTTGCCGTCAGAGGCGAGCGGATCTCGATGTTCGACGGCTCCTACGTCGTCGACGAATTCGCCCTGGTCCTCAAAGGGCTGTTCCTCGTGGCCGCCTACGTGGTCTTTCTCCAGTCACACAGCTACATCGAGAGCGACCGCTACTACCAGGGCGAGTACTACTTCCTGCTCCTGTCCTCGCTCCTCGGGTCACTGGTCATGGCCTCGTCGCGCGACCTGATCGTCCTGTTCGTGGGTCTCGAGCTGGTGACTGGGCCGCTCTACCTGCTCGCCGGGTGGAGGAAAGGCGACCTCAAGTCGAACGAGGCCTCGATGAAGTACTTCATCCTCGGCGTGCTCTCCACCGCCCTGCTCCTGTACGGGATGTCTCTCATGTTCGGTCTCACCGGAGCGGTCCTCTTCGTCGACATCGCGGCGGCAGTCGAGGGCCTGTCGGCGTCGCCCACCCTGGTCATGGCGATCTTGTTCATGATGGTGGGCTTCGGGTTCAAGGTGTCCGCGGTGCCGTTCCACTTCTGGGCACCGGATGTCTACGAAGGCTCTCCGACCCCGGTGACCGCCTACCTGTCGGTGAACTCGAAGGCGGCGGGGTTCGTCGCGATGCTGCTGGTGCTGTACCAGGCGCTGCCCACGGCGGTCGACATCTGGGCCCCGATGCTCTGGCTGCTGGCCGCCCTCTCGATGACCATCGGGAACCTCTCGGCGTTGCGGCAGACCAACATCGTCCGCCTGCTCGCCTACTCCTCGATCGCCCAGGCCGGCTTCATGATGGTCCCCTTCGCTGCCGCCGCCGTGTCGGGATCGGATCTCGAGAACGCCTTCGGGGCCACCCTGATCTACCTGGTGATCTTCGCCGTCATGAACCTGGGCGCCTTCGCCGTGGTCATTGCGGGCGCCAACAAGACCCGGTCGGGAGAGATCGCCGACTGGTCCGGTCTGGCCCGGGTCGACCCGATCCTGGGGGTGCTCACCGCGATCTTCTTCTTCAGCCTGGCCGGGATCCCACCGCTGGCCGGCTGGTTCGCCAAGTTCGAGATGTTCCGCTCGGTGATGATCGCCGACCCGGCGACCATCGCCCTGGCCGTGATCGCGGCACTGAACGCGGTGGTCTCCCTCTATTACTACGCCCGGGTGGTCAAGGCCGTTTGGCTCGACGACCCGATCCGGGAGTTCCCCGAGGGCTCGGAGGCCGCCCCATCGGGCTCGCTTCGTCTTGCCCTCGGCGTCTCTGTCGCCCTGACCATCGCCATCGGGATCTACCCCTCGATGGCCGCCTTCGTCCGGGACGCGGCCCAGGTCCTGGCCACGGGCAACTGAGGCAATCGCTTTCCTAAGGAAGGGGATCCGGAATACCGGCTCTACGCCGCGTAGAAAGCGTCAGCCCCAGCTGACGCCACTGCGTCGGGCGGCCCGGTACTCCCTGTCGAGCAGTGACCAGAGGGTGTGGTCGACCCAGTTCCCCCTGATCAAGAGCTCCTCACGCAGGGTCCCTTCTCGGGTGAAGCCGAGTTTCTGGGCCACGCGGTCGGATGCGTCGTTGCCCACCGCGATCCGGAGTACCACTTTGTGGTAGCCGAGCGAGTTGAAGCTCTCCTCGAGCAACAGTCCCACCGCCTCGGTGCAGATGCCCCGGTTCGTCTCGTCAGACCTGATCCAGTACCCGATCTCTGCGATCTTCCCCAGCTTGGAAACAGTCCAGAAGGAGACGTTGCCCACGTGCCTCCTCGGGTCGGTCTTCTCCTTGACCGAGTAGTCCCAGGCACGCTCCTCCTTCCATGCCTGGATCGAGTCCCTGATGAAAGCGGCGGTGTCCGAGGGGGTGTAGTCGAGACGGGCCCAAGGCAGCCACTGGTTGAGATCGGGCAATGACGCCTTGATGGCTTCGTCGAGGGAAACCGCGTCCCGGCGGGTGAAACGCTCCAGGATCAACCGGTCGCTCTCGAGATGTGGCCTCGGCATCGGGTCAGGCTACCGGCGGCCTTAACCTTGGCAACGCCCATGTGGGACCGTCTCCACCTCATCGACCACCACCCCGAGCCGGACTCGAGACCGATGGCGGCCGTGCTGGCCCCGCTCTACGAGGACGAGGAAGGCGAGGTCAGAGTGCTGCTGACCAAGAGGCCGGACACCATGCCCACCCACGCCGGCCACATCTCCTTCCCGGGCGGGCGACCCGATCCGGCCGACGACGGGCCGGTGGCGACCGCCTTGCGGGAAGCGGAGGAAGAGGTGGGGATCCGGCCCGCACAGGTCGAGGTGCTCGGATTTCTCCCCCCGGTCGACACCGTGCAGTTCGAGCTGCTGGTAGTCCCGGTGGTCGCCAGGATCTCGACGCCTCTGAACCTTGTCCTCTCCGAGCGAGAGGTGGTCCGGGTCTACACACCCCGACTGGAGGTCCTGTCCGACCCGGACAACTGGTGGCACGTCCCGTGGAACGGCCTCAAGGTCTGGTACTACGACCTGGAGGGGGACACGCTATGGGGAGCGACCGCTCGGATGGTGCGCCAGCTGGTTGGTCTCGAGGTGTAACACCAGGTAGATGGGGGTAAACACCAAAAGGTCGTGCCTCCACCACCAGTTCGCGAAATGCTTCGTTCCACGCCCAGACCGATTCGCTGGTCTCCCAGTTCAGCGTACAATTCCCGACCGGGGCAATGACTTCACCCGCTCTCAAACGACGCGTTCTGATCGGTGGTGCCGTAGTGGCACTCCTCCTGCTGGGCACTGGCGCCCTGCTGGCCTACTCGACGTGGGCTGACGTGAACCGCGTCACGATCGACAGACCAGAGCCCGAAAGTTCTGGTGGCGCCGTCGCCCACGAGGAGGAGACTCCCGACGACGGCTCGGATCAGTTCGACGACGGCGCGGAGGACAGTGGTCTTCAGACCTTCCTGCTGGTCGGTTCGGACTCCAGGTCCGATCTGGAGGACACCGAGGGCTTCGGGGACTTCGAGGGGAACCGCGCCGACGTGGTCATGGTCCTGCTAAAGGACGGCTCGAGCACCGGCATCCTCTCCCTGCCCCGCGATCTGGTCGTCGATGACCCCTGCCTCGGCGGAGCCAACCGTCTCAGCGAGATGCTCGAGGGGTGCCCCGGCGTCAACGGTCCCACCCTCCTCACCCTGGCCGTCGAGGAGCTGATCGGCAACCCGATCGACCACTTCGCCATGGTCGATCTGGCCGGGTTCCAGGCGGCCGTGGACGCGGTGGGCGGTTACGAGATATGCGTGGAGAACCCGGTCCGCGACCAGCGTGCCAACCTGAGTCTCCCGGCCGGCTGCACCAAGGCGTCCGGCGCTCAGACACTGGCCTGGATGAGGTCCCGGCACACCCAGGAGCTCACCGAGGACGGGTGGCGCACCATGCCCGGCGTCAACGACCTGGCCCGCAACGAGCGCCAGCGGGAGTTCCTGATCGACATGATGGGACGGCTCTCCGACTTCAGCAGCCCACAAGACATGACCCAGGCAGCACAGGCCGTGGCCCCCTACATCACCGTCGACTCCGAGCTGACCTGGATGGATGCGGCCAACCTCGCCTGGACCATGCGCGGCATGGGGACCAGCTCGGTCGACGAGATCGAGGTGCCCGTGTACGACGACACCATCGAAGGGGGTGCCGCCGTTCTGCGTCCGTCCACTCCGGTGGACGAGATCGTCGCCGAGTTCCTCACCTCCGCTGCAGCATCACGGGAGAACGTCGTCCTCGGTCTCGCCGGCTGACGTTGGACCGCGCAAAGCCAGCCGCACCACTCCCACCAGGCCAGATAGAGACCCAGCGGTTCCCTGTGGTCGGGGAACGGGCGCCGTCGCCGGATATCGCCGACTGGTCCTTGACCATCGCAGGGCTCGTTCTCGAGCCGGTGACGATCGACCTGGAGACGTATCTCGGCCTCGCTCACGAAACCGTCACCTTCGACATCCACTGTGTGACCAGCTGGACCAGAAGGGACTCGACGTTCGTGGGAGTGCCCCTGTCCCGGTTGGCCCAGCCGCGACCGGAGGCCCGATTCGTGTCGTTCACCGCCTTCTCCGACCGGGGTCATCACACCTCCCTCCCGGCGGACTACGCGATGGAGCGCTCCTGGCTGGTCCACCAGTTCGAAGGAGAGCCCCTGACGATCGAGCACGGCGGCCCCGTGCGGGTGGTCACACCCGGCCGCTACTTCTACAAGTCGGTCAAATGGGTCAGGTCGATCGAATTCCTGGCCCAGGACCGGCCCGGGTGGTGGGAGGTCAACTCGTCCTACCACAACAACGCCGATCCCCTCGCGGGTGACCAGCGGTTCACCACCGGATCGATACGACCTGAGCAACTGGCCCGATTCATGGACACCGACAATCTGGACAAGTACCGGGGGAGGGTCATGATCGGTGTCGATCTGCGTGCGTGGAAGCCGCGGACGCGGGACCTGAGCCGTCTCCAGCTGAAAGGATGCAACCTCGACGGTGTCGATCTGACCGGCGCCAACCTCCGCTACGTCAATCTCAGCCTGAGCTCGATGCGAGGCACCGTCCTCGCCCACGCCGACCTGGGCGGATCGGATCTGGAGGGCGCAGACCTGAGCGGGGCAGACCTGACCGGGGCCGATCTCTCCGGTACCGCACTCTCGGCGACCAGGTTCGACGGCGCCAAGGTCGCAGGTGCCCGTTTCGACGGCGCCTGGGGTCTGCTCGAGGATCAGGCTGCCCAACTCGAGTCCCTCGGTGTTAGCCTGGGACCACAATGAAGCGTCTCTCCTGCACCTGGCGGCCGGCTCCCTAGCGGACGACCAGCACCTGTCTGACGTCGCCGCCGAACGAGGCGGCGTTTTCTTTGTCACGAGGATCCGAATTGACTGAAAAGAAGCGTGTCTTCTCCGGGATGCAACCCACCGGCCAGGCCCATCTGGGCAATCTGATCGGGGCGTTCAGCAACTGGGTGCGCATGCAGGACCAGTTCGACGAGACGATCTACTGCGTCGTCGATCTCCATGCCATGTCTGCCCCGTACGACCCCGAGGAGATGTCGGTGTCCCGGCGCAACCTGGCCAAGATGATCATCGCCGCTGGAGTCGACCCGACCCGATCCCTCCTCTACTACCAGTCCGAGGTCCCGCAACACACCGAGCTCTACTGGATCGTTGGCACCCTGGCCGGGGTCGGGCAATTGCAGCGAATGACCCAGTTCAAAGAGAAGGCGGATCGGTCCGGGCAGAGCTTCGCCTTGCTCGCCTACCCCGTGCTCCAGGCGGCCGACATCATGATCCACCGGGCGCACGCGGTGCCGGTCGGCGACGACCAGACCCAGCACCTCGAGCTGACCCGGGACCTGGTCGAGCGTTTCAACAGCCGGTACGGGGAGATCTTCCCGATGCCCGAGCGGATCACACCCGAGATCGGGGCGCGGGTGATGTCGCTCCAGGAGCCGACGGTGAAGATGTCGAAGTCCGACCCCAACGCCCGGGCCACGGTCTTCCTCACCGACACGCGGGACGAGATCTTCAAGAAGATCAAGTCGGCGGTCACCGACACCGGGACCGAGGTGGCATACGACTGGGAGCACAAGCCCGGCATCTCCAACCTCCTCGAGATCTTCTCGTACTTCACCGGCCGGGACATCGACGACCTCGTCGATGAGTACCGAACCGGCGGTTATGGCAGGTTCAAAGAGGCCGTCGCCGAGGCGGTGGCCGAGGGTCTGGCGCCGATCCGTGAGGCCTATCTGGCGATGTCCGACGCCGAAGTGACCGCGGTCATGGACAAGAGCGCGGCCCAGGCCCGCGTCTCCGCAGACGAGACCATGGCCCTGGTCAAGGAGGCCGTCGGGCTCAGCTGACCTGCTCGAGGATGTCGCTCGGCAGCAGGAGGACCAAGGCCGAGAGCAGATTCCAGCCGGAATGCAGCAGGATTGCCGGACCCAAGCGTCCGGTCCTCTGTGTCAGTCGGGCCAGAACGAGCCCCAGGATGAACAATGGCGGCAGGTAGACGGCGGCGGCGGCCAGCAAACGTTCCGTGCTGAGCCCGGGGACGTGCACCAGTGCGAACACCGCCGCCGTCACGATCATGGCGAACACCCGGCCCCTGGTCTCGAGAGCCTTGAGGAGGATTCCTCTGTACATCACCTCCTCGGTCACGGGCCCGAGCAGGACCGCGGCTACCACCAACGCGACCTGGACCGCCAGCGTGTCGGCTGAGGCGATGATGTCGGCCACCTCCTGCTGTGGCCGGCCGTCGGGAAAGAGGAGGTTGCTCAGAGGCAGGAACGCGATCGCAAGGGCGATCTGCAGCACGAGCCCGAGACCGACGTACAAGAAGTCCCGGGGTTGGACTTCGAGCCCGAGGGCCCCCAGGTCGCGACGTCTCGTGAGGAGGAGGAAGACCACGAGGCTGCCCGCGTACTGGCCGGCCAGGGAGAGCACGACCCTCCAATCCGGGTCCCCGATCAGCTCGGCGGCGCCGAGGAGGAGGGCCGAGCCCACCAGACCGCCGAGCCAAACCAGGATGAAGTCGAGGACCGACCAGGGACGGACGTCCATTCTCAGCTCGGGGCCACTCACGGGATGCGACCGTCAAACACCGGCGCGGAGCCTACAGCCGTGATCCCGGCACCCACTGTTACGCTGCGAACAAGCGCTGGACAAGGATCGGTATGGAGATCGAGATCGGAATCGGCAAGTCGGGCCGGCAAGCATTCGGCTTCGACGACATCGCAATAGTCCCCTCCCGTCGCACCCGAGACCCCGACGACGTCGACATCTCCTGGCAGCTCGATGCCTTCAAATTCGACCTCCCGATGATGGGATCCGCCATGGACTCGGCGATCAGCCCGGAGACCGCGGTCGCCATCGGGCGTCTCGGCGGGCTCGCCGTGCTCAACCTGGAGGGGCTCTGGACACGCTACGAGGATCCGACCCCGTACTTCGACGAGATCGCAGAGCTTCCCGACGAGAAGGCCACCCGCCGCATGCAGGAGATCTACCTGGAACCGGTGAAGCCGGAGCTGATCGGTCGACGAGTGCAGGAGATCAAGAGCCAGGGGGTAGTCGCTGCCGCCAGCCTGACTCCGCAGCGGGTGCGTGACTGGGCACATCTGGCGCTCGACGGTGGGCTCGACATTCTCGTGATCCAGGGGACAGTGGTGTCCGCCGAGCACGTCTCCAGCCGCGAGGAGCCGCTCAACCTGAAGCAGTACATCGCAAACTGCCCGGTGCCGGTCATCGTCGGAGGCTGCGCCAGCTACTCGACCGCGCTTCATCTGATGAGGACCGGCGCGGTCGGCATCCTGGTCGGGGTCGGTCCCGGCGCCGCCTGCACCACCCGAGGTGTGCTCGGGGTCGGCGTGCCCCAGGCGACCGCCATCGCCGACGCCGCCGGCGCCCGCATTCGCTACCTCGACGAGACCGGTCGATATGTCCACGTCATCGCCGACGGCGGCATGCGGACCGGTGGCGACGTCTCCAAGGCCATCGCCTGCGGCGCCGACGCGGTGATGATCGGATCGCCCCTGGCCTCGGCCACTGAGGCCCCCGGCAAGGGGTACCACTGGGGTATGGCCACCTTCCA
>DASSVE010000203.1:0-2719 GCA_035706345.1 Acidimicrobiia bacterium
CTTCCCAGATCGACCAGGACGACACCGTCGAAGCTCTGGGCCCCGAACGAGACCCGGTTGAACCCCACGGAACGCAGACGGCTGGCCCGTTCCACCGAGAAGTCCTCAGGATTTGCCTCCAGGCTGATCTCGGCCTCGGAGACGATCCCGTGTCTCTGTGACAGGGCGTCCAGGATGGCCACGAGGAGACCCGGATCGATGTGACTGGGAGTGCCACCACCGAAGTACACGGCATCGAGAGGTCTCCATGTCTTGGAGCGTCCGATCTCGGCGCACACCGCGTCCACGTAGCGCTCGGCGAGGTCGTCTCTTCCGGCGACCACTGCGAAGTCGCAGTAGGGGCAGACGGCGGAGCAGAAGGGGATGTGGACGTAGGCAGCTGCGGCGTCGGCGAGACGGTCGGCCTCTGCCGGGGTCATGGCTCGTCGTCGACCTTGAGGGCAGCGACGAAAGCCTCTTGAGGCACCTCCACCGAGCCGACCATCTTCATCCGCTTCTTCCCCTCCTTCTGACGGGAGAGGAGTTTCTTCTTGCGGCTGATGTCCCCGCCGTAGCACTTGGCGGTTACGTCCTTGCGTCTGGCCTTGACCGTCTCCCGGCTGATGATCCGGCCCCCTATCGCCGCCTGGATGGGCACATCGAAGAGCTGTCTCGGGATCAGTTTGCGAAGACGACCCGTCATCTTCTTCCCGTACTCGGCCGCGTGGTCGACGTGGACGATGGCGGAGAAGGCGTCGACCGGCACCCCGTTGAGCAGGATGTCGACCTTGACCAGGTTCGACTCCCGGTACCCGGCCGGCTCGTAGTCGAGAGAGGCGTAACCCTTGGTCCGTGACTTGAGGACGTCGAAGAAATCGAAGACGATCTCTGCCAGGGGGATCTCGAAATCGAGCTCGACCCGCTCCGGGCTCAGGTAGTTCATATTGCCGACGATGGCGCGCCGGGACGTGGCCAACTCCATGACCGGCCCGACGAACTCGGTGGGGGTGAGGATCATCGCCCTGACGTAGGGCTCGGCGATGCCCCTCCGCTCGTTGGGATCGGGCAGGTCCTGGGGGGACTTGATCTCCTTGATCTGACCGTCGTTGAGGGTCACCCGATAGGCGACCGACGGCGCCGTGGCCACCAGGTCGAGGTCGTATTCGCGCTCCAGACGCTCCCGGACGATCTCCATGTGGAGGAGCCCGAGGAAGCCGCAGCGGAACCCGAACCCGAGGGCCTTCGACGTCTCCGGCTCCCAGGCGAGAGAGGCGTCGTTCAGCCTGAGCTTCTCCAGCGCCTCCCGGAGCTTTTCGAAGTCGTCGCCGTCCGTCGGGAACAGACCCGAGAACACCATCGGCTTGGGCTCGTCGTAACCGGGCAGGGGCTCCGTGGCTCGTCGCAGGTCGCTGGTGATCGTGTCCCCCACCTTGATGCGATCGATCTCCTTCACCCCGGTGATGAGGTATCCGACCTCACCCGGGCCCATCGATGCCACCGGCTGTGCCTTCGGCTTGAGGAACCCGATCTCGTTGGCCTCGTGAACTTCGTTGGTGGCCATGAAGCGAACGGCGTCACCGGTGCCGAGCCGGCCGTCGACCACCCGCACATAACAGACCACACCCCGGTAGGCGTCGAAGTAGCTGTCGAACACCAGTGCCCGCAGCGGGGCGTCCGGGTCACCCGTTGGAGGCGGGACCTCCTTGACCAGCGTCTCCAGGAGATCGTCCACTCCCTCGCCTGTCTTGGCCGAGAGCCTCAGGACGTCGTTCGGCGAACCCCCGATGATCCCGACCAGTTCGGCGGCGGTCCGATCCGGGTCGGCCGCGGGGAGATCGATCTTGTTGATCGCCGGGATCACTTCGAGACCAGCCTCGATGGCCAGATAGGCGTTGGCCAGAGTCTGAGCCTGGACACCCTGGGCGGCGTCGGCGAGGAGCAGGGCGCCCTCGCAGGCGGCCAGGGAACGGCTCACCTCGTAGGAGAAGTCGACATGCCCGGGTGTGTCGATGAGGTTGAGCACGTAGGTGAGACCGTCCTTGGCCACGTAGTCGAGCCTCACGGTCTGGGCCTTGATGGTGATGCCACGCTCCCGCTCCAGCTCCATCGAGTCGAGGATCTGATCTCTCATCTCGCGCGCGGTCACCGCCCCGGTGCGCTCGAGGAGACGATCGGCCAGGGTCGATTTCCCATGGTCGATATGGGCGATGATCGAGAAGTTGCGGATGCGCGATTGATCGGTCATGAGGGCAGGTGGACAAGGCGCATTGTACCTTCGCGCCTGCCACTGCTACTCTTCCTGCTCCTGGGCAACCGCCCCGGATTCCTCGTCCGCAGTTGAGTTTCAACACGCATGGCCAACATCAAGTCACAAGAGAAGCGCAATAGACAGAACGAGAAGCGTCGTCTGCGCAACAAGTCGATCAAGAGCGATCTCAAGACCGCCATTCGCAAGGTGCACCAGGCCAGTGCGGCCGGTGAGCCCGTCGACGAGCTGTTCAACTCGGCTCAGAAGAAGATCGACACAGCTGCCTCCAAGGGTGTCCTCCACCCGAATACCGCGGCGCGCAAGAAGTCCCGTCTGGCGGCTTCGCTCAAACAGTCCTGATCACCGGTCTCCGGTCGGGGTGAGGACCCGCGCTCACCCCTAGATTCGTCGTCGGCGTTTGCCGTCTTTGGCGTGTTCTTGGATGTGACAGGGCCGGCAGTAGAGCTTGCCTTTGTCGACGGTGGTCGAGCC
>DASSVE010000204.1:0-10147 GCA_035706345.1 Acidimicrobiia bacterium
TGTCGCGCCAGCCGGTCCCAAATGGCGTGCCCCGGGAGCACCGGTACAATCCCGGTCTTCGGGACGTGGCGCAGTTTGGTAGCGCGCAGCGTTCGGGACGCTGAGGTCGTGGGTTCAAATCCCGCCGTCCCGACTCAGAAAGATGGTGTGCATCCAGCCACCGCTGCGGTGGTTGGTTGCACAGCCGATGCAAAACGCCGTTACGACCCGACCACCACCGTTCCTTTCATCGTCGGGTGGATGGCGCAGAAGTACGAGTAGGTGCCGGCCCGGTCGAAAGTGACCATCCCGGCCGCACCGGCGTCGATCGGCCCGGTGTCGAAAGTGTCGCTGGTGACCGTGTGCGCTGTCGGGTCGTTGTTGTTCCAGGTCACGGTGGCTCCCACCGGGACGTTGAGCTCGGTCGGCTGGAAGGCGAACTGGGCGATGGTGACCGTCGGTGCCATGTCCGCCTCGGCGGGCGGGGCCTCCTGCTCCGGCTGACCGGGCAGTGGTGCCAGAGCGGGTGCGCCCTCACGCACGGTGAAGATCATCTCCATCCCGAGCTCGTCGTGCTCGCCGTGCCCGTCCTCGACCGGGCAGTCGATCTCATAGGTGCCGGGGGCGAGATCGGCGACCAGGATTGCGGTCTCCCCCGGAGCGATCGTCTCCGCCCTCCACTCGAGCCGGTTCTTGCCCGAGCCGGGCGTGCGAATCCGTAGCCCATGCGCCACCGTCCCCTGGTTGCGGAACCGGAACGTGATCGTCCCCGGTGGGGCTGCCCGGACCGAAGGGACCAGGGCCCACTCCCCAAGGGCCAGATCGACACCGGGGCTCCCGGCGCCGGGCAACTGCACGACCTCCACTCGAGGAGCCGTGGTCTCGGTGTCGGCAGGGGCCGTCGTCCCCGCCAGCGTGGCCGTCGGTGCGTCCGTGGTCTCGACGACCGTCGGATCGGGGGTGGCCGCCGGGTCGGAGCCACAGGCCGCCAACAGAAACGCCACTGCGATAGCCGAAAGGATGCCGCTCTTCTTCATGGTCAGAGCATCTCCGGAGCCGGATCAGGGCGTCCTCAGCGCCGATTCAACAACGCCTCAAATCGAGCAGGAACGAAGAAGCGTTTGCGCCCCACCGCGCTTAGGTTCAGCAGCAGCAAGACATCGAGGAGGTAGTCATGGCGGATCAGAGCACGGTCACCAAGGAGAAGACCGAGGGGTTCAGCGAGGCCGAGAAGGAGGCGATGAGGGAGCGGGCCCGGGAGCTGAAGAAGGGCAAGAAGGACGGGGAGGCCGACCTACTGGAGAAGATCGCCGAGATGCCCGAGGAGGACCGGGTCATCGCCGAGCGCATCCATCAGATCGTCAAGTCGACGGCCCCCGAGCTGCAGCCGAGGACCTGGTACGGGACGCCCGCCTATGCCAAGGACGGGAAGGTGCTCTGCTTCTTCCAGGGTGCGGCCAAGTTCGGTACGAGGTATGCCACCTTCGGCTTCAACGACGTGGCCAACCTGGACGAGGGCTCGATTTGGCCGGTTGCGTTCGCCATCAAGAAACTGACCAAAGCCGGTGAGAAGGAGATGGCCGCACTGGTCAGGAAGGCGGTCAGCTAGCGGAAATTTGAGCTGGGGCAGGTGCAGGACCCGCCACGTCTCAGTCGGGCACGGTGAGCACTGAAGGGCGCCCGGCTGCGGCCAGACCGGCAGCCCAGCCCGGCGCCCGACCGCCGTCCGGCGGCTCGATCCCGTCCATGTCGAGACCGGCCCGGGCCAGTAGCCAGGAGATGACCGAGTTGGAGTTCCACATGTCCCCTGCCCCGATCTGATCCCGGCCCCAGACCAACATCGGGATGTGGCGGGTCGCCTCGAGGAGACGGTCGATCACTTCAGGATCCTCGCTGAGCACCTGTGGACCACCGACCGCTTCCTTCTCGTCTGGCAGCACGCCATCCGGCCAGACCCGGACCTCGTAGCGGAGCAGACGCCAGCGTGCCAACCCGTGCCGGCCGACCGAGCCTTCGAGGACGACACCCCTGGAGCCGGTGTCCCGGTCCGGGCTCGGCCACATGGTCTCGATCACGATCCGTGAGCCGCGGCCCCGGACGATCAACGCGGTGTGAAGGAGAATCCGCGGAGTGCGTTTCTCACGCCGTGCCTTTGCCCACTCGTAGATCCGGCCGTTCATTCGCACGAAACCGGATCCGCCTGCACCCAGAGGTATCCAACACAGCTCGAGACTTCTCGGTTCCTCCACCGCGGCAGTCATGGCCCCATGATCTCCCCGGCACACTGGTCGAAGTCAGTGCCGTTCGGCCTGCTGCCGCATGCCGACCGTCACAAATCCCTGTGAACGATCACCGCGTCTGGCAACCACCAGGGCCCGGCCGATCACGGCCGGATTGAGCAGACCCGACACAGGAATGGCTCGCATCGCGAAATTGCCGAGACGGGAAGCGACCACCTCGTCGTGACGGGCTGCGGTCCTCAGAGCTCGCTGGATCGGGTTCGCCTCGCGACCCCGCGCCTCGGATCGGATCAACCGGTCGTGACCGACGATGAACCGGAAGCTGCGGGCATATCTCTTCAGACCTGTCCGAAGACTCTCTTCCCCGCGCAACGCCGGAATCGTCGACTCGGCCAGCCATTCGGCGCTTCGGAAGGCCCAGCCACAGCCAACGGCCGGGACCGGGTCTGACGTGGTGGCGGCATCACCGATCAGGGCCAGACCGGGGCGCGGGTTCACCTTGCGACGGACCATGGGGTAGTCAGAGGTACCCACCGCCTTCGACGCCCGTTCCGCTCCGCTCAGGTCGGGACCGTCGGGCAGCTCGGCGAAGAAGGTTTCCACTGCGGTCAGCTTGTCGTCGGCGAAGTCGTCGAGCCGATCCTTGGTCGCGAAGACACCGAGAAGATGGAGCCCGTCGTCGGTTGGGATCGCCACCGCCACGTGCGGATCGACATTCCACACAGCGGCAGAAGCCGGAGATCGGAGACGAACCCCGGAGTAGTAGCCCCAATAGAGGAACCGGGCGTTGTCACCGATCTTCGCCTCGACCCCGGCTAGCTCGGCGACGGGCGACCGATGACCGTCGGCAGCGACGACGAGAGAGGCTTCGATCGACCTCACCCCCTCCTCATGGCGGGCCACTACTCCGGTGAGGCTGTTTCCCGCTTGGAGGAGCCCGGTGACGGTGTGCCCCAGGTGGAGATCGACGCCTGGGGTCGACGCCGCCATCTGACGCAGCATCGGGTCCAGGTGCCGGCGCCGGAGACTGATCGCCGGCGGGACGTCGGCGGTCGGCTGGATCCATCCGGATCCTGACCAGAGGGCGATGTCGGACACGGCGGCGCCACGAGCGACCATCGCATCCCAGAGACCGAGTCTCTCCAGTGCCGGCCGGGTCCCGCCGAGCACGAAGTGACCGCACATCCCCTTGAAGGCGTCCATGGAACGGCTTCGCTCGATGAGAGCCACACGCAGACCGGCCCGGCCGTAGTGGATGGCGGCCGAGCAGCCGGCCAGACTCGCCCCCACTATCACAACGTCGTATCCCATGACTCCTCCTCTCGTATTGCGTCACGGTGTTACGTAACGTTGTAACGTAACGATGTGTCGTTAGTCTGTCAAGAGTGGGACGCCCCAAGGAACACGACGAGGAGACACGGCTCGAGTTGCTCGACGCCGCCGAGCGAATCATCGAGGAAGGTGGTCCCGGCGCCCTCTCGGTCCGAGCCGTCGCCGATGCGATCGGGGTCAGCACCCGTGCCGTCTATTCGACGTTCGGCTCCAAGGACGGATTGCTCGATGCCCTCAGCCAGCGGGCCTTCGAGTTGCTGACGAAAGCCATCTCCGAGCTGCCACAGACCGAGCACCCGGATCGAGATCTGGTGGAAGCTGCGGTCCGGGTCTTCAGACCGATGGCGATCGGCCATCCCTCACTGTTCCGGCTGGCCCTGCTGCGTGTCGTTCCGGAGCTGGATGTGAGCCCGGACACCAGGACCGCTTCTCAGGAGGCGTTCGGGCTCTTGATCGACCGTTTCCGGCGACTGGAAGAGGCCGGACTGCTTGTGGGGCACGATCCCAGGGCGGCCGCGGCCGTCTTCAACGCCCTGTGTGAGGGCATGGCGACGACAGAGCTTCGGATGGCGCCCAGCCGCTTCGGACCCGATCCCGAGCAGGTGTGGAGACGCGCCGTCACCGTCCTGATCGCGGGGTTCGCCCGGCCGACTCTGGCCCGGGACTAGTCATCTCGGATAATCTGTTCCCACCGGCCAAAACCCGGATATTCTGATCGTGGGAGGTAGGTAGGAAGAGATGACGGCTTACGAGGCAAGGTTGCAGATCGAGGGGGAGGAAACTCAACCCGTCCCCGTGATGGTGGACCTGACGGATGGACGGCTCACCATGTCGATCGGCACCGAACAGGTGGCGGAGTGGCACCGTGACAACATGAGGATCCAGGCGTTGCCCGACGGATTCCACATCCGGGCGGAAGGTGAGGCCGTCGTCCTGGACGTCACCGACGAGGCCCGTTTCGCCCTCGAGCTCGGGCTGAAGAACGCCCATCCGGCGCTCCGTCAGAAGATGGCGGCCCTGCTCAGGAACGACAACCCGGTCTGATCAGACCAGCAACTCGGCGATCTGGACGGCGTTCAACGCCGCCCCTTTTCGCAGGTTGTCCCCCACCACCCACAGGTTGATCCCGCCTGGCGTGGACACCGTCTCGCGCACCCGGCCGACGAGGACCTCGTCCCGACCGGCGCTGTCGAGAGGCGTCGGAGTCCGGTCCTTCCACAACTCGACCCCGGTCGCCGAGCTGAGGACGGACATCGCCTCGTCGGCGGTCACGGACCGGTCGAACCAGAGGGTCGCCGAGACCCCATGCCCCACCAGGACCGGGACACGGACACAGGTGGGCTCCACGGCCAGGTCCGGGATGTCGAGGATCTTCCTCGACTCGTTGACGAGCTTCATCTCCTCGTCGGTGTACCCGCCCTCGACCTCGTTGCCGGCGAGCGGGAGCACGTTGAAGGCGATGGGTCGCTCGTAGAGGGCGGCGCCGGGGTCATCCCAGCCACCCTTCATGAGCTTCTCGATATCCGCTCCCAGCGGGCCTTGCTGGGCAAGCATCTCGTCGACGCCTTGCTGTCCCGATCCGGACACCGACTGGTAGGAGGACACCGTCATCGAGCGCAGCCCGGCCGCCCGATGCAGGGGCCCGGCCGCCATCATCAGCGCCATCGTCGTGCAGTTCGGGTTGGCGACGATCCCGCGGTGTCCGGAGACGGCCTCGTCGTTCACACCGGCCACCACCAACGGGACGCCGGGATCCATCCGGAATGCGGACGAGTTGTCGACGACCACGGCGCCGGCCCGGGCGAACCTGGGGGCGTGCTCCTTCGAGCGGGCGCCGCCCGCGGAGAAGAGGGCCACGTCCACGCCGAACGGGTCGAACGTGGCGAGGTCTTCGACCACCACATCGCCTACGTGAGTCTGCACCGTCTGTCCCGCCGACCGCTTCGAGGCGGCCAGGCGAATCTCGTCGGCAGGAAAGCCACGTTGCTCCAGCACCGAGAGCATGGTCCGGCCCACCGCACCCGTGGCGCCGATCACGGCAACAGTCGTCATCTCGATGTCTCCAGTTCGAAGAGCCGAGCATGTAAGAACCGCACGGCGTCCTCGATTTGTTCCGGGGCGACGGTGAAAGACACCGACTGCTCGTCAGAGCCGATCAGGGCGGTGACGATCCCCGCATCGTGCAGCGCCACCATCTCGCCGGTGGCGGCCTCGTGGGCGGACGTTCCCACCAGGGTGATCAACCCCTCGGGCCCTTCGACGCGGTGGGCGATGCCGGCGAAGGGGCGTGACTCCACCCCCGGCCGCATCCAGGTCCCCTCCTCGTCGGTGAACGACGACCGCACATGGACGGGGACCTGTTGATCACGGGCCAACTCGACCGAGTTCGGCATGAGGACTCCGGCGCCGGTGGCGGCGAGCGTCAGCATCTGGGCGTAGTCGACATCGGGAAGCAGTCGGGCGTCGGGCACGGTGCGCGGGTCGGCGGTGAACACACCGGCTACGTCGGTGAGGATCTCGCAGGCATCCGCCTCGAGTGTCGCCGCCAGGGCCACGGCGGTGGTGTCCGACCCTCCCCTGCCGAGCGTCGTGATCTCCTTGGACTCCGGGTCGACCCCCTGGAAGCCGGCCACGATGACCACCTTCCCCTCGTCGAGTGAGGTCCGTACCCGTTCCCCGGTGATGCGTGTTATCCGGGCGCCGCCGTGGGCAGAGTCGGTCAGGATGCCGGCCTGTGAGCCGGTGTAGCTCACCGCGGGGACCCCGCGGTCGTTGAGAGCCATGGCCAGGAGCGCCATGGAGATTCGCTCGCCGGCGGTCAGCAGCATGTCCATCTCCCTCGGAAGAGGCGAGGTGCTCACCTGGGCGGCGAGATCGAGAAGCGTGTCGGTGGTCTGCCCCATGGCGGAGACGACCACGACCATGTCGTTGCCCCCGGCCCGGGTCTGGAGGACCCGATCGGCAACGACCTTGATCCGGGAAGGATCGCCCACGGACGTCCCGCCGTACTTCTGAACCACAACCGGCATCGCCCCCACAGTTTGGATGGTTCCGGGCCGCATTACGAACACCGTCTGAGGTTTGAAGGGGACCGGGGCCTAAAGTCGCTCCGCCATGACCGACCGACGGCAACGTCAGAAAGAGCAACGCGCCGCCAAGCGTGAAGCAGAGCGAAAGCGCGAATCTCGGCGTGAGCTCAGCCGGAGACTGATCACCGCAATCATCTTCGGTGTCGTCGTCGTGGCCATCTTTGCCTTCGGCGGTCTCTTTGGAAATGACGACGCTGAGGTGCCCGGCACCTATGCCGACTACCGCGACCAGCCCACCGCGTGTGGGGCCGAGCAGCCGCCGCCCGAGCAGGTGATGACCTTCGAGGCGCCCGAGGACCAGAACATCCCGGAGACGGCCACGGTGACCGCCACCATCACCACCTCCTGTGGCGAGCTCGTCATCGAGCTCAACAACCCCGACGCACCGGAGACGGTCAACTCCTTCGTGTTCCTGGCCCGTGAGGGCTTCTACGACGGCCAAGTCGTCTTTCGCATCGCAGAGAACTTCGTCTTCCAGACCGGTGACCCGGACGCCAACGGCAGCGGTGGGCCGGGATACGTGATCGCCGACGAGTTTCCCGACGAGGACTTCGTCTACGAGGAGGGTGTCGTCGCCATGCACAGCAGGGGGACGCGCAGCACCGGGTCCCAGTTCTTCGTGGTGACCGGAACCGACGGTCAGTTCCTCACCAACCAGTTCAACGTGCTCGGCCGGGTGGTGTCCGGCGACGAGGCGATCGAGCAGATCATGGCCGTGCCCACGGCCACCGCACCGGGGAGTGTGGAGCAGAGCCGGCCCCTCGAGACGGTCTACATCGAGTCCATCGCCATCGATGTGACCGATTCCTGACGGTGCCGACGGGCATCATCGGGGTTTGATGGCCGTCGATCTCCACGCCCACTCCACCGCCTCCGATGGGTCGGACCCACCGGCACGCCTGATCGAACTGGCCGCAGAGGCCGGTCTGCGCAGCCTGGCGATCACCGACCACGACACCCAGGAGGGACTGCCAGAGGCGATGGCGGCGGCCGAAGGGACCGACCTCGAAGTGATCCCGGGCGTCGAGTTGTCGCTGGAGTACGACCAGGGCGGGATGCATCTCCTCGTCCTCTGGCTCCCACGCGGGCCCGGGCCGCTCCAGGACCGATTCGCCGCATTGAGAGAGGGGAGAGACGAGCGGAACCTGGCGATAGTGGAGCGTCTGACCTCCATCGGCCTGCCGGTGACCATCGAGGAAGTCGAGGAGGAGGCCGGTGGGGGAAGTGTGGGCCGGCCCCACATCGCAGCGGTCATGATGGCCCGGGGCTACGTACCCGACATTCGGACCGCGTTCGACCTCTGGCTCGGGAAGGGGAGACCGGCCTACGTCGGCCGGCCGCGTCTCGATCCCGGAGACGCGATCCGCCTGGCGCGAGAATCTGGCGGAGTGCCCGTCCTCTCCCACCCCCACACCCTCGGCATCACCACCGCTTCGGAGATGGCCGATCTGCTGACGCACCTGGTGGAGGCCGGTTTGGTCGGGCTGGAAGCCATCTACTCGGTCTACCGGAGGCACGAGCGAGACGGGTACAGCCATCTGGCCCGTCGCTTCGGTCTGGTTCCCACAGGGGGCAGCGACTACCACGGCACATACAAGCCGGGGCTCTCCCTGGGAAGCGGCTATGGCGATCTGGTCGTGCCCGACTCCGTGCTCGAGGAGCTTCGGGGATACGCGGTCAGGACATGAGCAAGCCGATCCGGATGCGAACGGCGGCGGCCGTGATCGCGGCCAGCGTCCTTCTCTCCCGGGTCCTCGGACTGATAAGGGATGCGCTCCTCGCCTGGATGTTCGGGACCACCGTCGAGGCGGACCTCTACAACCAGTCCTTCCTGATCCCGGACTTCATCAACTATCTGCTGGCCGGGGCCTACCTCACGATCACCCTGGTCCCCATCCTCGCCCGGCATCTCGAGGCCGGTGACCAGACAGCGGCGAGCCGGTCGTTCACGTCGGTGTTCCGCTTCGTCACCATCGCCATCGTCGCCCTCACCGCCCTCATGTGGGCACTGGCCGGGCCTCTGGTCGACCTGGTGTTCCCCAACGCCTCCGATCCCGATCGGCTGGCCACGATGACCCGTATCGCCCTGCCCGCCCAGGTGTTCCTGGTCTCGGGAGCGATCCTGATGGCCGTCCAGTACACGCACAAGCGCTTCGTGATCCCGGCGCTGGCGCCCCTCGTCTACAACCTGGGCATCATCGCCGGCGGTCTCGTCGGCATGTGGTCAGGCGACCCGTCCCCGGAGTCGTTCCTGATCGGGGCCGTGGTCGGGGCGGCAGTGGGCAACTTCGGGATGCAGTGGTTCGGGGCCAAGAGGACGGGAACCTGGTTCGCTCCGGTCCAGGGCCAGTCGGCGGTCGGCGAGTATCTGGTGCTGGCGATCCCGCTGATGATCGGTCAGTCGGTGGCAGTGCTCGACGAGCAGTTCGTCAAGCTCTTCGGTCAGGTTGAGCCTGGGGCCACCGCCGCCCTTGGGTATGCCCGCAGGCTGAACATGGTCCCGATAGGGGTCATCGCCCAGGCAGCAGGGGTGGCCGCCTTCCCATTCCTCGCCAGTCTCTATGCCCGCGGGGCGGATAGGGAGCTGATCGAGACCACCGGGCGGGCGGCCCGCAAGACCATCTTCGTCGCCGCGGCGGCCACGGCCGGTGTGGTGGTCCTGGCCCGACCGCTGGTTCGGCTCATCTACGGGTACGGCGAGTTCTCGGCGGCGGACGCCGATCTGGTCGCCACGCTGCTGATGATCTTCGCCTTCTCGATACCGGCATGGGGGCTGCATCAACTCCTCGCCAGGCACTTCTATGCCAAGCGCAAGATGTGGACACCGGTCCTGGTGGGCACGGCATTCTCGGTGATCGCCGTCCCGGTCTGGTACGGGCTCTTTCAGGTGATGGGCGTGGAGGGTTTTGCCCTCGCCTCCACACTGGTGATGATCGGATACGCCCTCGGTCTGTTGGTGGCGTGGGGTTACGACTCCGGATGGGAGCCAGTCCGCCGTCTCGGCCCCTCGTTCCTGCGCTCCATGACCGCGGCGGCGGTGGCGGGCGGGGTCGGCTGGGTGTTGGGCAACGCCATCGTGGGAGAGGGCCCGGTCTCCATCCTCGACGGTCTGCTGGTGATGGTGGTCGCCGGGGCCACCACCCTCGCTCTCTTCCTCGGCATCTCCCGGTTGCTGGGATCGACCGAGCTGCGCGAGGTCCTCAGCCGGTAGCGCCAGACCCGCGTTGGGCGTGCACCGGGTGTCGGAATCCGCCACCTGTTGCTATAGCAACCCCTCCGGGTATACCCGCTCCCACTGGAAACGATGCTCGTCGGGCATCACGGCACGGACCCAGGCGGGGAGACCAGATCTCTGTCGACGGCCCCTTCCTTGACGGGCGGCCTCTTCCTCTTTGGCGATCCGGTCGATGACCACCGCGATCACTGCCGCCTCCATCTCGGTGGCGCTGCCCTTGATCTCGATCCCTTCAATCATCTCAACTCCACCAACTCGATGAGCGTGCCGGA
>DASSVE010000205.1:0-6703 GCA_035706345.1 Acidimicrobiia bacterium
AAGCCCATGATCGCGTTGGTCGTCTGCCACACCGGAACGACCGAGCAGGCGGAACGCGATCTGGCCGAAATCAAGGCCCACGGAGCCCCGTGGGCCGACCTGATCCAGGTGAAGGACTACGTGGCCCAGCAGTCGATGCTCGACGCCACCCAGCCCAAGGGGATGAACTACTACTGGAAGTCTGAATTCATTCCCCGTCTCAGCGATGAGCTGCTCGCCGACTATCGCGCCCAGTTCGTCGGTCTCGAGGCGCCGGCCAACCAGATCGTCCTGTTCCACCTGGCAGGCTCTCTGGACGGGTTCGGCGACGACGACGGGGCGGTCGGCAACCGCGATGCCGGGTACGCCTGTGTCACCGCGGCCATGTGGCCGGACGGTGGTCCCGCCGAGGCGAACGTGGAGTGGGTTCGCAAGGCCTGGTCGACCTTGAAGAAGTACTCGACCGGGGGCAACTACATCAACTTCCAGACATACGACGAGAGCCCGGAACGGACCGCCGAGGCCTACCGCGGCAACCTGGCCCGGCTGGCGGAGATCAAGGCCGAGTACGACCCGGAGAACCTGTTCCGGGTCAATCGCAACATCGCGCCGAGCCGAGGCTGAGGGGTCCCGCTCCCGTACACTCCGACGATGGTCGGGGAGGTCGAGCGTCAGCCGAGAGGAGTCAGGCTCAGGGAGCGGTACGGGCTCGTTCTCTCCCTGATCCTGGTCTCATATCTGCTGGCCGGGTTCGAAGAGAACCTCCTGATGATCCTGGTCAACTCGCTCCTCTGGGGCACGTTGCTCCTGGCCACGCTCTGGTCACCGGGTCTGCCCGCAACGTTGCGAAGGGTCGGAGTCGGAGCAACCGTGGTCTTCTTCCTGACCGCTATCTCGATGGGGCTGGTCGCATCGGACCTAGCCCATGGCTTGCGACTCCTGATGCTCGCCGTCGCCCAACTCGCCGCCCTCCTCGCCGTCATCTACCGAATCGCTCAGCACAAGGTGGTCACGTTCCAGACGGTCATGGGTGGGATAGCCGCCTACGCCCTGATCGCGTTCGTCATGGCGGCGGTCTTTCGCGGTCTGAGCCTCGTCACGGGCTCAGCGCTGCTCTCCGGGGTGGGCAGCAGCGGGGACTACATCTACTACTCGTTCGTCACCCTGACCACGGTGGGTTATGGCGACATCACACCTGCAACCGATCTGGCCAAACGGCTTGCGGTCATCGAGATGTTCGTCGGTCAGGTGTTCCTGATCACACTGGTCGCCCGGCTCGTGTCCTTGTGGGGCAAGCCGCTGGAGCGTGCCGAGACCAATTAGGCGGAGGCGAAGAACTGAAGGGCCTTCTTGGTCTTCGTCTGCTGCTCGCCGCTCAGATCGACTCCGCGGGTGACCAGGTAATCGCGCACCTCGGCCCCGACCGAGAACATGTCCTTCGGCGCCGTCTTGGTCGACAATTCCAGGATCCTGCTTCCGTCCGGGAAGAACCACAGCTCGGCGACGATCCGCCGGTCGTAGTCCGAAGGGCGGAATTTCAGCTTCAGGATGGTGATCGGCCCCAACGGCTTCAGATCGCGGAACCGGACTCCATCCGGAGCGTAGGCCTGGAAGAACTGCTTCTGGGTCGGTTCGAACAGTGATCCGATCTTGGCGGCTCCGTGGAGCACCTTCCGGATCCTCTTGGCATTGCTCGCTCCCTTCATCGATGCCGAGCACACATGGCCGCCGGGCATGACGTCGACCTCGACTCCTAGCTGGGGAGCCTTCCTGAAATTGTCGGGCAACTGGCCGGGAACGACAGGGCGCAGCTTCACGACGGTGTCTCCGCTACCACCCTGAATCCGACGGGCCCGCACCAGGAGACCGACCTGGTTGAGCGCCAGGTCGGCGGTGTCGAAGAACACGACCTGTCGCATCTCCGCGTCCAGGGGGTCCATGCCGAGGGCGTCGACCGTGGATCGCAGTGCTGAGTCTGGGACGGTCAGCTTGAGCTCCACCGAGTCGGCCTGAGAGGCCAACTCCAGGATCTCGTTGCGCTGGTCGTCACTGAGAGCTGTCGTTCTGGCTATGAGGTTCCTCCTCGGCGGAGAACGTACCGGTCAGGGTCGTGGACGGCTTCACCCCGATTGGATGGTGTCAACGGCTCTCGACGATGCGTAGCTTGCCGGGAAGATGAAAGCGCTGGCCGTGCCTCGTGCCTCCTACTTCGTCGCGTCGGCAGGTCAGCCGAGGGTTCGCAGGCCCAGGGACGTCCTGACCGTTGTCGTCGGCCTTCTATTGATCGTCTGGGCCCTGTTCACTGTCGACAACTCGCCGGCATGGGAGCAGGCATTCGTCGAGCTGGTCGCATCCAGCCCGTCCTGGGTCCAGTCGTTGCTCTCGATCGGCTACCTGCTCAGCCTGGTGTACGTCCTGATCGTGATCGGGGGTGCCATCCCCAAGCGACGTGAGCGAGATCGGATGCTGCGTGACCTGGTGATCGTGGCCGTCGGCACGGTCGTGCTCGTCGTCCTCCTCTCTTTCCTGGTCAACGGGGCCTGGCCATATGTCCTGCCGGAGATCGATCTCCAGAACCCGGAGCCCCGGTTCCCGGTGACGCGGGTCGCCCTGGTCACTTCTCTGCTGGTCGTCATGGCCCCACATATGACCCGTCCTCTGAGGCGGTTCGGCTGGCTGGCGATGGTGACAACCGCAGTCGCCTCGGTGGGTCTGAGCTACGGGAGCCCGATGCACACGGTGGGGTCGTTCGGCATCGGGTTGTTCTGTGCCGGCACCTATCTCGTCATCGCCGGATCACCACGTGGCTATCCGCACCCGGAAACGGTATCGGCGACGCTGGAGACCTTGGGTGTCCTCAACCGGGACATACGCCCCGCTCCCTATCAGACCTGGGGTGTGGTCAGGTTCGTCGCCACCGACCATGGCGGGAAGTTGGTCGACATCAAGGTCCACGGGCGCGACGCCTTCGACTCCCAGCTCGCCGCCAAGGTGTGGCACACCATGTGGTATCGGGAGACCGAGCGCACGGTCAGCTTCTCTCGACTCCAGGCCGTAGAGCACGAGGCCCTGATCACGGTGCTGGCCGATCGGGCCGGTCTGAAGGTGCCGGATCTGGCTGCGGTCGGGAGCGCATCGCCCGAGCTCGCCCTGATCGCCTTCCGCGGGTCAGGCCAGGCGATCGCAGAAGTCGATCAAGATCTCCTCACCGACGAGTTCCTGGTTCGGATATGGGAACAGGTGGCCCTTCTCCACCAGAAGATGATGAGTCACGGCTCACTGGACACTTCGGCGGTCCATTATCTGCCGAGCGGCCCGGTGATCACCGACTTCGCACTCGGATCGCTGGCGGCCGACGACGCCGATCAGGGGGCCGACGTGGCCGAGCTCCTCTTCTCCCTTGCGGTCCTGGTCGGAGAGGAGCGTGCCGTCGACACCGCCCTGCGTGGTCTCGGTGAGTCACGTCTGGTTGGAGCTCTGCCTTATCTGCAGGTCCCGGCGGTCAGCTCATCCACCCGACGGCTGGCCCAGAGACCCAAGGTGCTGATGACCACCCTGGCCGATGCGGTCGCAGACGTCACCGGTTCGGCGAGACCGGAGCCGGTGCAGCTGCGCCGGGTCAGCGTGAGCAGCCTGATCACGCTGGGGCTGATCCTCCTGCTCGCCTTCGCCCTGATCCCCCGTTTGACCCAGGTCGACTATGCCGAGATCTGGTCCGTGCTGCAGCATGCCGATTGGGCCCTGATCGTCCTGGCGGTGCTGGTCGGGCACACCCAGTTCTTCCCCTCTGCGACCTCGACCATGTTCGCCGTTTCGGTGAAGCTCCCCTTCTGGCCCTTGCTCATCCTGCAGACCGCCAGCCAATTCATCGCCCTAGCCATCCCCAGCTCGGCCGGGCGGGTGGCCATGAACGCCGCGTTTCTCCACAAGTTCGGGGTGTCGATAACCACCGCCTTGGCCCAGGGCGCCATCGACGGCTTCTCCGGCTTCCTCGTCCAGGTCGCTCTGCTCCTGATCATCCTGTTGACCGGGGATATCGACCTCGGTCTCAACATCGACCCTGCCGACGTGCCTTGGCTCCTGATCCTCGGGATCGTGGTCCTCCTGGTGATCGTGGTGATCGTCGTCGTGCTGAAGGTGCCGCGGATACGGGACCGTGTGGTGCCGGTGATCACTCAGGGTTGGGATGCCCTGCTCGTGGTGATGCACCAGCCCTCGCGCGCCATTGGCCTGCTGGTCAGCAACTTCGTCTTCTGGAATGTCCTCGGTCTCACGTTGTGGATCGTCATCCAGTCCGTCGGCAGCAATCTCAGCTACAGCTCGGCCCTGTTCGTGGCGGCAGGAACGAGTCTCCTGGCCGGATTCATGCCCATTCCAGGCGGTGTCGGCGTGGCGGAGGCGACGATGACGGCTCTCTTGGTCACGACTGGTCTGGATCAGCATGTGGCGATCGCGGTGACCGCCACCTACCGCCTCATCACGTTCTATCTGCCGGCCTTGGAAGGCTTCTTCGGCACCCGATGGCTGCAGCGCCACGAGTACATCTAGAGAAGGGGTGGTCGGTCACTCCTCGGCGAACACTCTCGACCAGTCGTCTTTGATGCTGACCACGGTCCAATCACGCTCTGCAGCTCGGGTGAGCGCATCTTCGGCACCCGCCGTGTAGTCGAACTCCCGGTCGGCATCGTCGTGGAGGATGAGAAGTCTCAAGGCGGGTCTTCCCGGAGCCCGGGCGAAGCGAAGCATCGGTATATCGCCGTTCGAGTTGCCACCCGCCACCACCGGTCGTCGTCCGATTCGGCTCCAGATCCTCACTGGCTTCTCGGGCCCGTCGTCGAAGACATCCATCGCCGACTTGTAGAGGACGTCTGTCCCGTCCTCCAGCTCGCGGTACTCGACTTGCTGGGAACTCCCGATGACACGCTCGGGTGGGATCCCGTAGAGCTCGTCGGCAAACGGTCTCATGAAGTCACGATCGCCCCCAGAAGCGATGTAGTTCGTGAAGCCGTGACTCGCCAGGTACTGGAGCAATTCGACCATCGGGGCGTATGCGCACATGGCGTAAGTGCGTCCCAGCGTGGGGTGCACGGCCTCGTGGATGAACCGTCGCACATCCTCGGCGTACTGATCGACGCTCAGGCCTTCCAGGGCCCGGGGAACGGCCGCCATGAGTGATGCGAGGTCGCTGTCGTCCCCGTGGTAGTGCTTGACCATTGCCGTGCCCATCCACTCGAGGTCCTGCTCGTAGGCGGCTTTCCATGGCTGGGTGTCGCGAAGCGACGCATCGGCCTCGGCCATCTCCTCGAAACGCCTGACGGTGTAGTCGAGCTGCACCGGCATCGGCTTCTCGCACCAAAGAGTCCCGTCGTTGTCGAAGACGGCGACACGCCCGTCCGGCGGAACGAAGTCAGGGCCATCGGAAGTCACAGTGGCCACGTAGGCCTCGATCGCCGCTCTGGCAGCCCTCTCGTTCCATGATGCCAAGCCGCTCATGTGGCTTCGATCATGTGAGGATCGTCTGCAGACCACTGCCGATCAGCTTCATCCCGATCACGATGAAGAGCACGGTCATGATCGCCGGGTTGTGGACTGCGAGCCAGTGGCGGAGGTCGTTGAGGGTCTCACTCGCCTTGTCGCCACCCAGGAAGTAGATCCCGATCGGGATCGCCAGCCCGATGGTCCCGATGATGACGAAGATCGCAAGTGTCAGATAGGACTCCCCTGTATCCAGGCCGGCGCCCGCGATGGCGGCGGCCGCCGCCAAGGTCAGGGTCAGGTTCTTCGGGTTGACTGCGGCCAGGGCCAGGCCAATGGCGGCGGACCGGCCCGGGGTGAACTTGTCGACTGTCGACATCCACTTCGGCATGGCCGGTTCATCATCACCTCGTGGGCGATTGCGGTATTGGCCCAGCCCACCGAGCACGGCGAGGACGCCCAGGATCAGTATGAACCAGCCAACCCAGTCAGGAGGCCCGTCGTCCCCGGCAGCTTCGGCCGGATCGGCGAGGAGAAGCACGATGGTCCCGACTGCCGCCAGGCCGACCAGCCAGCCGAGCAGGAGGGCGAGGCCGTTGCCCTTCCCTCTCGGCGTGGCGAGCAACAGGACGACGGCGATGATCGGCACCGGGCTGATGGCGACACCGACGGCTTCCGGCAGGATGCTGCTGATCACTTGACCCATGTCGGGAAACTACCCCTGACCAGGCCGACCACGCAGTGGCCGACCGCCTTCAAGTCCGGCTCGACAACCACGTCGTGGCGTCGGCGTGTGCCCTGGCCAGGGTGGCGCCAACCCACTCGTCGGACGGGTAGATGCTGTCGGCGCCCACGATGTCGGTGACACCGGTCACCGCGAGCTGTTCGATGACCCGCTCAGCCGCGGAGACGATGACCAGCTTGCTGTCGGCGGCCTGGAGCTGGAGTGCGTACCGGGAGATCACCTCCATGAATGTGGTCCCGAGGTCGCTCTTGCCGCGCAGTCGCAGGATGACCACCGAGTTCCGGGTGGCTCCGGTCACCTTGGGCAAGGCTTTCTCGAACGTGGGGGCAGCGGCGAAGAAGAGGCTCCCGTACGGTTGCAGGACCAGGACCCGATCCGGCGGTACCTCCTCGGGCGGATCCAGCTCGCGGTTGCGCCCGTCCTCCCCGATCTCCCATTCCTTGATCGTCACCCGGTTCGATTGCCTTATGACATAGAGGATCACCGATATGCCCGCCCCGACGA
>DASSVE010000206.1:0-4785 GCA_035706345.1 Acidimicrobiia bacterium
GTGCTGAGGAACGCAACCAGGGTCGGGTCGCTGCCGATCCCCAGAGCCATCACCACCGGTTCACCGTCCGGCGTGATCCCGGTGACCTGGCGTCCCGGAGCCGGTCTCGCCTCCCGCCGGGTCAGGGTGATCCGGGACTCGTGACCGTGGTCGCTCCCCTGCAGACCGGCTCCGATGCCCTCGAGGCGGCGCAGGATGTCGGCGTGGCTGCGTAAAAGTCCGATCACGAGGATCCCGAGCAGGAAGATCACGACAGAGAGGGCGATGACGATGGCGTAGACCCCGGTCATCACTGACCTGCCAGACAGGGTGCGGTCTGATTGGCGGTGAAGTTGTCCACCCTGAGAGTGGAACTGCAAGAGTCGAAGAGCTGATACGGGGGGACGCAGGTGACCACCCGACAGGTGACCGGGCCGGAGCAGCCGATCTCCGTGTTGCACTGGCCATATCGGAAGACCGCGCAGCAGGCATGACGGGCGTCGCAGGTGCCGGTGTCGGGGCAGTGACAGGAGCACGACCAGCAGGAAGAGGCGCAGAACCCGTTGCTCCCGCAATCGCAGGAGCATCGGGGATGGCAATCGATGTAGTACCTCGATGATGGAACACCATTGACCAGGCAGTAGGAGGATCCACTGGCGCGCCACCATCCGCCGACGAAGTGGCCGGGCGGGCAGTTGTTTATCCCCCGGTTGATCGAGCAGCAGAAGGCGCTGTACCCGTCGTTGCAGCCGGGTGCCGGCCCGCACACGGCGGCATAAGCGGTCGTGGGCCGAAGGATGAACTCCATTGGCGCGACCAACAAAGCGGTGACCGCCATGGTGAATTTGGTCAGGAAGTCACGGCGGTTCGGGTCGGAGCCACCAACCAGACCGCTCGCTCGCTCCATGAGTTTCGTCATCTCGAGCGCACCGCTACGAGTCGCGCCCCGTCGTTCAAGATCACGTAGGCGAGGAATACCCCCACGGCGATCACGACAATCATGGCAATTCCTTCCAGACCACCCGCCATGTCGATGGGGCCGTTGGCTGCGGCCGCCAGACTGAGACCGCCTGCCACCACGTTCATGAACATATGACCCCAGGTCGGCGGGGTGTCGTCCTTGCCGAGACACCCGCAGCTGGCCAACGGGACCTCCCGTAGCAGTGCGACAAGGACCCAGCCGGCGAACCCCAGATAGAGCAGACCCTGGGCGAGGAGGGCGGCGGGTGCGAACAACGCGGCGGCTCCGACGACGATCTCGACCACCCCGACAACGGCTCCGGCGAAGGGAATTCGGGGCATCCCGAGCGCTACGAGAGCCCGCTCGACATCATGAGGGCTGGCGACTTTGGCGACCCCCGTGATGATGAGAAGCACCGAGAAGATCGCTGCGGCCGTTGCGAACATCCGGCTGGAGAGTAACCATTTCCAGGATTAGTCAAAGCACCCCGGTATCGCGTCACCCCGCATACGCTGATGCCGTGACCGGCTCCCAGGCCAGAAATTTCATCACGATCGGGCTGATTCTCGGCCTCCTGACGGCGTGCGGGACGGATTCTGCGAGCGAGCCCACAACGACGACGGCTCCGACCACGACCACGTCGGCTACGACCCCTGCAACCAGCACGACGACGACTCCAACCACGGCCACGACCACCTCTGTGGCCGGGCCAGTCGGAGATCTCTTGGTGGTCGGAGACTGGGGCTCGGGGACGATGCCACAGGGGGCGGTTGCCGGGGCCATGATGCGCCATGCCGAGACGGAGGACGTCGAAGCCATCCTCACGACCGGCGACAACTTCTACTCCGACGATTGGGAGTTCCTCATGGAGCCCTTCGGTTGGGCAACGGAAGCAGGGATCCCGTTCTGGGTGACTTGGGGAAACCACGACATAGAGAGCGAGGAACGGATCGAGGCGTTGAATACCGCATTCGACGACCCGCCACGCTGGACCGTGCACCAATGGGGTGCGGTCGACGTCGTGATCCTGGACTCGACACAGATCGACTCCCCGGAACAACTCGAATTCCTCGACCAAACCCTCGCCTCGAGTGGCCGCCCGACGGTGATCGTCTCCCATCACCCGCCGTACAGCTGCGGCTCGCACGGCGACCATGAGAAGGTCGGCTACGCATGGCTACCGGAGTTCGACGAGGACGTGGTTCTGATGCTCAACGGTCACGAGCACGGCTACCAGCGCTTCGAGGACGACGGGATCATCTACACGGTCACGGGCGGTGGTGGGGCCCGGCTCACTGATCTCCAGGCCTGCGATGTGGGGCACCCGGAGAGGGTCGCCGGCGAGTCGATCAATCACTTCCTGGTCATGGACCAGGAGGGGGATGTCATCACCGTGTCAGCTATGGACGTGAACGGCGAGGTCTTCGACGAGTTCTCGATCGGGTTGAGCTAGCCGACGGCCACCAGACGGCGCTCGGACTGGTTGAGGCTCTCCACCCCGTCCTCCGTGCACACCACGATGTCCTCGATGCGAACACCGAACCGGTCGGGAACATAGATCCCTGGCTCGACCGAGAAGGTCATGCCCGGCTCCAGCAACTCGTCGTTGCCGCGCACCATGTATGGGTGCTCATGGACTTCGAGACCGATGCCATGCCCGGTTCGATGCACGAAGTACTCGCCGTAGCCGGCGTCCTCGATGACCTGACGCGCCACCCGGTCGACCTCCTCGCAGGGAACTCCCGGCTTGACCGCGGCCCGGCCGGCCTCGTTGGCCGCCAGCACCACGTCGTGGACCTCGTCCTGATCGAGGGTCGGCTCGCCGACCACGAAGGTCCGGGTGGAATCCGAGTAGTAGCCGCCCAGTCGGCCACCGAAGTCACAGACGACGATGTCGCCCTCCTCGATGACCCTGTCTCCGACGTGGTGATGGGGCGAGGCGCCGTTGGGCCCGGAGGCGACGATGCCGAACTCGGCGGTGTCATGTCCTTCCTCGACCGTCAAGGCGGCCAGTTGTCGGGACACCTCGGCTTCGGTGCGTCCGGCGAATACGACCTCGGTGGGGATGCGGGCCATCACCCGATCCACGCCGTGTGCGGCCTGCCGAAGCAGATCGATCTCGACATCGTCCTTTCTCATCCTCAGGTCCCTCGTGAGCTGTGAAGCCGGGATCCAATCAGTGGCGGTCCACTCTTTCTGGAAGCGGATGAGGAACACCGACCACATGTGGTCGCCAACGGCGGCTCGCTGTGGATCGGCAAGCGCAGCTGCCAGGGCCACTGGGTCGTCGGTCTCGGCCCAGGGACGCACCTCGAACCACCCGCCTTCGACCCGAGGGGCCTCCAGTTGGGGGAGGAACATGACCGGGTCGCCCGACCTGGGCACGACGAAGACGGTGAGACGCTCCGAGGGCATCGCCTCGTAGCCGCTGAAGTAGGGCAGATCGGCCCCCACCGACAGAAGGGCGACGTCGACACCGATAGTGGCCATCGCCTCCTGGAGATGTGTCACCCGGCCGGCGTAGTCGAAGGTCATCGAACGCTCAGGATGACGCCGATCATGGTGGCGACGATCCCGAACATCCCGACCAGCATCGTCAGGTACAGACGGTCGAAGCGCTCGTTGAGCGTCGCAAGACCACCGCGGAGCTCGGCACGAAGCTCGGCCAGCTCGGCCTTGAGATCGGCGAAGTCGCTATTCAATGCCGTTCGATCGGGGTCGTATTTGGGCAGCTGCGCCATGAGGTTCTCTGCTCGCTCCGGTCCGAGGACCTCGGCGAGGCCAGTGTACAAGTCGGCGCGAGCGGCCTCTGAGATCGACACGCTCCCACCATGCCGCAGCGGGGAACCGGCATCAACCCCCTCGGGCCTCGATGGTCACCGGGACCGCTCCCCGGGCCTCTTTGGCGTGATAGCTGGAGCGAACCAGAGGCCCTGACTCGACGTGTGGGATGCCGAGCCCCTCGCCGAAGTCCTTGTACTCGGCGAACTCGTCGGGATGGACGTAGCGGTGGATGGGACGATGACGGGCCGTCGGCCGCAGATACTGGCCGATGGTGACGATGTCGATTCCGACCGCCCGCATGTCCGCCAGCGTCGCCAGCACCTCCTCACCGGTCTCCCCCATCCCGACGATCAGACCGGACTTGATCAGACCCTCGGGGTACATCTGCTTGGCACGCCAGAGCAGCGCGAGAGACCGCCCGTAATTCGCCGAAGTGCGAATGTCACGCTGCAGCCGGAGCACGGTTTCGGTGTTGTGGTTGAGCACCTCGGGGCGGGCATCCATGACCGTCTGCAGCGCTTCACGATCACCCTTGAAGTCCGGTATGAGCACCTCGATCTCTGTGCCCGGTGACATCCGCCTGGTCTCGACGATCGTCTGGGCGAATATCCCCGCTCCCCCATCGTCCAGGTCGTCGCGATTCACGGAAGTGATCACCGCGTGTTGCAGACCCATGGTCTTGATCGCCTCGGCAGCCCGGAACGGCTCGAAGATGTCGAACTCGGTCGGTTTCCCCGTTGTGACGTTGCAGAACGAGCAGGCCCGGGTGCACTTGTCACCCAGGATCATCAGAGTGGCGGTGCCCATCCCCCAGCACTCGTAGATGTTGGGGCAGTTGGCCTCCTCACAGACCGTGTTCAGCGACAGGCCGCGCATCAGCTTCTTCAGCTCGAGGTAGTCGCCGTCCATCCGGGCCTTGACCCGCATCCACTCGGGTCGTGCCGGCTCACCGGGCAGACGGCCACCGATGAGGACCGGTTCCGCCGATCGCTTCTCCGGGCTGAAGGTGCCGTCGGCCAGGAGTCGGTCCACCTCGTAGGTCCGGTCGCCCTGGCCCCGAC
>DASSVE010000207.1:0-6008 GCA_035706345.1 Acidimicrobiia bacterium
CCACCGGCATGGCGAAGAGGAACATCGCCAGCAGGACGAGAGGGGCGACGACCAGATATCGCGCTCCCTGACGGACGCCCGCGTATCGATAGAACGCCCATGTGATTCCGGCGCCGGCGGCCAGGGCCAGAGCCACGTCGACCCAGTCGGGCATTCCTGTGCGGGCCAGGTAGAGCCGGACCAAGGACGACGCCGTGATCATGATCAGGGCCGATCCCACCCAGGCGCCGATCCGACCGGGGAGACTCCCGATCAGCCCCACGATCGCCGGGATGACGATGGTGGCCAGAAGGGCCGTGGCCACGATCTCGCCCTTGGGCGACCTCCGGGCGAGGAAGAACTCGGCATTGTCGCCCAGAAGCTCGAGAACCGGCCAGGTGATGCCGAATGCGGTCAGCACGAACAGCGCACAGAAGCGGTCGACCCGCGATGCCCGGCGCCATCTGGGGACGGGCGACTCCAGAGTCGTCGGCTGTGGGACCTCGGTCGTCTGCATTGCCAACCATGAGTATGGAGGCTGATCGGCTCTAGCGCAGGTGCGCGGCTCCTATCGTCCCCACGTGACCGACCACCAGAGCTTCTCCCTCCCCCAGATCGCGGTGAGTGTGGACGTGGTCGTCTTCACTCGGCGAGAGGGACGGTTGATGGTGGTGCTCGTGGAGCGAGGCAACGAGCCGTACCGCGGGTCGTGGGCGCTGCCGGGAGGATTCGTCGAGGTCGACGAGGATCTCCCCGAGGCGGCGGTACGAGAACTGGCGGAGGAAACCGGCATCGAGCTGTCGTCGTCCCAACTGTCCCAACTCGGCGCCTATGGCAAGCCGGGGCGCGACCCCCGGATGCGCGTTGTCTCCATCGTCTACTACGCGTTCGTCGACGACCTCGCAGACCCCGTAGGCGGCAGTGATGCGGCTTCGAGCCGCTTGGTCCCCGTGGACGAGGCTCTCGGCGGGGACGTCGAGCTCGCCTTCGATCACCGGGAGATCCTGGCGCATGCGGTCTCCGAGGCCTTCCCGTCCGACTGAGACCTCTCTCCAAGTGGTCACAGCACACTTGTAACGTCGAGCACATCGACGCCAACCCGCCTCCCGCTCCATCCCTGACGGTCAGCGAAGTGCTTTCCCGTGCCCAGCAGGCCATGGTCACGGAGTTCCCGACACCGGTGTGGGTGCGCGGAGAAGTCAGCGGCTATCGGCGGACCAGCGGAGGGGCTGTCTTCTTCAGGCTCGCCGACCCCGAAGTCGAGGGAGCCGCGCTCGACGTCGGCGGACGCGGCATCGTCATGGCCGATGTCGAGCGGGTGCTCGCCGCCACCGGGCTCGGCGGTTTGCGTGACGGTGTCGAGATCAGGATCAGGGGAACCGTGGGAGTCAACGCGCGCAACTCCCAGATACGGCTGTCCTTGCTCGAGATCGACCCCACTTTCATCGCCGGGCGTCTCGCCATGGAGCGTGCCCAGGTGCTGGCCCGGCTGAGCGCAGACGGCGCCCTCGGGGCCAACCGGTCGATCCCGCTTCCGCTGGTCCCGTTGCGGATCGGTCTGGTGACCAGTCGTGGCTCGGCCGCACACGGTGACTTCACCGACCAGCTCCGACGCTCCGGCTACAGGTTCTCGATCAAGACCGCGCACACGTCGGTGCAAGGCGAGACTGCTCCGGCGCGCATCGCTGCGGGCGTGGGGCGATTCCGGTCCGAGAGCGTCGACATGATCGCCATCGTCCGCGGAGGCGGGTCCAAGCTCGACCTGGCGGTCTTCGACACCGAGATCGTGGCCCGCGCCATCGCCGCCACCCCCGTCCCCGTGTTGACCGGTATCGGTCACGACATGGACCGAACCATCGCCGACGAGGCCGCCGCCCTGGCCGAGAAGACACCGAGTGCCGCAGGAGAGTGGCTCGTGTCGAGGGTGGCGGAGTTCGCCGGGCGTCTCGACCGTGCCCGGGCGCTCATCGGCAGAGAGGGCCGGGAGGCATTGAGACGTCACCATCACCGGATACGAGTGGTCAGGGCCGACGTCGCCGGGGCTGCGGTCACCCTGCGTCGTCAGGAGGATCACCTGCATCGGCTGGGCGTCGACCTGGCCGGCGCCTCGCGTCGGGTGGTGGAACGGCACAGGGTCGGTCTGGAGACACTTCGGCACTGGTTCTCGGCGATCGACCTCGAGCCCACTCTGAAGAGAGGATTCGCCATCGTGACCGATGCCGACCGGGGCACGGTCATCAAGTCGATCGCCCAGGTGTCGCCCGGTGATCGTCTTTCTGTTCGGCTCGCCGACGGTACGGTCGTGGTCGAAGTGAGGGACAAGTGAGCGAAGACCTGACGTACGGGGAGGCCCTGGCCGAGTTGCGGGCCATCCACGCCCGTCTCAGCGCCGAGGACGTCGACGTGGACCGTCTCCTCGAGGACGTGCAGCGGGCGGCGACGCTCCTCGACTTCTGCCAGAAGAGGATCACCGCGGTCGGGGAACAGTTGGAAGAAGTGCTGGCCGACTTCGACGACCCTGCGGCCCAGGGTTCCTAGCGGCCGTCCTCTTCGGGGTCGAAGACCTGGAGGAGCCGGGTGTTGATCACCTTGAAGTCCTCCGTCAAAAGGTTCCCGTGGTTGTGGAGGTCGTTGGCGTCACGAAGCAGACCCATCCACTGCTCGGTCGCCTCCCTCGATCCCCCATTTCCGCCCAGGGCGATCTCGACTGTCTCCAGACGTCGGGTGAGACGAGCGAGGTGGTTCTCCGACGTCGTCACCTGCCCGATCCCGGGCTGGTCCGGATCGTCGTCGGTGAGTCTGGACAGATTCTCGTTGAGCGACCGCACCGGCTCGGCGCGGCGACGGATGCCGGCGGGACGGGCAGCGGGGATCCAGGTGGCGATGAGGGCCAGGGCGGAGAACAAGCCGAGTCCGACACCCACCCAGAGACTGGTCTCCGGCCCGATCGGGCCCATGACGGAGCAGACACCGATGGGATCACCGGTCGCAACCTCGAGCTCGGGATTGGTGCAACCGATGACCAGGGCCGCGGCCAAGGCGACGACGGCGCAGGCCAGAGTGAGGAGGACGCGGGAAAGCATGGTCTGCTAGCCCATCGGCCACGGCGGCGGAAATCTTGACCCGAAAGTCCTGGTGGCGGCGTCGCGGTCAGTCGCGCCGGCGTTCTCGCTCCGCTGAGCGACGACCGTCGGCGAATCTGGTGAGCGCGCTTCGGATGTCGATGGCGCCCTCGGCCGCAACGGTCGAGGGGTTGTCTTCGACCATGTTGAAGTTCTTCCCCGGCTCACGCACCCGGAGGGTCGTCACCGTGGCGCCGGCGGGCTCGCCTCCAGGCCGGTCGGCCGTCTGTGGCCGATCACGGGGCGGAGTCTTCCCATTGGAACCCGGGCGGGCCGGGGCCGTCTGACCCGTGGCCGGTCTGTTGCGCAGGGGCCCGAACACCCTCTCCAGGAAACGCTCCGCCTCACGCCGCGCATCATCCGACATTCCCACCACTCCGCCGGCGGACTGGGATCCCTCGAACAACGTGAGGTCGAGGGTCTCGGAGGCCTCCGACGAGGCGAAGACGGAGAGATCCGGACGTGGGGGAAGACGACGCTCGGACTCGGAGGAGTCGGAAGCCGTGATTCGGCTGACGAGACGTGTGGGGACCGACACTCTGGCGCTGGTGCCGGAAGCCTCGGAGACCAGCCGGATCCCGAAGCGATGACGACGGGCGAGACGGGAGACGAGGGCTATGCCCAGGTTGGGATCGGGCCCGGAGACCCGCCCCGATTCGCTCAACACCCGGTTCAGTCCGTCGACCAGATCGGGTGGGATCCCCACACCGTGGTCGGATATCGAGATCACATACCCCTCCTCGGCCGTTTCGCCACGAACGGTCACCCGATCACCCGGAGCCGAGAAGTTCAGGGCGTTCTCCACCAGCTCGGAGACGATCTGGACCAGACCGCCCACCGCCTCGATGGCGATCTCGACAGGCTCCAACGACGTCACCGCGATCTGACGGCGGTCACTGTTGGCAAGTGCGATCTCGATGAGGGCCCCGATTTCCATCGTCTGTGAACAGTACCGGTGCTGCCAGGACCTACCAAGGATCACGCCGAGCAGGATTCGTCGGTGGAGACACCGGGAATCGGAGGATGCCGGCGATATCGTGCCGTCATGTCTGCGGCTGCTCGCTCAGGCGCCCCGGCCGGGTTCCACCGCGCCCATCACATCTGTCTCATCCTCCTCTGGGCCCAGCTCCCGATCCTGGCCGCGTTGGGCGTCTGGGGCGGGCATCCTCTTCCGGAGGTGGCCCTCGGTGTTGCCGTGCCTACCGCGTTCGCCCTCGCCGGTACGGCCCTCAACGGCCCTCGAGGAGCCTCGGCTGCCGTAGCCGGCGGCCTGATCGCCACCTCGGTGCTCGTGGTCGGCCATAGCGGTGGCAGCGATCTCTCCCATGTCCACTTCCTCCTCATGATCTGCGCGATCTCGCTGTACCGGGACCGGGTCATGCTGATCGGCTCTGTGCTCGTGGTCAGCACATATCTCCTGGTTGTCCCGCCCCAGGGCTCCGACCCGACCCTCTGGGTCGGAATGGCGGCGGCTTTCGCCCTGGTGATGGCCTTGTCCTGGCGTGTGCAGCTGTCGGCTTCGGTCGCCCAGCCGGGCCCGTCGCACCTCTACCGCGCCAGCTTCCACGCCGCCCCCATCGGGATGGCCGTGCTGCGACCCTCCGGCGAGATCCTGGAGGTCAACCCGGCGCTCGTCGATGTGCTCGGCCGAGATCAAGCCAGCCTGATCGGCGCCAACGTGGCCAGCCTCCTCCACACGGACGATCTGGCCGAACTGGGAGCGGCCTGGGAGACCATGGGCAACAGCGATCACCACCGCGCCACGGAGTGGATGCGCTGGGTCACCGCCGGAGGCCACCCGATATGGGGCCGGGTGTCCCTTTCACTTGTCCCCAGGACTCCCACAGGGCCGGCGATGGTCGTCCTCCAGATAGAGGACGTCACCAGCACGTTGGAGGAGCAGCGGCGATTGGAGAGCCTGGTCAGGGGCAAGGACGAATTCGTCGCCACCCTGGGGAGCGAGCTGAAGGACTCGCTCGAGGTCTTGATCGACCTGACCGACACGTCCGATCGCCCGCATGTGGATGTCGCCGGCACCCTGCCCCGTATCCAAGCCCAGGTTCGGGACATCGCCTCCATCATCGACGATCTGATCGTCTCAGCCCGCGCCGACACCGCCCCGGTGTCGGTGGTGCCGTCCCGGATCGACGCCGGGGCCATCTGCCGGGAGGTGCTGGCCGGTCTGCCCGACGCCGAGAACGTCTCGATCGAGATCGGCGCCGACGAGGTTTGGGCCGACGCCGGCCTTACCCGTCACATCCTCGCCAGCCTGATCGGCAACGCCATCAGGTATGGCGGCGACACCCTGAGCGTTCGCACGGTGTCTTCGGGGCCGGACACAGTCTTCCAGGTGTTCGACGACGGCCCCGAGATCCCCGTCTCCGAGCGGGAGCGGATCTTCACGGGCGACCTGCGATCCGGCCAGCCGGTCACACAACCGGCCGCCGTCGGGCTCGGCCTCACCGTCGGCAGGCACCTGGCCCGACTGATGGATGGCGACATCGAATACCGCCGCATCGACGGTCAGAACGTGTTCGAGCTGCGTCTCCCCACCGAGCAGATCAGCTCTCTCCCCCGACGCGTCCCTGCGGCCTGAGTCTCAGGCCGAGGCGCTGGAGGTGGCCCGGTGCAGGGCGTGCTCGACCAGAGTCACCAGCACGCGTTGCACATCGACCCTGACCCGGGCATCGCAGTAGACGATCGGGATCTCGGGACCCACCTGGAGCGCGGTCCGCACCTCCTCGACGGCGTGCAGCTTGCGGCCGTGGAAGGTGTTGATCGCGACCACGAACGGGGTCCGACGTCGCTCGAAGAAATCGATCGCGGCAAAGGAGGTTTCGATGCGACGGGTGTCGACCAGGACAACGGCGCCGATCGCACCCCGTGCCAACTCGTTCCACATGAAGT
>DASSVE010000208.1:0-10603 GCA_035706345.1 Acidimicrobiia bacterium
AGGGTAGACCCGCCGAGGCCTGAGCCCCGAGGCGGCGTCTCAGTCCGCCCGATCGATCCTCAGATCGCCTGAGACCATCTTCGCCCTGATCTCGACGTGACGCTCCGGCGGCTCGTTGCCGGGGTCGGGATCGGGGAGCCGGAGCGACCCCGAGAGAAGTCTGGCGTCGAGGGAGACCTCGGTGCCGCGGGGGAGACCCAGCTCGATGGTGCCGGACATCGCCTTGAAGTTGGCGCTCCGGCCGGTGAAACGGGAGACATGCACGTCGCCCGACGCCGTGTTGACGTCCAGGATCGCCTCGCATCTCGCGATGACGACGTCGCCGGATGCGGTCGAGATCGCGGCGGAACCGGGTCCCAGGGCTTCCACGGTGAGATCACCGGAGGCCGAGGAGTAGCGCAGGGCCCGCTCCACCTTTTCCACCTGGGTGTCTCCGCTGGCCGTCTTGACCACGAGGGTCTGCACCGACTCCATCTCGATGTCACCCGAGGCGGTCTTGATCTCAGCCTTGGCCAAGGGGGCATCCACCTGGATCTGGGCCGAGGCCACGGCCACGGCCAGGTCGCTCAGGTCGGGGGTCTCGATGATTACGAAAGCCGAGCCGCGGGACAACCAGGACTGGTTCTTGTCGGAGGAAACCAAGATCGAGTTGCCCCGCTGCTCGACGATGAAACCTGAAGCACGGGTGTCGACCTGGACGTCGACGACCCCGGGTTGACCCCGATGGACCTCGACCCTGCCCGACTCGATGCGGATGTCGATGTCGGGTGAGCCGTCGACTTGGAACGTCTTGTGGATCACAGCTTGAAAGTCGTCTTGTGATGACTGCCGGTGGCGTTCCTGCTGCGACGCGCCTTGTTGGTGAGGACGTCGACGACGTAGGCGTTGATCGAGTCACCTGAGCTCTCGGCCTCGTTGACGATGAGGTCCTTCAGATAGCCGGGAAGCCGGACGGTGATCCGCGCCTCGTCCACGTCATCAGATCCAGGAGGGGGCGGGGGAGGAGGAGGCGTCACCGCGGTGGGATCGTCGTTGACCACCAGCTCGGGGTCGCCGTCCACCAGCTTGATGTCGATCAACTGGGTGTCGAGCTGGCTGGAGATCTCGGCCACCGCCATGTTGACCACTTCCATCATCGTCTGGGTGATGGCCGGCTTCAGCGCGGCCATGAGATGGGCGCCGGCCTCTGCGATCTCGGGCCCGGCGATCCTGAGCTGGGTCTCGACTGCAGACTCGAGATTGGTGATGGCGTGGGACAGCTGCATTCAAACCTTCCTCTGCTTGGCGTAGGTCTTGGTCAGGTTGCGCACACGCTCCTCCATCAGAGCCTCGACCTGGTTGTGAGTCATAGTAACCAGCATGACGTCTCCTTTGCGTCCATTGTGACATCGAAATGATGTCATAATGATGTCACCATACCGTCAACGTGACTGCACTGTCAACCCCCAATTCGATTTCGGGGAAATAGATGACTTCACCCGTTAGGTTCAGCCTGGTCATGAGTGACATCGACACCGGCCGTATCGAGAAGGCGGTCAGGGAGATCATCGAGGCTCTCGGTGAGGACCCGATGCGTGAGGGGCTGGTCGACACCCCCGAACGGGTGGCCCGGTTCTACGAGGAAGTGTTCTCGGGGATCGATTCCGATCCCGGGGACGTGATCGATGCCTTCTTCGGCGAGGAGCACTACCAGGAGATCGTCATGGTGCGCGACATCGCCTTCTACTCGATGTGTGAGCACCATTTCGTCCCCTTCCACGGCAAAGCTCACGTCGCCTATCTCCCCCAGGGGCGGGTCACCGGGTTGTCCAAGCTGGCCCGTCTGGTCGACGCGTTCGCCAAACGCCCTCAGATGCAGGAGCGTCTCACCGCACAGGTGGCCGATTGTCTCAACGACCGTCTCGAACCGCTCGGTGTGCTGGTGGTGGTGGAAGCCGAGCACCTGTGCATGTCGATGCGGGGGGTGCGCAAGCCGGGGGCGATGACGGTGACCTCCGCGGTCCGCGGTCAGATGGAGACCAACCCGGCCACCAGGGCCGAGGCGATGTCACTCCTCTTCGGCACCGGGACTTGAACCCGGCCCCCACCTGGTCGATCGGCGACGGCGACGTCGACTTGACGCCCGGCGTCCTCGTCGGCGTGGTGAACGTCACGCCGGACTCCTTCTCAGATGGTGGCGAGCACCTCGATCCGACGGTCGCCATCCAGCGGGGCCTGGAACTGGTGGCCCAAGGGGCGACTCTCGTCGATGTCGGCGGGGAATCGACCCGACCCGGGGCCCGAGCGGTCGATCTCGACACGGAGATGCAGCGGATCATGCCCGTGGTCGAAGGGTTGGTCGCGGCGGGTGTGAGGGTCTCCGTCGACACCTACAAGCCGGAGGTGGGCCGGCGCGCCCTGGGCGCAGGCGCCGTGGTGCTGAACGATGTCACCGGCTTTCGCGACGACGCCATGGTCGAACTGGCAGCGGAATCGGACTGCGGGCTGGTCGTGATGCACATGCGGGGCACCCCACTGGAGATGCACCTCGACCCCAGGTACGACGACGTGGTGGGTGAGGTGGAACAGGAGCTGCTCGAGCGGGTCGACGTCCTGGAGAGCGCAGGGGTCGACCGTGACCGGGTGGCCATCGATCCCGGGCTCGGGTTCGGCAAGCGCGCCCGGCACAGCCTGAACCTGCTCCGTCACGTGGACCGTCTGGCGGGACACGGTCTCCCGGTGATGATCGGCGCCTCCCGGAAGGGCTTCGTCGCCCGGATCGCCGGTGACGTCAGCCGGGATGCCCGCGACGAGACGACTGCCGTGATCACTGCGCTGAGCTACACGAGCGGAGCGAGGCTGTTTCGGGTCCACGATGTGGCCCGATCATGGAGGGCTCTCCGCGTAGCGGGCGCTATCGTGGCTGATCAGGAATGGGAAGAATGGTTGCAGGACTGAAACCCAGAGGGTTCACCTGGGTGATAGCCGATCGTCTTGCAGTCTCCGACCGCGTCGGGGGGTCCGGTTTCCAGCATCGCCGGGTCCGTCGCGAGGAGGAGATCACCTGGCTCGTCGAGGAAGCCGAGATCAACACGATCGTCTCCATGCTCCCCGGCAATCAGAACCTGGCCGCCTATCGCCAGGCCGGCATCGCCACCTATTCCGTTCCGATCACAAATCCGCTCGGCAGCAAGGACGCCAGCCGATTCTTCGCCACCCTGGAACAGGCGTTGTCGCGGAATCACGCCAAGGTGTTGATCCACAGGGAGACGATCGACGACACGATCGGTGGCCTGCTCGGGGGGTATCTGGTCAAGTCCGGGATGGTGGACGACCCGATCCTGGCCATGGCGCTGATCCAGCAGATCCTGGGCAGGGCCCTGGGGCCCGAAGGACGCTCGCTCATCCCGGAGGCACGCGCCAGTTGAACGACCGCATCGATCTCAAGGGGATCGAGGTCTACGCAAAACACGGTGTCCTCGACCGTGAGCAACACACGGCCCAGGTGTTCCGAGTCGACGTGACCGCGTACACCGACCTTTCGCTCCCGGGGAAGACCGACGACCTGGCCGATGCCCTCGACTACTCGACACTGGCCTTGGAGATAAGGGAGGTGGTCGGGTCGGAGTCCCACAAGCTCATAGAGACCGTGGCCGCCAAGGTCGCCGAGGCGGTGTTGGGCCATCCCCAGGTGACCCGTACCGAGGTCACGATCCACAAGCCGAACGCACCCATAGACATTGCCTTCGACGACGTCTCGGTGACCATCGAACGCTCCAGGTGAGGCGTTACGCAATTGGTCTCGGCTCCAACCTCGGGGATCGGCTCCAACATCTGAGAGAGGCGTGTCTCGCTCTGCGACAGCACCTCTCCGGGATGATCGTCTCCTCGCTGTACGAGACGGCGCCGGTCGGTGGGCCTGAGCAGGGCCCCTACCTGAATGCGGTCGTGGTCGGGTCCTCCGATCTCGACGAGTTCGAGATGCTGCGTCGTCTCCACGAGATCGAGAGCGATCACTCGAGGGAGCGGGATGTCAGGTGGGGGCCAAGGACGCTCGATCTCGACATCATCACCACCGACGGGCCACCGATCGACAACGACCGATTGGTCATACCCCACCCCAGGGCGGCCGAGCGCGAGTTCGTTCTCCGACCCCTGGCCGAGATCTGGCCGGAGGCCCCATTGGGAGAGACCAACGCAGCTGCGGCCCTCGCCGCGGTCGATCCTCAAGGGGTGGAGCTGGTGGCCAGGGAGTGGTTCGACCCTCCCTCCAGGTTCCCGGCTCGGTTGCTGCTCGTCCTCCAGTTCACGTTGATGGCGTTGGTGGCGGTTGCGATCTGGATCGACGGGTCGGTGCCTTCCGACATGTCCCCACTCAGGATCTTGGGAGTCGTGATCGGGCTGGCCGGCGCGGCCCTCGACCTCTGGGCGGCCCGCCAGCTCGGGCCGGCCCTGACGGCCAGTCCCCTACCGAGACAGGACGCCGGGTTGGTGACCACCGGGCCTTACAGGCTGGTCCGTCATCCGATATACGGCGGTCTGATCCTGCTGGCGCTCGGGGCGTCTCTCCTCTTTGCGAGCTGGCTGGGCGCACTCGCCTCCCTGCTCCTGGTGCCTCTCTTCTTCGTGAAGGCGGCTTACGAGGAGCATCACCTCAGGTTGAGGCACGCCGGGTATCGGGCCTACCGGCGTCAGGTGCGTCGTTGGTTCATCCCGTACCTCATCTGAGATTTCCTCGTTCATCAATCTCGAGAGGCTGCTAGCTTCTGAACATGGTGGCAGGGCGATCACCGCCTGTACCTCCCGTCGACTGAGAAGCAGTGGACGACAGGAGGTATTGAATTGGCCAAGAGGTCGCGAGAGCACCGCCAGGGAATTCCGGGGTACGACGAAAGCCGACCGACGCGCGAAGAGCGCAAGCAAAGGCATCGTGCCCAACGTCACGCAGCCAATCAGATGCTGCATTCGCTCGAGGACCCAGACGAGGTCGTTCTTCCGGAGGAGAGGCGGACCAGAGCGCACGAGCTCAGCAACGGCAACGGCGAGACGGGGAAGCGTCGTTACCGGGTATGGAAGACCAAGTTTTGGAAACGGCGCGACGACTACCGCTCTCGAAAGGCCGAGCTCGACTCGGACTGGCCGGTGATAACGCCCAACCAGCTCCAGGAGGATTGATCAGCTCGCTGGTCTGACGCTTCGACCCGGCGACGACGGGGGCGTGACGGTCGTGCTCCCAATCGCTGTACCCTCCGCCGCGGTGCTGCGGCGAGACGACGAATGCGGTTGATTGTGGTCGGCCCGGGCCGGGCCGGCGGCTCGTTGGCGCTGGCCGCCGATCAGGCCGGGCACGAAATCGTCGGCGTGCTCAGCCGCCATGACAACACACTCGGCTTCCCGGCGCTCGAGTGGGACACCGATTTGCCCGAGGCCGACGTCGTCATCCTGTCAGTCCGCGACGAGGCCATATCCGAGGTGGCGGCACGGTTGGCCCCCTTCGTGTCCAATGCGGGTGTGGTGGCACACCTCTCGGGGTTCACGCCCACCCTGGCCCTGCGCGAGATCAAGGAGCGGGGCACGGCCATCGGAGGGTTCCACCCGCTGCAGACCCTGCCGGACCCGCAGACAGGCTCCCGCGCCCTCGCCGACGCCTTCGTGGCCATCGGAGGCGACCCGCTCGGAGTGGACGTCCTCACTCACCTGGCCAGCTCGCTGGGGATGAAGCCTTTCCGCCTCGACGACTCCGCCCGGCCCGCGTATCACGCCGCCGCCGCAGCCGCGGCCAACTTCGTGGTCACCGCCCTCGCCGTCTCGGCTGACCTCTTCGAGTCGGCCGACGTCGACCCCGCGGTGTCCCGCCCCCTGGTGGAGCAGGTGGTCGCCAATGTCTTCGAGAAGGGCGCCGCCGCCTCCCTCACCGGTCCGATCGCACGCGGCGACATCGAGACGGTGATCGGCCATCTGGAGGCCGCCCACGCGGTTTCCGAGTACGTGGGCCGCCAGTTCCGCCTCATGGCCGAGGCCACGACGATTCGCGCCGGTCGCGAGGAGGACCTGCACAGGTGGAGGTGACCCGGACCTTCGAACAGACCAGGTCCCTCTACAGGGGCACGGTCGGTTTGCTGCCGACGCTGGGTTACTTCCATGAGGGGCATCTCCGCCTCATGGACCTGCTGCGTGCTCGCTGCGACACCCTGGTGGTGTCTCTCTTCGTCAACCCGACCCAGTTCAATGAGGCCGAGGACTTCGAGGCCTACCCCCGTGACGAGGAGCGGGATGCCGCTCTCGCCGAGAAGCACGGTGTCGACATCCTCTTCGCGCCGGATGTGACCGAGGTCTATCCGGGCGAGGCGGTGACGACGGTCGAGGTGATCGGCGTGACGGCCGAGATGGAGGGCAAGCACCGCCCTGGGCACTTCGTCGGTGTCGCCACGGTGGTGGCCAAGCTCTTCGCAGGTCTGCGACCGGACCTCGCGATGTTCGGCCGCAAGGACGCCCAACAGCTGGCAGTGCTCGAGGCCATGGTTCGTGACCTCAGGTTCCCCATCGAGATAGTGGAGGCGCCCATCATCCGCGATCCGGACGGTTTGGCCTTGTCGAGCCGGAACGTGAGGCTCAGCCGGGAGGATCGTTATGCGGCCCTGGCGATCTCGAAGGGACTGTTCCAGGCGTCCGAGCAGGTCGACGCCGGTGAGCGCCGGGCCGCCCGTTTGGAGGCGACGGTGCAGCGGTCGATGAAGCACCTCGACGTCGACTACGTGAAGCTGGCGTCCCAGGCGACCATGATGCCGATCGAGACCCTCGATCAGCCCGCGGTGCTGGCGGTGGCCGCTCATGTTGGCCAGGTCCGGCTCATCGACAACATCGCCTTCGACATGGTCGACGGTCGCCCGGCGCCCGACCGCGGAATCTTCCTCGACGAACCCAGCGAACTGACCAAGCCCCGGCCATCCTGACCCGAAATGACTGACCACGAGAGCCAGTCCGACCCCACGTCGGCACGGCGCGACAAGCACGAGACGATCCTGGAGGCCGGCGGATACCCGCACCGGTTCGACCGGACCCATATGGCGGCGGAGCTGCGTCTTCGGTATCAGGACCTGGCGCCGGGCGAGGAGACAGACGACCGGGTCACGGTGGCGGGGCGACTGATGCTGCATCGCTCGTTCGGCAAGCTCCAGTTCGGGACCCTCAGAGACTCGAGCGGAACCATCCAGCTGTATGTGGATGCGGGAACCGCCGGAGACGAACTCGCCGCCCGATTCGGCGATCTCGATCTCGGTGACTGGGTGGGGGCTTCCGGAGTCGTGATCACGACCCGGCGTGGCGAGCTGAGTGTCAAAGTCGAGGAGCTGACCGTGCTGCAGAAGGCACTGCGCCCGATGCCCGACAAGTGGCACGGCCTGGTCGACGTGGAGACCCGCAGCCGGCAGCGTTATGTCGATCTGATCGTCAACGAGAAGGCCCGGGACACCGCCCTGACGAGGACGCTCGTTGTTTCGGAGCTGCGCCGTGAGTTCGAGAGCCGGGGGTTCGTCGAGGTGGAGACCCCGGTCCTCCTCACGCAGGCGACCGGTGCCCTGGCCCGGCCCTTCGTCACCCACCACAACGCCCTAGACCTCGACCTCCAGCTGCGGATCGCCACCGAGCTGTATCTGAAACGTCTCGTGGTCGGAGGCATGGAGAAGGTGTTCGAGATCGGGCGCATCTTCCGGAACGAGGGAATCGACTCGACTCACAATCCCGAGTTCACGATGCTCGAGGCCTATCAGGCGCTGGCCGACTACCAGGACATCCTGGAACTGGTCGAGGCGGTGGTCGGCTCGGTGGCAAGGGCCGCCCTCGGTGGCGCCGAGACCACCTACCAGGGCCGAGAGCTCTCCTTCGCCACGCCATTCGCGAGGGTGCGACTGGTCGACCTCGTATCGGAGATGGTCGGGGAGCCGGTCGACCTGGACACCGACCCCGGACGTCTACGGGAACTGCTTGCCGAGCGTGGGGTGCACGTCGAAGGGGATCCGGGCCCGGGCAAGCTCCTGTTCGAGCTCTACGAGCTGGCGCACAGGGAGGTTTGGGAGCCGACTTTCGTGCTCGACTTCCCGACCGAGGTCTCACCGTTGGCCCGGCAGAGCCCCACGGACCCCCGGTACACGGAGCGTTTCGAGCTGGTCATCGCGGGGTCCGAGTACTGCAACGCATTCTCGGAGTTGAACGACCCCGACGTGCAGCGGGAGCGTTTCGAAGCGCAGGCCGCCGCCCGAACCCTGGGGCACGAGGAGGCCCACGTGATCGACGAGGACTACATCCGGGCCTTGGAGTACGGGTTGCCTCCCACGGGTGGGTTGGGGATCGGGGTCGACCGGTTGGTCATGCTGCTCACCGACCAGCCCCACATCCGCGAGGTGATCTTGTTCCCGACGTTGCGGCCCGAGGCCTGAGGACCGCCCGGGGTCAGCCCCTAGCTGCGTCGACCCGTTCCAGGAGATAGCCGCCCAGACCCTCGAGGATCTCCTTCGGCTTTGAATCCGGCAGGCTCTCCAGCGCTGTCTGCGCCACCTCGAGCCGTGAGGACGCCGTCTCGAGGGCGGCGTCGATGTGACCACCCTCCCTGACCAGTGAGATGACCTCGGCCACGTCATCGTCCGAATACGGTCTTCCCTTGGCGAGGATGTCGCCCACCCGATCCCCATCCCGGCCGGCCACGGCGAGGAGGACGGGCCCGGTGAAAGTCCCCTCCCGGATGTCAGATCCGGCCGGCTTGCCAATGGTCTCCTCGTCGGCGACGAGATCAAGCGCGTCATCGGCGATCTGGAAGACCATGCCCACCTCCCAGGCCCAGGTGGACAGGGCGTCCACGACCGGCTGGGGAGCGTCGGAGGCCATGGCGCCGAGACGGGCGGAGGTCCGAATCAGCGAGGCGGTCTTGCCCCCGATCACCTGGTGGTACTCCTCGAGGGAGTGGGTGAGGTCGTCGGCGAGCTGGAGCTCGCGGGTCTGACCCTCCACCAGTTCGGCATAGGTGGAAGCCAGGAGACGGACCGACTCCTGGCTGAGATGGGTGGCGGCCACTTCCGAAGCCCGGGCCATCAGGAAATCGCCCGCCAGGATCGCCACCGTGTTGGTCCAGTTGGCATTGGCCGAGCTGGCCCCCCGTCGGGTGTCGGCCTCGTCGATGACGTCGTCGTGATAGAGCGACCCGACATGGATCAACTCCACGGCCACCCCGGCCTCGACCGGGCGGTGATCGTTGGAGGGCCCGAACTCGGCCGCGAGCAGCGCGAGCAGCGGGCGGAACCTCTTCCCTCCGGCTAAGAGCAGATGCTGGGCTATCTTGGTCAGATAGGGGTCATCAGCGGTGGAGGCCTCGAGCAGACGCTCCTCCACCCGTCCCAATTCCTCCCAGATTCGGGGAATACTGACAAGGCTTTGGAGGTCTTCCATTCGTGACGATGCTATTACGGTTTCAAAGTGTGACGATCGAGGTAGGGATGAGTTCCCGGCCAGTGGTAAAATTCGATATGCCAGGTCCAGGAGAAGCGGATGTTTGAACGCTTTACGGACCGAGCCCGCAGGGTCGTCGTTCTGGCCCAAGAAGAGGCCCGGTTCCTCAACCACAACTACATAGGCACGGAGCACATCCTCCTCGGTCTGCTCAACGAGGGGGAAGGCATCGCCGCGCAGGCTCTGGAGAGCCTCGACATCGACCTGGCCTCGGTGCGCGATGAGGTCGTCAAGATCATCGGGCAGGGCCAGCAGTCGCCGTCAGGCCACATCCCGTTCACGCCGCGCGCCAAGAAGGTGCTCGAGCTCTCACTGCGTGAGGCACTGCAGCTCGGTCACAACTACATCGGCACCGAGCACATCCTCCTCGGTCTGATCCGGGAGGGTGAGGGCGTCGCCGCCCAGGTCCTGCAGCAGCTCGGCGCCGAGTTGCAGAAGGTCCGTCAGACCGTCATCCAGCTCCTGTCCGGTCCCGGCGGTGGCGAGGAGCAGCAGCCCAAGTCATCCGGATCGTCCGGTCGGGAGTCGGCCTCCACAGGGTCGACCGTGCTCGACCAGTTCGGTCGCAACTACACGCAGATGGCCAGGGAGGGCGCTCTCGACCCGGTGATCGGCCGCACCCGCGAGATCGAGCGGGTCATGCAGATCCTCTCCCGTCGCACCAAGAACAACCCGGTCCTCATCGGTGAGCCTGGTGTGGGAAAGACCGCCATCGTCGAGGGTCTCGCCCAGCGCATCGTCTCCGACGAGGTGCCCGAGAACCTGCGTGGCAAGAGTCTCTACACCCTCGACCTCGGCGCCCTGGTCGCCGGTTCCCGCTACCGCGGTGACTTCGAGGAGCGTCTCAAGAAGGTCCTCAAGGAGATCAAGAGTCGCGGGGACATCATCCTGTTCATCGATGAGATCCACACCCTGGTCGGCGCCGGCGCCGCCGAGGGGGCGATCGACGCCGCTTCCATCTTGAAGCCGATGCTGGCCCGTGGTGAGCTGCAGACCGTCGGGGCGACCACGCTCGAGGAGTACCGGAAGTACCTGGAGAAGGACTCCGCCCTGGAACGCCGGTTCCAGCCGGTCCAGGTCGACGAGCCCTCACTCACCGAGACCATCGACATCCTCATGGGTCTCA
>DASSVE010000209.1:0-9070 GCA_035706345.1 Acidimicrobiia bacterium
CGGATCCACGGCCAGTGGCGTGACCACCGGGAAGACCAGCTCACGGAATTGCTCATCGAGGAACTCCCGGTCTTCGTCGTCGAGAGTCGAGTAGTCGCTGAAGACGATGCCTTCCTTGGCCAGAGCCGGGGCCACCTCGGACAGGAACCGCTTGGAGACCTCCTGGTACTGAGCGTCCACGTCGGCGCGGATCGCGGCCAGCTGCTGGGCCGGGGTGAGACCGTCCGGGGTGGCGGACCGGAGACCGTGGGCCACCTGTTCCTTGAGGCCGGCCACCCTGACCTGGAAGAACTCGTCGAGATTCTGCGACCAGATGGCCAGGAACTTGGCCTTCTCCAGGATCGGGAAGTCCTCTCGCCCGGTCAGGGCGAACACGCGCTTGTTGAACTCCAGCCAGGAGAGCTCCCGGTTGATGTACGTGTCCGGCGTGATCAGGCTCATCGTCTCAGACATCGTCGGCTCGAATCGCCACCCGGTTAACCATCGCCTCTCCTGAGACCACCCAAGAGAAAGCTCTCCACGCCGGCGGTCACCTCGGCACGGCGGGTCTCATCCTCGATCAGGGCCCGCGCCGCCGACATGATCGTGTCCTGGATGAAGCGACCGGCCAGATACGGCGGCATCGGGCGGAAGATGCCCTCGGTGACCCCCCGCCGGTAGACCGCAGCCAGCTCGTCGGCCAACTGGGCATGCGAGTCTCTGATCCGCTGCTGCGCCGCCGCTCCCATCCGACCCACTTCGTGGTGGAGGATCACGCCGAAAACGGGGTCGGTGGCCACGAACTCGACCGTGGCCGAGGCCAGCCGCGCCATCCTGGCGGTGGTGGCCAGGTTCTCAGGGATCGCTTCGATGATGCCCGCGATGACGTCGGGCAGCTTCTCTTCGACCAGGGAGGCGATGACGTCGTCGCGGTCCTCGAAGTAGTCGTAGAAGGTGGTCCGGCCCACTCCGGCGCCCAAGGCGATCTCGCCAAGGGGCACGTCAGCCGTCCCCGCCTCGGCAATGAGTCGGTAGGCGGCTTCGAGCAGGGAGCGTCTGGTGAGCTCCTTGTGCTCGTCAATGGTGGCAGCGCGGATCTTGGGCACGTTCAAAGGCTATTAGGACAAGACCGGAATGTGACCGATCGGGCGAGAGACCCTGGCGATGTCTAGCTCGTTTTGCCACCCGAAGGTGCCACGGCCATTATGGAAGGGTGACCTACGGGCCCAGCTTCTTGGAGCAAAGCCCAGATCTGACGACCGATCTGGTGGCGGACTGGAGGGCCCGAGCTGCCTGTTCGGGCTACCCGAACACGCTCTTCTTCCCCGCCTCCGACAACCCCGACGAGCCGGTGATCGCCCGGGCCAAGGCCATCTGCTCGGTCTGTCCCGTCATCGACGACTGCCTGGAATACGCCCTGGAGACCAACCAGCGATCCGGCATCTGGGGAGGCACCAGCGAGCGCGAGCGCAAGTCGCTCCGCCGCAAGTGGCTGGCCGAGCGCCGGCGCACCGCCTGAACCCGCCTCCTATTTGCGAACCCGCGGTTCCTGGGGTCATATATGACTCAATTCCGCTCAGGTTGGGTTGGTGATGAGCAAAGAGTCCGAATACGTGATGCGCACCGTCGAGGAGCGAGGGATCCGGTTCATCCGGCTCTGGTTCACCGACGTGCTCGGGTTCCTCAAGTCGGTGGCGATAAGCCCGGCCGAGTTGGAAGTGGCCTTCGAAGAAGGCATGACCTTCGACGGGTCCTCCATCGACGGGTACGCCCGCATCCAGGAGGCCGACATGCTGGCCCGGCCCGACCCCACCACCTTCGCCGTGCTCCCCTGGCGGCCGGAACAGCAGGTGGCCCGGATGTTCTGCGACATCTCGACACCGGACGGGGAGCCTTTCGACGGCGACCCCAGGACGGTCCTGAAGCGAAACCTGGAGCGGGCCAGCGAGATGGGGTACACCTTCTTCACCGCCCCCGAGCTCGAGTTCTTCTACTTCGCCGACTCCGGTCCCGAGCCCAAGGTCCTCGACCGCGGGGGCTACTTCGACCTGACCCCGCTCGACGTCGCCCAGGAGTACCGCCGGCAGACCATCAACGCCCTGGAGCAGCTCGGGATCCCGATCGAGCACTCCCACCACGAGGTGGCCCCGAGCCAGCACGAGATCATCGCCCGGTACACCGACGCCCTGACCATGGCGGACAACATCATGACCTCCCGGCTCACCGTCAAGGAGGTCGCCCTCCAGGCCGGGATCTATGCCACGTTCATGCCCAAGCCACTCCAGGACCACGACGGTTCCGGAATGCATCTCCATCTCTCGCTCTTCGAAGGTGAGACCAACGCCTTCCACGAGCCGGGGACCCAGGGCGGGCTGTCCAAGGTGGGTGAGGCGTTCATTGCCGGGTTGCTCCGCCACGCCTCGGAGATGACCGCGATCACCAACCAGTGGGTCAACTCGTACAAGCGGCTGGTGGGGGGTTTCGACGCCCCGGTCTACATCTCTTGGGCCCGCAACAACCAGTCCGCTCTCGTGCGGGTGCCCTCAGTCAAGCGGGGGAAGCCCTCGTCGGTGCGGGTGGAGTATCGGGCCGCCGACGCCGCCTGCAACCCCTATCTGGCCCTGTCGGTGATCCTCGCTGCAGGTCTGGCGGGGATACGGGAAGGCTACGAGCTGCCCCCCGAGGTCTCTGCCGACGTCCGCGAGATGACACAGGCGGAACGCGCCGCGGTCGGGGCAAAGAGACTGCCCGACACTCTGGCCACCGCCCTCGATCTGATGGAAGGCTCCGACCTCATGGCGGAGGCCCTCGGCGAGCACGTCTTCAATTGGTTCCTCCGCAACAAGCGCGCCGAGTGGTCCCGATACCAGAGCCACGTCTCCCGCTACGAGCTCGAGACCTATCTGCCCATCCTGTGATCGCCGCCGTACACCCCGAGACCATTTCCGAGAGCCTCGGCGACGCGCTGGCCCTCGCCGGGGTCTCGGTGAAGACGACCGACGACTTGGGGTCCGACAGCGGCACAGTTCGGGAAGCCGACGTCCTCATCGTCGAGTTGGGTCTCGCCCCGTTGCGTCAGCTGCGCGAGGTCGCCCGGATCGAGGAGATGCTGGCGCTCCCGATCCTGCTCGTCATCGCCAAGGAACATCTCGCCATCCTCGAGAGCAGCGGGGTGTCCGCCGACTTCGTGATCGCCCCGGTCGACCCGCTGGAGTTCCGCATCCGCATCAACCGGCTGGTGACGGTGGGCGACGGGGACCAGGTGGTGCGGTTCAAGGACCTCGAGCTCAACCCGCTGACTTTCCAGGCGACCCTGGACGGCGAGCCGATGGACCTGACGTACATGGAGTACGAGCTGCTCCGATTCTTCATGGAGAACCCGGTCCGCGTCTGGTCGCGGGAGCAGCTTCTCTCCAAAGTGTGGGGCTACGAGTACTACGGCGGCGCCCGCACGGTCGACGTCCACGTCCGCCGTCTCCGCTCCAAGCTCGGCGAGGGCCGGGCCTCGTGGATCACCACGGTCCGCTCCGTGGGCTACCGCTGGGGCTGAGTCGCCCCGCTGCTTTCATCGAGTGTGCAACCAGCCACGTCTGCGGTGGCCAACTGCACGCTGGTTCCCACCCTCCCATCGGTTGTGCAACCAGCCACCGGATCGGTGGCGGGATGCACACCATCCAAGGGGGTTGAAACCGGTGTGCGGGCGAGGCACGGTCGAGACATGCACCCCGATCGCGTCATCGACCGTATCGCCTCACATCAATACGGCGTCGTCTCGCTGGAGCAGGCCAGGTCGGCCGGGCTGACCCAACGGATGGTCGATGTCCGTCTCAACAGCGGGGCGTGGATCCGGCTCGCCTCCGGGGTGTACGCAATGGCGTCGGCGGCCCCAAGGTGGGAGCGCCAGATGGCCGCTGCCCTACTCAGCCAACCCGGGTCGGTCGCGGCAGGGCAATCGGCGGCATACCTGCACGAAATGCCCGGGTTCGGGCCCGGACGGCCGGTGGTGGCCAACCACCCGACCGCCAACGCCAGATCGCCGCTGGGGAAGGTCGTCAGGACCAAGTACTTCGACATCCTGCAACGACAGCGGATCCGCGGATTCGAGACCACTGACTACGCCGACACGGTGATGATGCTGGCTGCATCGACACCCTCGCCAGTGTTGGAGAGGCTCATCGACGACGGGCTGGCATCGAAGAAGGTGAAGGTGGAGACCCTGGCCTCGATCGCCCTCAGCCGGCCCGGGGCGCCCGGCATCAGGAAGCTCCGAACCCTGATCGAGACCCGTTCGGAGGATGCCTACGAGCCCCCGGTCACCGAACTGGAGCGAATGCTTCATCGTGTCATCGACCATCCGATGGTCCCACCGACCACCCGGCAGCGTCCGTTCCAATTCGAGGAGGTCGCGATGACGGTGGACGTCTACATCCCGGTCTGGCGTCTGATCATCGAGGCGGACGGACGCAGGTGGCACACCAGGGTGGCCGACTTCGAGCGGGATCGCCGTCGTGACAACCACGCCACCGCCAACGGGTATGCGGTGCTCCGCTTCACCTATCGGATGTTGCGCGATTCGCCGAGTGAGTGTCTGTCCCTGATCGTGCAGACGGGCCGTGTTCGAGCGGTTGCCTGACATCGGATGTGCAACCAGCCACCGCAGAGGTGGCGGGATGCACACTCCTTCCATCCCTCTCATCGGATGTGCAACCAGCCACGGCAAAGGTGGCGGAATGCACACGATGTGGTGAGTCGGTGGTCCGTGGCACAATCTGGGGATGGGTTTTCGCACCAAACAGGTACACGCCGGAGTGACCCCCGACCCCACGACCGGGGCCATCCTCACCCCGGTCTACCAGTCGACCACCTTCGTCCAGGACTCCGTGGACGAGTACATGGCGAAGGGCTACTCCTATGCCCGGGCCGGAAATCCGACAGTGCGCGCCTTGGAGGAGAAGCTCACCGCACTCGAAGGCGGTGTCGACACCACCGCATACGGGTCGGGGATGGCTGCCACCGTGGCGGTCTTCCTGGCTCTCCTGCAGCAGGGCGACCACGTGGTCCTGGCCGACGTGGTCTACGGCGGCACCTACCGCTTCGCCGACCAGTTCCTCACCAAATTCGGAGTGGATGTCAGCTTCGTCGACGCCTCCGACATCGACGCCGTCAGCGCAGCCATCCGGGACACGACCAAGCTCGTCTTCACCGAATCACCCGCCAACCCGACGCTGAAAGTGACCGATCTGGCTGCGGTGTCGGCCCTCACCCGTGACCGGAGCATCCTCCACGTCACGGACAACACCTTCCTGACCCCCTACTACCAGCGGCCTTTCGAGTTGGGGGCGGACATCATCATCCACTCGACGACGAAGTTCCTCGACGGGCACAACGCCACCCTGGGCGGCGCTGTCGTGGTCAACGACGCCGAACTCCATGAGAAGATCGCCTTCGCCCGTCTCTCCGCCGGGCTGGTCATGTCGCCATGGGTGGCATGGCTCACCCTGCAAGGGACCAAGACCCTGAGCGAGCGCATGGACCGCCAGTCGGCGAACGCCATGGCAGTCGCCGAGTTCCTCGCCACCCACGACAAGGTGGAGTACGTCAACTACCCCGGTCTGCCCGACCACCCCCAACACGAGCTGTCCGCCAAGCAGGCCACCGGCTTCGGGGCGATGGTGTGCTTCGAGGTCGAGGGCGGCGTCGAGGCGGGCAAGAAGCTCATGGACACCGTCGAGCTCTGGGCGCTTGCCGAGAACCTGGGGGCCGTGGAGTCGCTGATCACCCACCCCGTGACCATGACCCACGCCGCCATCCCCCGAGAGGAACGGATCGCCGCCGGGATCACCGACGGCCTGGTCAGGCTGTCGGTCGGGTTGGAGGACGCCGAAGACCTCATCGAGGCCTTGGACGTGGCGCTGAAGGCCCTCTAGGGAGCACGCCCCCAGACAAGGGTGTCCAGGGCGGTCGCCGCCTCCTCGCCCAGGTCGACCTGACGCTCCACCACACCTGCCTCGATGATCTCGAGACCCTCGACCAAGGGGAGTATCTCCTCGGCCACCCAGAGGATCTCCGGATACTGGGGCCCGCCGTAGCCCGACTCGATGTTGGACCGATCATGGCCGATCATCAAGAGCTCGCCACCGGGAGCCAGCCAGGTGACGACCCGGCGGATCAGCCGCTCGAAGTCGTCCGGGACGAGGTGCAGATAGGCGATCAGAACCAGATCGAGAGGCTCTTCGGGCTCCCACTCCAGGACGTCCGCCACCACCCACTCGACCTCGTCGGAGTGAGCAATCCCCCGCTCGATAGCGACCGAGGAGAAGTCGACCGCGGTCATCTTCCAGCCCACTGAGGCCAGCCAGATGGCGTTCCGGCCCTCCCCTGCCGCCAGGTCGACACCGACCCCGGGGGCGTGGCCGGCGAGACGGTCCTCGACGAACTGGTTGGGCTGGACCGACCAGAGACGGTCAGCCGAGCGATATCGCTCGTCCCACTCGACGGCGTCCACGGTTACCCGAACTCGATGCCCTGAGCCAGGGGCAGGTCGTCACCCCAGTTGATCGTGGTCGTCTGACGGCGCATGTAGGCCTTCCAGGCGTCCGACCCGGCCTCCCGGCCGCCGCCGGTCTCCTTCTCGCCACCGAAGGCCCCGCCGATCTCGGCGCCCGAGGTGCCGATGTTGACGTTGGCGATGCCACAGTCGGAGCCGGTGACGCTGAGGAACCTCTCGGCGTTCTTGAGCGATTCGGTGAAGATCGCCGAGGACAGCCCCTGGGTGACCCCGTTCTGGATCTCGATCGCCTCGTCGAGGGTGTCGAACTCCATGACCCAGAGGATGGGGGCGAAGGTCTCGTCCTGTGTGATCGAGGCGTCCTTGGGGACCTTCACGATCGTGGGCTCGACGAAGAATCCGCTGCGCTCGATCCTGTTCCCGCCGACGACGATCTCGCCACCCTGGGAGCGGGCGATCTCCAGGGCGTCCATCATCTGATCGATGGCCCGCTCCGAGATCACCGGGCCCATCAGGGTGCCCTCCTCGAGGGGATCGCCGATGACCACCTGCCGGTAGGCCTCGGCGAGCCGGGTGACCACCTTGTCGGCGATGGCACGATGCAGCAGGAGACGGCGCAGCGAGGTGCACCGTTGCCCAGCCGTCCCCACCGCCGAGAAGAGCGCCGCCCGCACGGCCAGATCGAGGTCGGCGTCGTCCATCACGATGATTGCGTTGTTGCCGCCGAGCTCGAGGATCGTCCTCCCCATGCGCTGCGCCACTGCCGGGCCCACGATGCGACCCATGTTGCACGAGCCGGTGGCTGAGACGAGCGGGATCCTGCGGTCGGCGGTCATGGCGGAGCCGACGGTCTGACCGTCACCGACGGCCAGGTTGAACACACCTTCGTACCCTGACCCTTCCATGACCTGCTGGGCTATGCGGGTCACCGCGATCGCGGTGAGGGGGGTGAGCTCGGAGGGTTTCCAGACCAGGGTGTCACCACATACCGCGGCGATCACCGCGTTCCACGACCACACCGCCACCGGGAAGTTGAAGGCGGAGATCACCCCGACCGGGCCGAGCGGATGCCACTGCTCGTACATGCGGTGGTTGGGGCGTTCCGAGGCCATGGTCTTCCCGTAGAGCTGACGGGACAGACCGACCGCGAAGTCGCAGATGTCGATCATCTCCTGGACCTCGCCCACCCCCTCGGCGCGGATCTTGCCGTTCTCCAGCGTGACCAGCGCACCGAGGGCGTCGATGTTCTCTCGCAAGGCATTGCCCAGCCGGCGGACGTACTCCCCTCGCTTCGGGGCCGGAAGGGTGCGCCAGCGCTGGAAGGTCTCCACCGACGAGGCGACCACGCGCTCGTAGTCGTCCGTGGAGGCCATTGTCACCGAGGCGATGGCCCCACCGGTGGTCGGGTTGACCACCTCGATGGTCTCGCCGGTCGCCTCCAGCCACTCGCCGGCGTAGACACCTGTGTTGTGCTCCCCGATCCCGAGGGCGGAGAGGACTTCGTTCGGGCTCATCGCGCTGCCACCACCTCGATCTCGACCAGGAACCCACCGGGCAGGGCACCTGCCTGGACCGTGGTCCGGGCCGGGTACTCGCCTTCGAAGTAGGAGGCGTAGATCTCGTTCACCGTGGCGAAGTCGGCGATGTCGGCGAGGAAGATCGTGGTCTTGACGATGTCGTCATAACCGAGACCGAGATCTCCCAGGACGCCACCGATGTTGGTCATCACCTGACGTGCCTGGGCTGCGACGTCGTCTGGGGCCCGCTCACCGGTTACGGGGTCGAGCCCTACCTGGCCGGCGAGGAAGACGAGACCGCCTGCCTCCGCAGCCGCCGAATAGGGGGCCAGCGACTTGGGTGCGGATGGTGTCTCGGGAACGATTTTCGGCAACTTCAGCTCCTGTTCTGGTGGACCCGAGGGTACCGCCAACGAAGAGAGACCCGGCCGGAGCCGGGTCTCTCTCTGCAAGCCGCTGAGGGGTTCTCAGCTGAAAGAATTGCCGCAACCGCAGCTGCGGGTCACGTTCGGGTTCTCGATGGCGAACCCGGCCCCCATGAGGCCTTCCTTGTAGTCCAGTGTGGAGCCACGGACCATCTCGGCGCTCTGAGGGTCGACGAGGACGCGTACGTCGCCGAACTCCTCGACGATGTCGTTGTCGTCGACCTCGGAGTCGAAGTACATCTCGTAGGAGAATCCCGAGCACCCTCCCGGGCGCACGGCCATGCGCAGGGCGAGACCCTGCTCTTCCTCACCGGCTATCAGCTCGCGCACCTTGGCCACGGCCGTATCGGTGAGGTTCACGGTCTTCTGGGGCTGAGATGACTTGATGCTCAGAATTTGGGTCATGCGCTCCTACCTGAAGTCACTGTAAGTCTAACCGGGTCTGCACGACAAGCATTCCGGGCGCAACCAGGCTAGCCCCCGAGGGGTGTCCCGCTGGAAGAGGTTCGCAATCACGACCGAGATCAGCACCACCTTGAACACGTTGGTCAGGACGGCCGCCATCATCAGCCCGAGACCCCGGGAAGCCCACGCTAGCGACACCACTGCGGAAAGCCCGATGGAAACGAGGAGCAAGAGCC
>DASSVE010000210.1:0-5345 GCA_035706345.1 Acidimicrobiia bacterium
GATGAAGTAGTCGCAGCCGTCCAACAGTGAACGCACCAACCCCACGTCCTTGGCGTCCCCTTCTACCTGGGTGAACCCAGGGTGGTCGTCATACGACCGGCTCACCCGGCCATATTTGGAGAAGTTGTCCAACCCCACCACCTCGTGGCCTCTCTGAAGGAGTTCCTGGACCACGTATCCGCCGATGAAGCCGGCCGAGCCTGTAATCAGAGTCTTCGTCACGGGTGGTGACGGTAGCCACGGGCCTGAGACAACGCTGGCATGCGGGAAGACCCCGATGTGCGAAAGGAGATAGTCGCCAAGATGCCGGCAGAAACGTCCGATAACCCACTATCCATGCGGTCGAAATGCAACTGACGAGGCGCGCATCCACTGAGCCTGGCCAGTCACTGCCACCACGGGTTCTGTTGACGGAGCTGACCAGATGGGCCCTGGCAGCCGTGGCCGGTTTCGGTCTCGTCTGCCTGGTGACCGCCATGCTCGGCTTCTTCCGTCCGATCGTCGTGATCGTGCTGTCGATCGCGGCCACTGTCGTCACCGCGCGTCTACTGCCTCGCAGCTCGAGCGAGCCGGGCACGGTGCCGGCGCAGATCGCCCTCGGTCTGGTCATCATGGCCTCGTTGACGCTTGGCGTCACGACTCCCCACGAACACATTCTCGCCACGAGGGACTCAGGCAACTACGTGGCGACCGCGACCTGGATCGCAAATCGTGGTGGAGTGCAGATGGATGTGGGCTCTCCGGTGTTCGATGGCCTCCCCGTCACATACGAGAGTCTCGGATTTCCTGCGGGATCCCAACCGACTCGCCTCCAGCCGCAGTTCATGCACACCTTCCCCGGTCTCATGGCCCTGGTGTCCTCGATCGGGGGTCTGGGTTGGGCCTATGTAGTGGCACCCGTGCTCACCGCCGTCGGCCTCCTGTGTCTCTTCGCCCTTGCGAGGAGATTCCTGACGCCCTGGTGGGCGGTGTTGGCCGTGACCCTGACGGCGGCGTCGATGCCCTTCGTCTACTTCGGGCGAGCGCCGTTCAGCGAGTCACTCGCGTTCGTGCTGGTTGTCGGTGGCCTGTGGACTGCAACCGAGGCGTTGGAGCAGCGATCGATGAGCATCGCCACAGGGGCCGGCCTTCTTCTCGGTGGTGTGACTCTTGCGAGGATCGACGGGATCGTCGTCCTACTCGGTCTCGTAGTCTGCCGCACGCTGGTTCTGCTCACACCAACGCCCACAGAGCGCGAGAGCGAGACCCAGGGTCTGGTCGACCGGATGATCGCGGCCGCGCTGGCACCTTTCGCGCTCGCACTCGCCGATCTGCTGCTGTTCTCCAGGCAGTACCTGGTCGACCATGGGTCCCTCATCGCAGCTGTCCTGGCCACGACGTTCGGGCTCTTCATCCTGGGACGGTTTGCCCCGAGTGCGTCGGATTGGTTCCTGTCTCATCGGCGAGCGATCGGCACAGTCGTGTCCTCAGGGGTGGGGGCATATCTCCTGTACGCATGGTTGGTCCGCCCGTATGTCGAAAGTCCCACCCGCTCCGACATCTACGGCATCGAAGGGCTGCAAGCGGCCGCCGGCGTGCCCGTCGAGCCTCTGCGGTCGTATGCCGAGCTCTCGGTGCACTGGCTGACCTGGTACCTGGGTGTCCCTCTGGTGGCGTTGGCAATCGCAGGGCTCGTCATCTTCATGAGACGTCTCGTGGTCACTGATGTCAGGTGGGCCGGTCCCTTCACCTGCGTGGTGTCGGTGTTGACCCTCTTGTACGTCTACCGGCCTTCCATCAACCCGGATCACATCTGGGCGATGCGACGGTTCGTCCCGCTCGTCATCCCTGGTCTCGCAGTGCTCGGAGTCGCCATGGCCGGTGAGGTCGCACGTCGTGTTGGTCGATGGGCGACGCCTGTATCGGTCGTCCTCGCCTCGATGCTGATGGTCCCGGTTCTCGTCCCTACGGTCGAGGCCGGACTGAACCCTGAGTTCGGGGGTGCATCGGCCGACGTCTCCGAGGTGTGTCGTACCCTCGGGCCCGATGCAGCTGTCCTGTTCGTGGGCGATTCCGCCGACACCAGGCTAGATGCCCTCGGCCCTCTGCTTCGAGGCGCTTGCGCGGTTCCGGTGGCCCTATGGGCGGATTCGTCGCTCGAACCAGCGATGCTCGACGCGTTCCGGGAGCAGGCGGCCGGCAACGACACGACCCCGTGGCTCCTCGGGATATCGGGGGCGACTGACCAGGAGATCGCCCTGTTCGACGAGTCCTACCCGTATCTCGAGATCTCCCTCTTCGAGCGACCCACCGACTGGCAGACCCTGCCCATCCGGATCGTGGCCACCAGGCTGCAATGAGCGACTCTCCTCGGTCCCGACGCAGGCCTGTCGTGCTCCTGTCGTTCGTGCTCGTCGGCGTGATCGGTGTCGCCGCCGCCTTGCTGGCGCTGGCCGACACAGAAGACGACCCGATCAACGTCTTGCTGCAGAACTGGCCACTCGTTGCCCTGGCAGGGCTCATTTACGCGCTCGGGATGTGCGTGTATGCAGTCTCATGGGCGCTCCTGTTCGACAAGGCCGACAACCGCGGTCTCATCGGCTTGAGCTTCCTGATCTCGCAACCCGTCAAGTACCTGCCGGGTGGTGTCGCCCAGCCAATCAGCCAGGTCGCTCTCACCGCGCAGGTTTCGGAGTCTCGAGCCGGTGCGGTCGTCGCCTTCCCTGTGCATGTGCTGATCAACGTGATCGTGGGGCTGACCTTGGCCGCACCCCTCCTCCTGGTCATGGAGCAAGCGTCCTGGGCCCGCTGGCTGATCGTCCTCGTTCCTCTTCTCTGGGTGCCGTTGGACCGCCGCTGGATGGTTCGCGTCCTCGACCTGCTGGGGAGACTGCACCGCATCTTCCGCGTGGGCGACGTGCTGCCCGCCCAACGAGCCATCCTTCATGCGGCCGGCGCCGGGTTGGTGGCACATGCGCTCATGTTTCTCGTGTTCGGGCTCATGGCCGGCGAGGCCATCACGGAGTATTCGGTCCTCGGTCTGAGCGTTGCTTACGGCCTGGCCTGGGTGGTCGGGTATGTGGCCTTGCCCGCCCCCGCTGGTCTCGGCGCCCGCGAGGCGACATTGGTGGCGCTGGTCGGCACGGGCTCAACCATGACGGTCATCCAGGTGTCAGCCGCGCATCGCATCCTGACCCTCCTGGTAGAGCTGATCCTGCTGGCTCTCGCCAGCCTCTCCCTGCGCCGGGCCATTCGGGGACGCCAACCCGACACCCATGGGTTGTCAGAGCCCGTTCCAGCCGACGAAGCGGAACATGAGACCCCATCGATAGATCCCGCCTGATGGACGCCTCCCAATCCCGAGACTCGTTGAAAGCCGTCCTCCTGTTCTTCTCGGCTCTCCTGTTCGCCTTAGCAGTGCGGCCCGGCCCACAGTCGGCCTGGCTGGTCCTGATGGGCACGGTTTTGATCGGGGTGCTGACGTTGTCGCCGAGTCGGGCTTCCGCCCCCTTCGTCGTCGACTCTCAGGAGAGATGGTCATTTCGGCTGCTCATGGCAGTGCTCGCATTCGGGCTTCTGGGTGTCGTCGGCTGGGTCCCCTCGACCATCGGTCCCACCACCGCTCAACTGGAACGGGTCCCCGGGGCCGTCTGGTGCCTCCTCGCCCTGGCGACATTCGTCACTCGCAGGCGCGCCAACGACGTGATGCGCTGGGGTCTCGTCGTCCTCGCCGTTGCGCTGACCCTGGCCGTGGGTGCCCTGCATCTGCGGGCGGCTCACGGTGTGGGCTTCGACGTTCTCGTCTTCCACATCGAGGCAGCCCAGGCCCTCGCCGAAGGGCAGAATCCCTGGACGGACGCGGTCACCGTTCCCGACGGCTCGCTCAATGCCGAACCCGGAGACGTGATCGTCGGATACGTCTATCCCCCGGTCACCGCGATCGCGTATTCGGTCGGCTACTGGGTCTTCTCGGACCCTCGGGTCACGAGTCTCCTGGCTTGGACCGGTTACCTGCTGGTGCTGGGAGCTCTCGCGATCCGACGGAGGAGCACGCCCGGGTTGCTCACGATGCTCCTGTTTGCCGCGCTGCCTGGGTGGCCCCTCGTCCTCCGCGCGGCGTGGTCCGAGCCGCTGAGTCTCGTGCTCCTGGCCGGCGCCTACGCGATGTGGAGAAGCAGTGCCGGCTCAGGGTTGACGACCGGGCTCGCCCTGGCCAGTAAGCAGTACTTCTTCGCAACCGCGCCGCTGCTGCTTCTGCACCGTGACGCCCGTTGGAAGTCACGTCTGGTGATCGCCGTCTCCATGATCGTGGTGACGATCGGAGCAGCCGTTGTCTGGGACCCGATTGCCTTCTGGGACGCTGCCGTGCGTTTCCACCTCTCCACGGACCCTCGGCCGGATGGGGCCAATCTGGTCGGGTTGGCGTCGCTCTTCGGGCTCACCTGGGAGCCACCGGGTTTCCTGGCCCTGGCCGTCGGTCTCGTCGTCGGAGTGTTGGCCGGACGCCACTCGTCGACCCGGCGGTCGTTCATGCTCGGCATGGGCGTGACGCTGGCAGCTTCTTTCCTCTTCGGCTCTCAGGCGTTCGTCAACTACTGGTTCCTGATTGCAGGAATTTGCGGTCTGGTGCTGGCTGACGTCGTGTCGAGTGAGCCTGAGATCAAGCTCACTGCCGAGCCGTTCGTCTAACCGGCTTCGGCCACCTCGCGCAGCTCCCGCTTCAATTCGTTGATCTCGTCACGGAGCCGGGCTGCGTACTCGAACCGTAGATCCTTGGCCGCCTCGTGCATCTCCTCCTCGAGACCCATGACCAGGCGTGCCAGATCCTCACCTTCCAAATCGATGGGGGCGCGACGCTGGGTCTCCCGGCGACGGCGATCCGCCGAAGGGGCCTGGGTCTGCACCAGCTCCAGGATGTCGGAGACCCGTTTGCGCACGGTCTGTGGGTCGATGCCGTGCTCGGCATTCCACTCTTCTTGTCGCCGACGACGCCGGTTGGTCTCGTGGATTGCGCGCTGCATCGAATCGGTGATGTTGTCGGCGTACATGACCACCTGCCCGTCCACGTTGCGGGCGGCACGGCCGATGATCTGGATCAGCGAGGTCTCCGAACGAAGGAAGCCCTCCTTGTCGGCGTCGAGAATGGCCACCAGGGACACCTCGGGAAGGTCGAGACCCTCACGGAGCAGGTTGATCCCGACCAGGACGTCGAACTCCCCCAGCCGCAGCTCCCGCATGATCTGCACCCGCTCCAGGGTGTCGATCTCGGAATGCATGTACCGGGCCCGCACCCCCATCTCCAGGAGGTAGTCGGTGAGATCTTCGGCCATCTTCTTGGTCAAGGTGGTCACCAGCACCCGCTGCTC
>DASSVE010000211.1:0-14151 GCA_035706345.1 Acidimicrobiia bacterium
CACTGGGCCGACGGCGGAGAAACATCCGTGGACAAGGGGAAACTGTTCTGCCGGCCCTGCCACATCCAAGAACACGCCAAAGACCAACGACAACGACGCAGACGACGAACCTAGGGGTGGACCCTTCCCCACCACCCCGGAGATCCACGGACCGAAAACCTCCAAGAAGGGTGTCGTGTAAGTCGCGTCCAAACCGCCTTACATCGAAACTGACCAACCTCAGTCGGAGGAAGCCATCAACACACCGAAGTTCGAGGAGTTCTTCGCCAGCTCGGAGCGGCCGGTCCGTTACGCCCTGTGCGCCAGGTTCGGGTTCGACATGGGCCGAGACGCCACGGCCGAAGCCTTCACGTACGCCTGGGAGAACTGGGAGCGGATCCGCCTCATGGAGAACCCAGCCGGATACGTGTACCGGGTAGGGGAACGGGCAGGCCGGAGACTGGCACGCCGTCCCGAGATGAGGAACGACTTCTCGATCCCAGACGACGAACAGCCCATGGTGGAGCCGGGTCTCGCCCCGGCACTGGCCTCTCTCAGCGAACGACAACGACTGGTCGTCGTCATGGTCCACGCATTGGGCTGGACCCACCGGGAGACCGCCGAATTCCTCGGATTGTCGACCTCCTCGGTGCAGAAACACCTGGAACGGGGTTTGTCCCGATTGAGACACTCATTGGGGGTGGAAGTTGACGCCTGACAAACTTGGACACGACCTGGCGACGCTGTTCGACCAGGGAGCACCCGAAGTGACCCTCGACGAGCTGGAGCACTCGGCGACCAAGGTCCAAAAGCCGCCCTTGGCGAGACGACCCATCGTCGCGCTGACAGGTGCCTTCGCCGCGGTGGTGTTGGCTGGGGTGGCGATCGGGCTCATCACCCAGCCCGAGTCACCTGAATCCACGAACCCTCCGGCGACGACGCCGACCACCGTCGCTCCAACCGTGACGACGGCCCCACCCGTGACCACGACCCTTCCCGAGCTCGTCGAAGTCCCGGCCGCGCCGACCGGCCCGTTCGCTGTGATCACGGCCGACTCGGTCGAGCTTCACGGAGCGACCACCGAGGTCCTCGACATCCCCGACGTGAGATCGGGCGTGATCCTCGGTGACCGATTCGTGTTCGGTCTCAACGGGTTCAGCGGGGTCTGGGTCTGGCCGGCAGAGCCTGGCGCCGAGACCCAAGCGCCGGGCGGGACCGAAATGGTGTCCCAGCTCATCGGTCAGACCGGCACCGAGACCTCGGCGTGGTTCCACGACGCCGCCACGGTCGATGGCCGAGAGCTGATCCTGTTCCGGGAGATCGCCTCGGAGACAGATCCGATCGAGGAGAGAATGATGATCCTCGACGTCGCCGACGGTGACACAAGCGTCGTCTTCGACAAGCTGACCCGGAGAGACGACCTCACCTACGAGGAGGTGGCCATGGCCTACATCGGCGATGCCGCCCTCACCTCGGACGGCGTCGTCGCCCTCTTCGGCATCGGGGAGAGCACCTGGATCGAGTCGTACGACCTCGCCGGAGCCCGCCTCCCCGATCTCGAGTTCGAGGGGATCGAAGGGATCATCCTCGAGCTGGACGCAGCCGGTGATCTCCTGGCTCTCGGGGTCGAGCCGGTCTTCCCAGAGGGGATCCAGGAGGTCTGGCTCGTCGACCTCCAGACAGACGAGATGGCCGGCCCGCACCGGCACGATGTAGATGGGGAGTCGCTGCGGGATCTGAGCTTCGACGGGACCACGATCACTGCCGGCATCCAGGATTCGAGTGGCAACCGGATCGGGTTGTGGATGTTCGACGGGTCCGAGGTCCACACCTCGACCGACCCGGCGATCGTCGCTCTGCCCTAGGTCAGATCTTGTCACCAACCCCTGATACCTTCGAAGCGTGAGCGCGCTCGACGGCTTCTCCCCGGCCACCCGGACCTGGTTCGAGGCCTCCTTCCCCGCGCCCACCGAGGCTCAAGAGCAGGGTTGGCCCGCCATCGCCAAGGGAGAGCACACCCTGATCCATGCCCCAACCGGGTCGGGCAAGACTCTGGCTGCCTTCCTCTGGACGTTGGACCGCCTTCTCACCGAGCCCATGCCAGAGAGATCGCAGCGCTGCCGGGTCCTCTACGTGTCCCCTCTCAAGGCGCTGGCCCACGACGTCGACCGCAATCTGCGGGCCCCCTTGGCCGGGATCCGCCATGCCGGGGAAAGACTCGGCACCGGACCCCTCCCCGAGCTGACCACCTTCATCCGCACCGGCGACACGCCCCAGGAGGACCGGCGTCGCATGGAGCGGAACCCACCCGACATCCTGATCACCACCCCGGAGTCGCTCTATCTGATGCTCACCTCGGCGGTGCGTTCGACCCTCAGCACCGTCCGGTGGGTGATCGTCGACGAAGTGCATGCAGTGGCCGGCTCGAAGCGAGGCGCCCACCTGGCGCTCTCGCTGGAACGTCTCGAGGAGATCACCGAGACGCCGCCGCAACGCATCGGTCTCTCCGCCACCCAGCGGCCCCTTGAGACCATCGCCACCTTCCTGGGTGGTGGCACCGTCGATGAGGATCGCTGGCAGCCTCGACCCGCCACCATCATCGACGTGCCCCACCAGCGTGGCCTCGACATCGAGATCGTCGTCCCCGTGGAGGACATGAACGAGCCAGCCGAGCCCGACCCCCTCGACCCAGATCGACGGGCGACCCGCTCGATATGGCCGGTCATCTACCCCGAGTTGCTCGCCCACATCGCGGCGAACAACTCCACCATCGTGTTCGCCAATTCGAGGAGACTGGCGGAGCGCATCTGCTCCGAGATCAACAACCTGGCCGGCCATGAGATCGCCCGTGCCCACCACGGATCGGTGGCCCGGGAGCAGAGGCTGGAGATCGAGGAGGCCCTGAAACGAGGGGAACTAAAGGCCGTGGTGGCCACCTCCTCGCTCGAGCTCGGCATCGACATGGGATCAGTGGACCTGATCCTCCAGATCGAGGCCCCGAACACGGTGGCCTCCGGACTGCAGCGGGTAGGGAGATCGGGCCATCAGGTGGGCGGGGTTTCCCGGGCCAAGATCTTCCCCAAGTACCGGGGTGACCTGTTGGTGTCGACCGTCGTCTCCAACCGGATGATCCGCCGCGAGGTGGAGACCACGAAGATGCCCGCAAACCCCCTGGACGTCCTCTGTCAGCACCTGGTGGCGCAGACGGTGGCCGGGGACACCACCGCTGACGAGCTCTACGCGCTGACCCGACGCGCCGCTCCCTACTCCACCCTGAGCCGCGCCGTCTTCGACGAGACCCTGGACATGCTCTCAGGGCGCTACCCGTCCGACTTGTTCGCCGAGCTCAGGCCACGGCTGAACTGGGACCGGGCCACCGGGGAGATCACCGCCCGCCCCGGGGCCCGCCAACTGGTCGTGGCCAACCCGGGGACGATCCCCGACCGGGGTCTCTACCGGGTGACGCTCCCCGACGGGAGCCGGGTGGGTGAGCTCGACGAAGAGATGGTCTACGAGTCGCGTGAGGGCGACGTCTTCCTTCTGGGCTCGACCACATGGCAGATCAACCAGATCACCCACGACAAGGTGGAGGTCACCCCGGCGCCGGGTCGGGTGGCCAAGATGCCCTTCTGGCACGGTGACAGCCTGGGGCGTCCCCTGGAGACCGGGCGGGCCATCGGCAGGTTTGTGAGGGAGATCTCGTCACTAGACACTGAGACGGCCCTGGACCGTCTCGGGTCCGAATTCGGGCTCGACGAGCACGCCGCCGCCAACCTGGTCACCTATCTAGACGAGGAGCGCGAGGCGACCGGTGTCCTCCCCACAGACCAGACCCTGGTCGTGGAGCGTTTCCGTGACGAGATCGGTGATTGGCGGGTGGTCCTGCTCTCCCCCTTCGGCGCCAGGATCCACGCACCGTGGGCGATGGCCCTGCGTCACCGGTTCCGGCACCGCTACGGCACCGACGTCGACGTCATCTGGTCAGACGACGGGATCGCCTTCCGCTTCCCCGACTCCGACGAGCCCCCGGAGACCGAAGACCTGCTCATCGACCCCGAAGAGGTGGAGACGCTCCTACTGGACCATCTCCCCGACACGGCCATGTTCGCCGCCCGTTTCCGGGAGGCGGCCGGCCGGGCATTGTTGCTCCCGAGACGACGCCCCGGGCAGAGGACACCCCTGTGGCTGCAACGTCGTCGTTCCGCCGACCTGCTCGGAGTGGCCCGTCAGTTCGGCACGTTCCCGATCCTCCTCGAGGTCTACAGGGAGATCCTCCAGGACGACTTCGACCTGCCCGCCCTCCAGGAGGTGCTGGGGGCGATCCGTTCCCGGAAGATCCGGGTCGCCTCGGCCGAGACGCACGCACCGAGTCCCTTCGCCACCTCGCTGCTCTTCTCGTTCGTGGCCTCCTATCTGTACGAGGCCGACGCCCCGCTGGCCGAGCGCAGGGCCACGGCTCTCACCGTCGATCGTGAACTGCTGAGGGAGCTTCTGGGCGAGGGTGAGCTGCGTGAGCTCATCGACCCCGAGGTGGTCGCCGCCGTCGAGTTGGAGCTGCAGCGTCTCACCGACAACAGAAGGGCCCGTCACCAAGACGCGGTTCACGACATGCTCCGGGAGCTGGGCCCGCTGACCGTCGACGACATCGAGGTGCGGAGCACCGGTTTGGACGTGCCCGCCACGCTGGCCTCGCTCGCAGACTCCCGGAGGGTGGTCGAGATCACCGTCCACGGGGCCACATGCTGGGCCGCCATCGAGGACGTCGCCCGGCTTCGTGACGGTCTCGGGATTCAACCGCCCCCAGGTGTTCCCCACGTCTTCCTCGAGCCGGTGCCCGACCCGCTCGGCGACGTGGTGGGGCGCTACGCCCGCACCCACGGCCCGTTCGTCGCCGCCGAGGCGGCCCACGCCCTCGGTCTGCCGGTCGGAGTGGTGGAGACCGCCCTCGACCGGTTGGAACAGTCGGGCCGGGTCGCCCACGGCGCATTCCGCCCCGGTGGGGAGGGCCGGGAATGGGTCGACGAGGAGGTTCTGAGACGGCTCAAACGACGCTCACTGGCGGCGCTGCGTTCAGAGATCGAACCGGTGCCCCCCTCCGCATTGGCCCGATTCGAGGTCCTATGGCAGGGGGTCAGTGCCGATCCCCCGCGGGGGCGCACCGCCCTGCGTGATGCCATCTCCCAGCTCGCTGGTGCCCAGGTGCCCGCCTCCACACTGGAGCGGGACATCCTGCGGGCACGGGTGGTCGAACCGGGCTCCGGCATCGACGAGCTGATGCTGATGGGAGACCTGGTCTGGATCGGGGCCGGGCCGATCGGGACCAAGGACGGCCGGGTCGCCCTCTACCCCCGCGAGCGCCTGGGTGCGCTCTGGTCCGGCCCTGACCCCGGTTATGAGCCCGACGACGTGGGCACCGCCATACTGGAGACCCTCGACGCCAAGGGGGCCAGCTTCTTCCACGACATCTACCCGGCGGCCGGTGGGGGTGATCCGGAGGTCATCCTGGATGCGCTCTGGACCCTGGTCTGGGCGGGTCATGTCACCAACGACACCTTCGCCCCGGTGCGGGCCTACGTCGCCCGCAGAGGTGGTGGTCGAAGTGGCAAACCCAATCTCTCCAACAGATTCCCGGCTCATGCCCAGGGCCGTTGGTCCCTCACCAGATCGCTCCTCGGGTCGAGCCCCGATCCGACAGAGCGGCTCGCCGCCTGGGCCCAGCTCATCCTGGACCGTCATGGGGTGGTGACCAGACGAACCGTTCTGTCCGAAGGCGTCCCCGGCGGGTTCAGCGCCCTGTATCCGATCTACAGCCGTCTCGAGGAGACCGGCCGGATCAGACGGGGGTACTTCGTCGAAGGACAGGGTGGCTCCCAGTTCGCCCTGCCCGGCGCCGTGGACCGGATCCGCAGTGAGAGATCCATCGGACTGGTGGTGCTGGCGGCCACCGACCCGGCCAATCCCTACGGTGGCGTCCTCCCCTGGCCCGAGGTCGACGACGCCCGTCTGGCCCGGGATGCCGGCGCCTACGTGCTGCTCCTCGACGGAGAACTGGTCGGGTATCTGGACAAGGGACGACGCGGGCTGACCCTGTTCGAGGTCTCGGCGGACCGTTTCGGCGAGATCTCGAGGGCCCTGGCGGAGGTGGCCGCCCGTCACCGCCGACTGACTCTGATGACCGTCAACGGCCAACCGGCCCCGATGTCTCCGCTTGCCTACACCCTCAGCGAATGGGGTTTTGCCACCGCCCCCAGAGGTCTCGTCTACCGGGGCTGAGCCGCCGTATCCATCACCTCATAGGTGGTGTTGCGCACCGCCGGCGTCCGGCCCACCGAACGGATCGCCTCGACGAACTCGGCGGGTGACACCTCCTGCCCGTGCTCGGCGCCCGCCGAGCGGGTGATGATCTCGCCCATGAGGGTGCCGCCCAGGTCGTTGCACCCGGCATCGAGGAGACGTGCCCCGCCATCGAGGCCCAGCTTCACCCAGGATGCCTGGATGTTGTCGATCAGACCATCGAATGCGATCCGGGAGACCGAGTGGATCAGCACCGCCTCGTCCCAGGTGGGACCCGGTCGGGCCCGGCCCCTGAGGAAGATCGGAGACCCCATGTGGACGAAGGGAAGCGGGACCATCTCTGTGAACCCACCGGTGCGCCGCTGGATCTGCCGGATCACCTCGAGGTGGTTGGCCCAGGAGCGGGGGTGGTCGATGTGCCCGAACATGATGGTGGCGGTGGCCCGCAGCCCCAGCTCGTGAGCAGTGATCATCACCTCCGCCCACTGCGAAGTCCGGATCTTGTCCGGGCAGAGATGGGCCCGGATCTGGTCGTCGAGGATCTCGGCTGCCGTCCCCGGCAACGTCCCCAGGCCGGCGTCGCGCAGCTCGGTGAGGAACTGCCTGACGCTGATCCCCAGGGTCTCGGCACCCTGCCACACCTCGAGCGGGGTGAACCCGTGGATGTGCATGTCGGGCATCTCCGCCTTGATGGCCTCGACCACCTCCCGGTAGAAGTTGCCGGTGAAATCGGGATGGATACCGCCCTGCAGGGTGACCTCGGTGGCGCCCCTGTCCCAGGCCTCACGGGCCAGGCCGACGATCTCATCGAGACCCATCAAATAGGGGTCGCCGCGGAGATTGAGCGACTTGGGCCCCTTGGAGAATGCGCAGAAACCGCACTTGAAGTAGCACAGGTTGGTGTAGTTGATGTTGCGGTTCACCACATAGGTGACGGTGTCGCCGACGGCCCGCTTTCGGAGCACGTCGGCAACATGGGCGATTGCGTCGACCTGATCACCCCGTGCCCGGAACAACATCTCGATCTCGGCGGTGGTGGGCGGGGTCCCGGAGAGGGAGCGCTCCAGGATGGGGGCCAGCTCGCCGGCGCCCTCGATACCATCCGGTGCCGTTCCGTCGACCCAGACGCTGTCGGTCCACTCGGCCGATATTCGACCGGCGGGCACGGGCGGTGACATGTCCTTGCCCGGAGCCCACTCGTACCGGGGCCGGACCGCTCCGGACCCGTCGACCTGGGACAGCCATGCGGTGAAGATCTCCGCCGGGAGCACATCTCGGGCCTCGTCGATCTCGAGACCGATCGGGAAGACTGACCGTTCCACCAGGGCCAGGTCGAGGGTGTCGCGCAGCTCGCCGATCCGCTCCTGGCTCCAGTCGCGCAGCAGCAGGTCGCCGGCGCCGTCACCGACTGCCTGGACCGCCTGGTCGATGTCGTCGACGAACACCGAGACCGAGGCATCCAGACCGGGCAGGGACGCCAACTGGGCGACGGTGGCGACGTTGGACCGCGCCGTCCTGACGTAACGGGCACCGGTACGGGCCAGGGCGTCGAGCACGTGCTCCCGGCTCCCCTCGTCGAGGACGGTGAGACGCCATCCTGCCGGGCCGAGCCGAAGGGCCTCCTCCGGCGGGAGGACCCATGCCGCCGGCTCGTGCTCCCCGATTCGGGTGGCCGCCACCAGCACACCGGCCTTGGACGCCGCCGTGAGGTCGGCGGATGTGGGGTGCTCCAACTCGATCGCGGTGGTCCCCTCCCGTCGCCTGCTCACCGCGGTGGGCTCGGCGAGGCTCTCGGCGGGACGCATCCTCAGAAACGTGACGGTCATCTCACTCCAGGTCTAGAACCGATGGCGGCGAGACCATCGTGGTCACTGGCCGCCCGTACGTCGATGATCAGACGGGGGTCGATCCACTCCTCGTTGATGAACTCAGGGTAAACCGGCAGACGGGGACGGAGTTCGAACCCGGCGGACTCGGTGCGTTGAGCCAGCTCGTCGAGATGAGGCCAGGGCGCTTCCGGGTTCACCCAATCGATGGTGAGCGGCGACACCCCGCCCCAGTCGTTGATCCCGGCGTCCAGGTAGATCTCGTAGCTCTCGGTGAGATTCGGGGGCACCTGGACGTTGGCCTCCGGACCGAGGATCCAGCGAGCCAGGGCCACCACCCGGGCGAACCAGCGAGGCACCGGCTCGGGACTGTGGCGCATCCTGGTGTCCGCCTTGGCCCGGAAGTTCTGGACGATCACCTCCTGAACCGCCCCGGTTCGTCTCGACAGGTCTTCCAGGGCGAACAGGGAGTCGACCACCTCGGCGGCGGTCTCCCCGATCCCGACCAGGATCCCGGTGGTGAACGGCATCTTCTGGCGACCGGCGGCCTCGATGGTGGCCACCCGCTTGGCGGGGACCTTGGTGACCGTCCCGGCATGGGGCATACCGGGCTCGGTGAGACGGTCCGAGATGTTCTCCAGCATCATCCCCATCGACGGGTTGGTGGGACGCAGCAGCCGGAACCCCTCGTCGTCGAGCAAACCCGGGTTGGCGTGCGGGAACAGACGGGTCTCGGACCGGACCAGCGCCGACATCTCGGCCAGGTACTGGATGGTGCTCTCGTGGCCCTTCCCGGCCAGGAACTCTCGGGCCTGCGGCCAGCGCTCCTCGGGACGATCCCCCAGTGTGAACAGGGCCTCGGTGCAATCGTGGGCGTCCCCGGCCCGGGCGACACCGAGCACCTCGTCGGGCTCGAGATAGACCCCGCCGGCGCCGGGAGGCTTGGCGAACGTGCAGTACGAGCAGCGGTCGACGCACAACGTGGTGAGCGGGATGAAGACCTTTCGGCTGTAGGTGACCACTCTTCCCTTCCCCTGGTCGCGCAGTTCGGAGGCGTGGCGGAACAGGGCGGCGTCGTCGACCGAGCCGGTCAGATAGGCCAACGCCAGATCGGGGTCGGGTGCGGGATGCACTAGGAGATGCCGGACGATCCGGCCCCGACCACCCCACCGTCGACGGGCACGATGGCCCCGGTCATCCAGTCGGCAGTGTCGGAAGCGAGAAACACGATGACCTTGGCAACGTCTTCGGGGTCCCCGACTCTTCCCAACGGATGCAAAGCGGCGGTGGCCGACTCGTCCGTGAGCAATGCCCCGGCCAGCCGGGTGCGGACCACTGCCGGCGCCACCGCATTCACCCGGATCCCGGGAGCGAGCTCGAGGGCCAGCTGCCGGGTCATGTGGATCAGCCCTGCCTTGGAGACGTTGTAGGCCCCCATGAACGGGCTGGGGCGAAGCCCGGCTACCGAAGCCACGTTCACTATCGAGCCGCCGTGCTCCGACATCCAGTGCCGGTAGGCGGCCCGCACCCAGAGGAGCGGGGCCCGCATGTTGACGTCCCAGGTCTTGTCGAGGGCGCCGAGATCGACCTCCATGAGGTTGCCAAAGGCGGGGTTGGTCCCGGCGTTGTTGACCAGGATGTCACAGGCGCCGAAGGTGTCGACGGTGGCCGAGACGGCAGAGAACGCAGCCTCCTCGTCGTCGGCCCGGGCCGCCAGCGCCAGGACCCGGTCCGGGTCGGCGCCGGCGTCGACCATCTCGCCCTTCGACTGGTCGATGTTCTCCTGCTTGCGGGAGGTGATCGCCACCCCCTCGGCGCCGCTGCGCAGCATCTCGAGTGCCGTCTCCTGACCGATTCCCCGGCTCCCCCCGGTGACCAGCGCGACCTTGCCCTTCACAGACACATCCATGACGCCCTCCTCCTCAATGACCGCCCCGTTTGACTCCGCCGTACTTCAGACGAGTGTCCGACAGGGCCGCCGCCCTCTTCTCGTGATCGTTGATCGCCGCGTCCACGATCTCTCCGAGGAACAGGGTATGGGTTCCGAGATCGTGGCTCTGACGCACCGCGCAGTCCATCCATGCGATCGCCTCCTCGAAAACCGGGGCCCCCGTGGTTGCCAGCTTGACCGGTCTCCCGTTCAAGGTGTTGCCTTCGCGGACGGCCGGCTTCGAGAACTTGACGAAGGGACGGGTGTCATCCGCACTCCAGAGGTTGACGGTGAAGGACCCGCCCTCTGAGATGAGCCGATGTGTCAAAGCCTTGTTGTCGACGCCGACTCCGATGAGGACGGGCTCCATGGAGAGCTGCGTCACCCAACTGGCGGTCATGCCATTCCATTCCTCACCGGAGGCGGAGCCGATCAAGACCAGCGCATTGGGGATCTTGAAGGTCACGGCGTTGATCAGCTCGGGATCCATTTCGGCCTCTGCGTAGGGGAGTCGCCACCCTAATGTTTCGCCCGTGCGGATCCTCATAGCCACCACGGGCGTGTTGCCCGCGGCCCCCACCGCCGAGTTCTGCCGCCTGCTGATCGGCGAGGACACGTCGGTGTCGGTGATGACGGTGATCCAGGTGCCTCGCTCGTTCCTCGAATCTCTCGACGACGACGTCCGGCGCTCCTTCCTCGACGACTCCCCCGATCGGGACTCCTCGGCGGAGCAGAAGGCGGCGGCCTACCTGGAGGAGCGGGGGAGACGGGCGGTGGACCCGATCCGGGCCGCTCTCGCCGCCGAGGAGATCGACAGCGACATCCACTTCGTGGAGGGCGACGATCCCGCCGAGGCCATCATCCAGACCGCCGAGCAGGTCGGCGCCGAGCTCGTGGTGATGGGTGCCACCAGACGTCTCTTCACCGAGGAGGCGTGGCGCAGCGTGTCGGCGCGGGTGATGGTCAACTCCCATCTCCCTGTCCTCCTGGTGCCCGGGGCCCGCATCGAGGACACCATGGAGATGCCGATCATCGAGTTCTGACACCCGCAGCGGTTTCTGTCACACCCGACTCCTACGTTGTCCGACATGGACATGAGCGAATGGTGTGAGCACAAGCCGGTGTGGGTGGGTCGCATCGCCGTGGCCGCCTGTGGCGACTGCGGACGGGTCGACTGGTTCTCCGACCTGGGCATGGTCGACCCTGCCGAGGCCCTGGCCGCTCTGTTCGGCAGCTACGACCTGGCCGGGACCATGCAGGCCTTGGGTGCGCCGGCGCCGGAGGTACTGGTCTACACACCCCCCTCGGCCCGGAAACGCCGCAACCTCGATGCCCTGCCGCTACGGGTCTGGCTGAAGGCGGGACCCCATTTGTGGATGTCCACCGACGGGGAGGTCCTCCTCCTCGCCCCCACCCAGCCGCTGCATTTCGAGAACCTGACCCGGGGAGCCTGAGACGCGACCAGGCCGGGACCTCTCGGTCCCGACCCGATCGCATTCGTCTACAGGATCAGGATCAGTGCGAAAGTGATAGCGCCGCCAAGTGCCGCAAGCGCGAGCACGGCGGGAACGACGACACGAGTCGTCATGTCCTGATCATGGACGTAGTTTGCCCGGGCCAGAAGCCCGAATGCGATGGTCAGCAGGGCGCCGGCCGCGATGAACAGTCCGAAGTACCAGCCCTCGGCCAGTCCACCGAGGAACCAGTCCTCCGGCACGAAGTACATCCACGCGCCGACTACTGCTGCCAGCACACCGGCGATTCCGGTCACCCATTCGATGACACGGCTTCGCCGGGTCGGCATCCGGGTGACCTCTGCCCTCGGGGCTTCACGAAGAGCCGTCACAGAAGTCACCTCCTTTCCGGAAAGGGCATCGATGCCCTGTCCAGCCCGATGATCACTCATACCCACGCCCCACAACAGGGACTTTGGTCCATATTCAGGGGGACGGCCGGCCCGTCAGACGGTGGCGTCGGCGAACTGGGTGCGGCTCAGCTCGGCATAGAGACCGTTCCGGGTCACCAGGGTCTCGTGATCGCCTCGCTCCACGATCCGGCCCTCGTCGATGACGAGGATCTGATCCGCCGCCCGCACCGTCGACAACCGATGGGCGATGACGATCGAGGTCCTCCCCTCCATCAGCTTCTCCAACGCCTGCTGGATCAACGCCTCCGAGCGAGAGTCGAGATGCGAGGTGGCCTCGTCCAGAATCAGGACCCTCGGGTCCTCGAGCACCACACGGGCGATGGCGATCCGCTGCTTCTCGCCCCCTGACAGGCGGTATCCCCGCTCCCCCACCACCGTCTCGTAGCCCTCGGGGAGCCGTTCGATCATCTGATGGATGTTGGCCGCCGTGGCCGCCCTCACCAGCTCCTCGTCCGTGGCATCGGGACGGGCGTAACGGAGATTGGCCGCAATCGTGTCGTGAAACAGGTACGACTCCTGGGTGACCACGCCCACCACACCTGCCAGCTCCTTGAGGGCGGCATCCCTCACGTCGACACCGTCGATTAGCACCCGGCCCTCGGTCACGTCGTAGAGACGCGGGATCAGATACGAGATCGTCGTCTTGCCGGCGCCGGAGGGCCCGACGAGAGCGGTGAGGGTCCCGGGCTCGGCCACGAAGCTGACCTGGCGAAGCGCCCAGTCTCGAGTTGAGGCGGGGAGGGTCACCGCGGTCTCCCCCATGCTCTTCCGGCTGAATCTGCGCACCGCTTCGAGGCCTTCGACCCCCTCGCCCTGATAACGGAAGCTGACGTCCTCGAACTCGACCCGCCCCAGACCAGCCAGAGGCTTCGGCGACTCGGGCTCGGGGATGTCGGTCTCCAGATCGAGGACCTCGAAGACCCGCTCGAAGGAGACCAGGGAAGTGGCCAGCTCCACCCGGGAGTTGGTCATGGCGGAGAGCGGCCCGTACAGCTGAGGGAGGAGGGTGGCGAACATGATCACGGTCCCCCCGGTGATCTGCTCGTTGATCTCCATGAGGCCACCCACCCAGAAGACGGCGGCCGTGCCTATCGCCGAGACCAGACCGAGGGCGGCGAAGAAGCCCCGGCCCACCATGGCCCTCCGCACCCCGTAGTCACGGACCTGGCCGGCCACCTCCGAGAATCGCTTCCGCTCCTCGTCCCATCGGCCGAAGAGACGCATGAGCTGGGCCCCGGAGACGTTGAACGACTCCTGCAGGATCCCCGACATCCGGGCCTCGTGCTCCATCTGCTCCCTGGTGATTCGCCGCAGCACACGGGCGATGCGACGGGCCGGGATCACGAACAGAGGGAGCGCGGCCACGGCGAGCAGGGTGAGCAGCCAGCTCTCCCTGAGCATGACGATCAGGATGACCGCTACGGAGACCACGTTGGACACGATGGTGACGAATGTGCCGGTGATCGCCTGTTGGGCCCCGATGACATCCGAGTTGAGCCGGTTCATCAGCTCCCCGGTCCGGGTGGCCGTGAAGAACCGGAGTGACATCCTCTGCAGGTGGGAGTAGAGCTCGCGACGGAGATCGAAGATGATGCCCTCTCCGACCTGGGATGCCAGCCAGCGCTGAGCCACCCCGACCAGGGCATTCACCAGGGGGACGAGGACCATTCCTATACCGAGCACGGTGAGCTGACGCACGTCCTTGTTGGGCAGCGCCTCGTCGAGCAGGTCCTTGATGAGGATGGCCGGCACTACCGAGAGGGCCGAGATCACCACCACCGTGACCAATATGCCCAGCAGACCACCCCGATAGGGGCGGCCGTATCCCCAGACCCGCCTCAGCAGGTCGGCGTCGAGATCAGGCCGGTCTTGCTCCTCGTCGTACTTGAGGTAGCTCCACCAGCCGCCACTGTGGTAGATGAGTCCTCCCGGTCGAGCGTGGCTTCACGTTACGACGCGTCTTCGACAAGAGAAGAGAGCGGGATCATCCCCTCACTCATCTCCTGGAGGACCGCGGTGGGAACGTAGGAGCGCCCGAACAACTCGTAGCGGAAGTCGCCCTGGAACCAGACGAGGGTGGCGCCCCCCGATCCGCCCAGCACCCACAGGGGTCTCTGACCGAGTGTGATCACCTCGCAGTCATCCGTGTTCTCGTCGGCGAACCGGGCGCAGCTCGGCTCGGTGGAGCCTCCGGC
>DASSVE010000212.1:0-16233 GCA_035706345.1 Acidimicrobiia bacterium
CTCTTGGAGGAGGATCACGAGCTGGGGTTCCGCCTGACGGTGGCCGCCTATGGTGAGATCGTCCCGGACGGCCAGCATTTCCTGCCCGACGACCTGGAGGAGATCGTGCCGGGTTTGTTCCTGGCGGCGATCCTCTCCAGCATCGACCGCACGAAGCTTTCCGGCTATGACGTGGTGCGGTTGTTGCAGGCTCGGGATCGGCTGGTGTCTCATGTCCAGGCGGGGTTTTATGCGGATGTGGGGGAGGTGGCTCACGCCTGCGACCCGGACACACCAGCACGAGACGTTTACCCGGTGGGGTGGGCGGCTGAGGAGGTCCAGACCGCTCTGATGCGGACCCGGCGTTCCGCTGAAGCCGACCTAGATCTTGCGTTGCGGCTACGGAGCCGTCTGCCGGACGTGTTTGATGCCATGGAGTCCGGGCAGGTGGATCTGGGAAGAGCCAAGGTGTTCTGCTGGGAACTCGAGTCGCTGCATCCGGCTCTGGTCCCCGAGGCGGTCGACCGGGTGATTTCTGAGGCTTCCGGCCTGACTACGGGTCAGCTCAGGGCCCGGCTGCAACGCATCGTCACCCAACTAGACCCCGAGGGACGGGCGGAGCGCTTCGGGGCGGGGATCGAGGACCGGGTGATGGCGGTGCAGTCGAACCCGGATCTCACCGGCAGTCTCCTGTTACTCAATGCCGATCCGAAACAGATCCTGTTGGCTTCCAGGTATGTCCACGGGTTGGCGTTGAAACACAAGGCCCGGCCTGGGGAGACCAGGAGCCTGGATCAGATAAAAGTCGACATCGCCTTAGACCTCCTCCAAGGCAAGAAGATCGAAGGTGCCCCGCCGGCACCAGCCCAGATCATGATCCTCCTCGACGACATCGGAGGGCATGTCCCCGGATACGGCCGCATCCTCCCCGAGACTGTTGCCGCCCTCCTCGAAGACGCCACCGTCGACATCAACACAGAGGACTGTGCCCATGAGACCGCTTCGCGGAGACCCACCAAGACGCAGCGAAGACATGTGCAGCGGCGTTATCCGACCTGTGTCTGGCCGGGATGCCGCCAACCCGCCGTCGTCTGCGACCTCGACCACCGGGATCCGGTAGCCGCAGGCGGCCCGACAACCTGCCGGAACCTGGCACCACTCTGTAGACACCACCACATGTGCAAACCAGTCTGGAAACTCGACCGCCACCCCGACGGCAGCCACACCTGGACCAGCCCACTCCGACACACCTACCAGACCGGCCGACCCCCCTGACCAGGTCACCGACCTCCCCCCTTAGACTCGGCGACATGAGTGAGACTCATCCGAATCATCCCCACATGAAGGACTTCGAAGGTCATGTGCACGCCGTGGAGTCCGATCTCGAGTACTTCCGACGCAAGCGGATCGACTCCCGCGTCTTCATGTTCCTGCGTCGGGGGATCATCAGCTTCGCCGACCTGTTCCGGGGATACGAGAACGCCAAGCCGGTGCCTGCCGTCGAGCCCGCCGAAGACCTGGAGCACCGGATCCGGGCGTTGGAGGACTCACTCGACGCCATGATCCTCGAGGTCGCCACCACCAACGTCCCGTTGGCCAACCACAAGGTGGCCATCGACGACGGTCGTCGGGAGCGGGGCGACTACAACCCCGAGTTCCGTCTGGCGGTGCGCGAATACGACGGCGACCTGGAGACCAAGATCGGGAAGCTGGAACAGGCCATCGTCGAGACCCGACAGTTGATCGCCGCCTTCACCAGGGCCCTCCTGGATCGGGGAGAGGTGACCGAGGACCAGCTGACTGAGAACCGGAAACGGTTGAGCGCCCTCGGCTACCGCAACGGCGCCCGCATCGTGGCCCGTGCTTGGGTGGATCCCGAGTTCAAGCAGCGGCTCCTCGAGACCGGGCGTGAGGCAGTGCGGGAGCTGGACATCCCGCCGGGGCGTCTCGGGAAGCTGGGTGTCGCCGAGAACACCGACGAGGTCCACAACATCGTTGTCTGCACCCTCTGCTCGTGCTACCCGCACGATCTGCTCGGTGACCCACCATGGTGGTATCGCACCGACGAGTACAAGCAGCGCATCGTCCAGGACCCACGCCAGACCATCGGCGACATGTTCGGATTGGAGATCGATCCCGAACGGAAGGTCGTGGTCCACGACTCGACCTCGGACGTCCGCTGGATGGTCCTGCCTCGTCGTCCCGAGGGCACCGAGGGGATGACCGAGGAGGAGCTGGCCGAGCTGATCACCATCGACAGCATGGTGGGCAGTGCGGAGGTGGGGCCCCCGGTGGGGAGAGATGCCTGAGGACGAGGAGCGGTTCGCGCCCGGGGACCGGGTGAGAGTGCTCACGGAACGCGCCGGTGGCAACCCGCGGACCCCGCCCTACCTGCGGGGCCACGTCGGGGTGGTAACCGAGCGCCATGGGGTCATCGTCAACCCCCTGGACCACCACTACCCCTACCCGCCGCTCTACTCGGTGGCGTTCCGGGTCCAGGACCTGGATGGCCCGGCCGGCCCGGACATGGTGATCGCCGATCTCCACGACGAGTGGCTGGAGCCGGCCTGAGCCCAAACGGTTCCTGTCGCGTTCCACCCCACCATTACCCTCACACCCGGTAATGACTCGCAGAATCCCGGACAAACCGGCCCTGGAGGGCCTCGAAGAGAAGTGGGACGCCCACTGGGAGACCGAGGGGACCTACCGCTTCGACCCCTCGAAGACCCGGGAGGAGATCTACTCCATCGACACCCCGCCCCCAACCGTCTCCGGGTCGCTGCACATGGGGTCGGTTTTCGGATACGTCCAGACAGACGCTCATGCCCGCTATCGGCGCATGTCCGGCAAAGAGGTCTTCTATCCGATGGGTTGGGACGACAACGGTCTTCCCACGGAACGACGTGTCCAGAACTTCTACGGGGTCCGCTGCGATCCCTCACTCCCGTACGACCCCGACTTCAGACCGCCCGATACCCCGGCCGATCCACCCATCTCGATCAGCCGGAAGAATTTCATCGAGCTGTGTCACGGGCTCACCAAGGAGGACGAGAAAGTCTTCGAGAACCTGTGGCGGGTCATAGGCCTCTCGGTCGACTGGACGCAGACCTACGCCACCATCGACACCCACAGCCAGCGCACCAGCCAGAAGGCGTTCCTGAACAACCTCGCCCGGGGCGAGGCGTACTCCCAGGACGCACCGGTCCTGTGGGACGTCGACTTCCAGACCGCCGTGGCACAGGCCGAGCTGGAGGACCGGGAGCGGCCTGGCGCGTACCACCGGGTGGCCTTCCACGGTCCCTACGGCCCGGTCTACGTCGAGACAACCCGTCCCGAACTGATCTGCTCCTGTGTCGCGCTGGTGGCGCATCCCGACGACGAGCGGTACCAGCCCCTGTTCGGGACCACCGTGACCACACCTCTCTTCGGGGTGGAGGTCCCTGTGCTCGCCCATCCTTTGGCGGACCCGGAGAAGGGGACCGGCATCGCCATGATCTGCACTTTTGGCGACACCACCGACGTCACCTGGTGGCGTGAGCTCGACCTGCCCACCCGGGCCGTCATCCAGCCCGACGGCCGGCTCCAGGAGGCCATTCCCGAGTGGCTCACCGGGGACGGCGCCCGGGTCTACTCGGAGATCGCCGGTCTCTTCCCCAACCAGGCCCGGCGGCGCATGGCCGAGCTCCTCGCCGAGTCGGGCGATCTCGACGGCGAGCCCCGGCAGATCACCCACCAGGTCAAGTTCTACGAGAAGGGGGAGCGGCCTCTCGAGATCATCACCAGCCGCCAGTGGTACATCCGCAACGGGGGTCGTGACGAGGCTCTCCGCAAGGAGCTGCTGGAGCGAGGTGAGGAGCTTCGCTGGGTCCCCGACTTCATGAGAATTCGCTACCGCCATTGGGTGGAGGGGCTGACCGGTGACTGGCTGATCTCGAGACAGCGCTTCTTCGGAGTGGCCATCCCGCTCTGGTACCCGATCGGGGACGACGGGGCGGTCGACTACGAGCACCCGATCGTCCCCGGGGACGATCAGCTGCCGATCGACCCCAGCTCGGAGACGCCCGACGGCTACGACGAGAGCCAGCGGGGGGAGCCGGGCGGGTTCATGGGCGACCCGGACATCATGGACACATGGGCCACGTCGTCATTGACGCCCCAGATCGTCGGTCACTGGGTTGACGACCCCGACTTCTTCGCCCGGGTATTCCCCATGGACCTTCGCCCCCAGGGACCGGAGATCATCCGCACCTGGCTGTTCGCCACCACGCTTCGCTCCCACTTCGAGCACGGGACTCTGCCCTGGCACACCGCCACGATCAACGGGTGGATCCTCGACCCGGACCGGAAGAAGATGTCCAAGTCGGTCGGAAACGTGGTCACGCCGATGCCGCTCATCGAGGAGTACGGGCCGGAGGCGGTCCGCTACTGGGCCTGCAACGCCCGGCCCGGGGTGGACACGGCGGTCGACTTCGGGGTGATGAAGATCGGGCGCCGGCTCGCCATCAAGATCCTCAACGCCTCCCGGTTCGCACTCGGGTTCACCGAGGACGACGTCCCGTCGGAGGCGATCACCGAGCCGCTGGACCGCTCCATGCTCGCCGGGCTGGCCGGCACGGTGGCGGCGGCCACGGAGGCATTCGAGGACTACGACTACGCCCGGGCGCTGGAACTGGCCGAGAGGTCGTTCTGGGACTGGACCGATGACTTCGTAGAGCTGGTCAAGACCCGCGCCTACGACGGCGGCGAGCCGGGGAGATCGGCTCACGCCGCCCTCCAGCTGGCATTGAGCGTCTATCTCCGCCTGTTCGCCCCGTTTCTCCCCTTCGTCACCGAGGAGGTCTGGAGCTGGTGGCGAGAGGGCTCGGTGCATCGGGCCACGTGGCCACAGGTGGGCGAGTTCGAGGGCGTCACCGGCGATCCCGCGATCCTGGAGGCGGTCTCGGCGGTCCTCGGAGAGGTCCGCCGGGCCAAGTCGGATGCCAAGGCGTCGATGCGGCTCGAGGTCGATCTGGTCGAAGTGACCGCGGACGAGGAGCAAGTCGAACTCATCCAGATGGCGGAGAGCGACCTGATGGCGGCGGCCCGTGCCCGGGCGGTCGAGTACAGGCTGGGCGAATTCGGGGTGACCAGCCACCTGGCCGACACCGCCGACGCCTGAACCGCGTCACCCCAGTTCAGACGATTGACGCACGCCTGCGGTGGGTACCTCGCCCCGTGCTCTCGAGAGAACGAAAGGGTGGGGCGTGAATCGCGACGCCAACGGCTTGACCGATACCGAAGAACAGGAGCCCTGGCGCGCCGGATGGCCGCCACCTTCGTACTGGGTGCGGGTGGGCCTGGCCCTGATCGCGATCGTGATCGGGCTCCTCCTGGTCTGGGTGGTGAAGGGGATCGTGCTGCTGATCCTCGCCTCCCTGGTGCTCGCCATCGGGTTCCAGCCCGCCATCGGGTGGTTCGAGAGGCGGGGGATGCGTCGCGGGTTCGGTCTGGCCCTGGTGTTGATGGGTTTCCTGGTCGTGTTCGGAGGGCTCCTCGCGCTGGCCCTGCCGATGATCATCTCTCAGCTCGCCGAGATGCTGGATCAGCTTCCGGCGACCATCGAGCGTCTTCAGAGCGGTGACGGCCTGGTCGCGCGTCTGGCCGGGATGATCGATGTCGATCGGATCACGACCGAGGGCGCCTCGGACCCGACCGCGGCGATCGAGGTCGCCGGGAGTGTCCTCGGGTTCGTCTTCAACTTCCTGACCGTTCTCCTGGTCACTCCGTATTTCGCCATCGCCATGCCCTCGATCAAACGGTGGCTGGTACGTCTGCTCCGCCCCGCGCATCGGGAGGACTTCCTCCGCGTCCTGAGCGATGCGACCGATCTGATGGCCAACTTCATCGTCGGAAATCTGGTCGTCAGTGTCATCGCCGGCCTTGTCACCTGGGTCGGGCTCACCATCCTCGGGGTCCCCTACGCACTGGCCTTGGCGGCGTGGGTGGCGATCACCGACATCATCCCGGTCCTTGGCGCCCTGCTCGGTGCCGCCGGCGTCGCCGCCGTGGCCGTCGTGCAGAGCCCGGAGGCTCTGGTGTGGTCGATGGTGCTGCTCATCGGTTATCAGCAGCTGGAGAACTTCGTGATCGCACCCCGGGTCATGAAGAAGGCGGTCGACCTGAGCCCGGCCACCGTGATCATCGCCCTGATGATCGGGGGCACCCTGGCCGGTCTCGTCGGAGCCTTGCTTGCCCTGCCGTTGGCAGCCCTGATCAAGATCATCATCAACGACTTCGTCGTCGAGGGCCGTTTGGAACAGGTGCGGGCCGAGGTGGCCGCGGTTCAGAACGACGGTGGAATGAGACGGAGCCGCTCCAGGAACCTTCCCTGAAGGTCGTCTGTGGTCAACGTCTCCGACCGAGTACCCGATCGATCTCCTCGAGACGTTCCTTGACCGTCTTCTCGTCGCCCAGGTCACCGGGGCGGTAGACCGCCTGCGGGGGGACGCCGTCGGGGAAGTACTGCTGCTCTGCGACCCCGCCCGGGGAGTCGTGGGAGTAGATGTAGCCCTCTCCGTGGCCGATCTTCGCCGCCCCCTTGTAGGCGGCGGACCGGAGATGCAACGGGACCGACGGGGTGGGACCGTCCTCTACCAGCTGGCGAGCCGCCGCGATCGCCCGTGCCACCGAGTTCGACTTGGGGGCGGTGGCCAGGAACAGCGTGGCGTGTGCCAGCGCGTAGGTCGCCTCGGGAAGCCCGACGTAAGCCAGGGCGTCGGCCGCGGCCACCGCCATCCGAAGCCCCTCCGAGCGGGCCAGACCCACGTCCTCGGAGGCCAGGATGACCAGCCGGCGGGCGATGAACTCGGGATCCTCGCCACCCTCGATCATGAGCATCAGCCAGTACATGGCGGCGTCGGGATCGGAGCCGCGCACCGACTTGATGAACGCCGAGATGACGTCGTAGTGAGAGTCGCCGGTCTTGTCATAGCGGACCAGCCGTCGCTGTAAGGCCTCGGACACATCCTCGACCCCGATCGCGTCCCGGCCGGCCGCATTGGCCATCCGGGCCGCCACCTCGAGCGAGTTGAGGGCCTGCCTGGCGTCCCCACCGGTCTTCGTGGCAAGCTCCTGAGCCGCCTCGGGGTCCAGCTTCAACCCGAGGTCACCGAGACCACGGTCGTCGTCGTCCAGGGCCCTCTCCAGGAGCCCGATGATGTCCTGCGGGGTCAGTGGCTCCAGCCGGAAAAGCGTCATCCGGCTCATCAGCGGGCTGTTGACCTCGAAGAAGGGGTTCTCGGTGGTGGCGCCGACCAGGATCAGCGTTCCGTCCTCGACACCGGGGAGGAGTGCGTCCTGCTGGTTCTTGGCGAAGCGGTGGATCTCGTCCAGGAAGAGCACGGTCCTCCGCTCTTCGGAGGCGAGCCGTTCCCTGGCCTCGGCCAGGACCTCTCTGACGTCCTTGACTCCTGCCGAAGTAGCCGACAACGTCCTGAATGCGGCATCGGCATGGGAGGCGACCAGTCTCGCCAGGGTGGTCTTCCCCGTCCCGGGCGGCCCCCACAACAGCATCGAGATCGGGCGGCCCGACTCCACGATGTGACGGAACGCCGAGCCCGGCGCCAGCAGCTGGGGCTGCCCGGTGACCTCGTCCAGCGAGCGGGGCCGCATCCGGGTGGCCAGCGGGGCGCCGGCTGCGGCCAGGTCCTCGGCACGGGCGTCGAACAGGTCTGTCATCTGCCACGGACGGTACCCCTCCCGGTACCATTCGACAGTGAGCGCCGCCGGACTGATCGGCCCGATACTGGTTTCGGCGGCCATCGTTTTCGCCGCAGCCGGTGTGGTAACCGGGCGACGATGGACGTTGGGTGTCTCCACCCTGTTCGGCTTCGCCGCCACCGCCCTTCTCGGCTTCGCCCTTCTCACGGGTGACTTCTCACTGGCTTATGTGGCCGAGACCACCAGCCTGGCCACGCCGTGGCCCTATCGGGTGGCTGCGATCTGGGGCGGCATGAACGGGTCCATGCTCTTCTATTCGACGCTCCTGGTCACCGTGGGGGTGCTGGCTGTGCGCGACAGCATCGCCGTGCGTGTGGTGGCCGCAGCCGGTCTGGGGCTGTTACTCATCACCAGGTTCTTCGCCAACCCCTTCGAAATCCTCGACATCCCGGCGGTCGACGGGTCGGGGTTGCTGGCGATCCTCCAGCACCCGGCCATGATCTACCACCCGCCGATCCTCTATCTCGGTCTGGTGACCCTGGTGCTGCCCTTTGCGCTCACGGTCTCCATGGCGCTCCGGGATGCCAACCGCTCCCTGTGGAGGACGACGGCCCGTCGCTGGCTGTACGTCTCGTGGACCCTGCTCACAGTGGGCATGGCCGCCGGCGCCAACTGGGCCTACGCGGAACTTGGTTGGGGCGGGTACTGGGCCTGGGACCCGGTGGAGAACACTGCTCTGATGCCCTGGCTGGCCGCCACCGTCTTCTTGCACACCTCTCGTGTCGAGGAGGCGACCGGGCGACTGGCGCGCTGGAACGTGATGCTCGCCGCCCTGCCCTTCGCCCTGTCCGTGGCCGGGGTCTATCTGACCAGGTCGGGAGTGACCGGCTCCATCCACTCCTTCGCGGAGGACCCGGTGGTCGGCCGCATCCTGCTGGGGACCGCCGCGGTTGTGGCCGTCCTGGTCTTAGTCATGGCGGTGCGGTCGACGCCGGGGGCACGCTGGGGCCGGATCCGTCCGGACACGGATGGGTGGCTGGCCCTGAACGCGGTGACACTCACGGCCATCCTGGTCTTCATTTCCGCCGGGTCGCTCTACCCGGCCTTCTCGTCGGTGTTCCGCGGGGAGCAGGTGACCGTCGACCCCCGGTTCTTCGTCCTCACCGTCCTCCCGCTGGCGATCGTGGTCGCGGTGTCGGTCTCCTTGGCCCTCGGCAGCGAGTGGCCCCTGGAGTGGATGCTCCTCCTGGGCGTGACCCTCCTGGTCGCTGCGGTGGCACTCTGGATCGCCGACGCGAGGGTGGGTGTCCTGCTCATCGCACCCGCGGCGGGCAGCACGCTCCTGCTCATGAGGGGTGTGGTGAGAGGCCGGGCGCGGGGGCGGATGCTGGTCACCCATCTGGCTCATCTCGGTATGGCCGTATTCCTCGTCGGGGTGGCGGGCAGCTCCTTCGGGGACGATTTCAGCGGCGCGATGACACCGGGGGAGACGACCGTGGTCGGTGGCCACGAGGTGGTCCTCGACGAGGTCACCACGGGGGAGGGGGACCGGTTCATCTATGTGCAGGCCCGGATCGAGGTCGACGGGACCAGCCTGACCCCGGAGATCCGGGCCTACGAGGACCAGGCCCTCCCGGTGGCGGAGCCGGTGGTGCGACGGGGAGTGGTCGACGACGTCATCGTGGCCATCTCGCTGCTGTTCCCCGACGGGGAGACGGTCGAGGTCAGCGTGTTCGTGCGCCCGCTGGTGTCGTTGGTGTGGCTGGGAGCTGCTCTGATGGCTCTGGCGGGTCTCGCCGCTCTCGCCGGGAGAGCCGGAGCCGTCGAAGGGCGACGTCCACCGGCCACAGCAGGGCAGCCAGCAGAAGGAACCACCACCGGAAATGCCGCTCCGTGACCCCCGCCTCGAGGCCTTCGGTGTCGAAGGCCTGCTCGGGCTGGATCTCGCCCCGGCCCCCGGTGCTCGCCGAGACGCTCGCCATCAGATCGCTGTCGGCCGCCCCTGGCAGGTACTCGGCGGCGAATGAACGCGTCGCCAGGGTGGAGAGGACCACCACCTCGTCGTCGGGGCCGTCCACGCTGACGCCGACCGCGTAGGTGCCGCCCTGACGGGCCGGGACCACCGTCTCGAAGGCGGTGTCGGAGATGCGATCGAGAGTGACTTCCTCGGTGGTGCCATCCGGATAGCTGACCCGGGTGACCGGCCGGGTGCCGGCAGGCCATTCCTCGGCGCTCTCCAGGCCGATCACCATCAGCTCGTCGGCGATGGTGGCTTCGACCCGCTGTCCCTCCGAGCCGGCGAGCGGGAAGGTGTCGCGCACGACGGTGGACCAGAAATCGCTGTAGCCCTCCCAGCCGGCCCATCCCGATGCCCACTTGTCGCCGACGTCAGAGGTCCAGGCGGTCACCTTGCCCAGACCCACCCGCCACGAGGAGAGCAGAGGATCGGACAACTCGCCCACCTGGAGCTGGACCTGGGCGGTCGGCTTGGGCGTGGTGGCCACATAGCCGAGCAGGGCAGGGGAGGAGGCAAGGTCGCGCACCGCTTCGGAGGTCGAGGTGACCACCGGGTAGAACTGGCCTTCGTTGATGTAGGACCGGGCGGCGAGACGGGCCTCCTTGACGAAGATCTCCGGGATCTCTTCCATGTTCCGCCCGGGATAGAACCGGCCGTTGCCCGCCTCGGCGACGTCTTCGAGGGCGGGGATGGCGCCCTCGCCCGTGCCCACCACCGACACCGTGATCCCCATCTCGGCGATCTCCTCGACCGCGGACAGGAGGTCGCCGGCGAAGGGCGCACCGACGAACTCGGCTCCCAACTCGAGCTCGGTGGTGAAGCCGTCGGTGAAGAGGATGATGTGCTTGAGCTCCTTGTCGGACTCCAGCAGCGCCTCAGCCGCCTCCTGGATGGCGGGGACCACCCTGGTCTCGCCGAAGGGCCGCAGACCGCCCACGCCCTGCTCGATGGTCTCCTGGTCCGGGAACTCCTGGAGCGGGATGGCCCACTCGGTCGACCCGCTGAAGGCGAGGAGCCCGACCTCGTCACGGGCGCCGAGGGCTTCGATGGCCCGTATGGCGGCCGCCTTGGAGATGTCGGTCTTGTTGACCCCACCCTCCTCGCTGCCCATCATGCCGCCCTCGGCGCAGTGACAGGCGCCCATGGACTCACTGGTGTCGATGAGGAGAACTTCGGCGACCTCGGCCTCACGCTGGGTGTCCTGAGGCTCGGAGTCCACCGGTAGCAGCGCCTCCAATGGCGAGCCCCGATAGCCACCCAGACCGTAGGACTGGGTGCCCCCCACGACCACCATCCCCCGGCCCAGGTCGCGCACGAACACCCCGAGGGTCTCGATCCGCTCGTCGCCCAGGTCGCGGACGCTGACGTCGACCAGGACCACCGCACGGTGGACGGAGAGCTCTTCCAGACCGGGAGTGTCCTCGACGGCGACCCTCTCCACACTCATACCCCGGGAGGTCAGGATCCGGTGCAGGATCTCGCCCCCGCCTGGCTCCCCTTCGACGATGAGGACGCTGGTCGGGCCACGAACCTCGACTCCGGCGCGGTGGACGTCGTTCTCCGGGACGGCGTCCCCGGTGAGCCTGACACTGGCCACGAATTGCTCCAGCCCGGGCTCTCCGGCCACTGCGGTGAATGTGAGGTAGTTGGGTCCCGGGGTGAGGGAGACGCCCTGCGTGGCGATGACCTCTCCCTCCCCCCTCGCCAGCTCGACGACAGCGTCGGCGGTGACGGTGGAGAGGACCTCTACGGTGATCTCCATGCTCTCGCCCTCGTTGACCGACGAGGGCAGGTCGATGGCGGAGACGGCGGCATCGGACACGCTCGTGGTGGTGACGGTGTGGACGTCGACGACGATGCCCAGAGCCTCGAGACGGTCCAGCTCCTCCTGCAGGTCTCCCGTATTGGCACGGCCATCGGAGACCAGGACCAGCCGCTGACGGGTGTCGCCGGTGAGGACCGACTCCCCGAGACGCAAGGCTCGGGCCAGGTTGGTGGCGTCGGTTTCGACCCCGCGCGCTCTTCGGTACGGGTCCGTCCCTGTCGGTGTCCCCACTCGGGCGTCCGAACCGAACTCGACCACTGCCCAACGACCGTTGCCGGCGTCGGTGAGGGCCGACTCCACCCAATTGCGGGCCGAGTCCCGGGCGTCGTCTCCCATGGAGTCCGAGACGTCGACCACGAACGCAGTGGTCACCTGATCGGAACTGGTAGTGAATGGGGGATCGACCAGAGCCAGCACGATCAGAACGACGATGAGACCACGGGTGGCCAGACCGAAACGCCATTGTCTCTGCGGGACGCCGCGGGCCCGAAAACTCGCGTAGAGCTCGCAGGCCAGCACCACGAGCAGCGCGGCCAGGAACCAGGGAAGCAGAGTGCGGGCGATGGTGGTGGTCGCATCGAGAAGCGGCTCATCGTCCGGGGCAGGCCTGATGGCGGGGAGACTCTCCCGGGGCGCCAGATCGGACTCCGCCGCGTCGTTGTTCACCGCCACGTCGAAGGGCTGCTCCTCGCCCTCCCGCGTGATGGTCCAGAACCCGGCCAGGTCGGCCACGGGCTCCGAGTCGCTCACCCTGACCCGGGCCGTGGCGCCGAGCGGGTCGGTGACCGTGCCCCCGTTGGCGCCCACGGGGAGCCGCTCCCCGACCGTCAGTGGCTCGGCGACACCCTCGGCGGTGGCCAGACCACCCACCATGCGGGCGCCGATGATGGGGTAGGCCACGTCCACGGGGAGGTTGGACTGCTCGAGGGTGAACGAGATGTAGTAGAAGGGCACCCCGTTCACCTCCGACTCGACGATGAGCGGCGTCCCGGGTGCCCCAAGGACGACGGTGCCGTTGCTCACCTCCAGGCTCTGGGCTTCGGCGATGGCGATCCGGCTCACGTCGATGTCCTCGAGCAGCGGGTGGTTGGCCACGAGGGTCGGGATGGGATTCTCCACCCTCCCCACCGGGAGCAGACCCGGGGCGCCTCCGGGCGCGTCGATGGCGATGAAGGGGACGGTGGGCTCGGCGGGCACCGGTTCCCCTGCGTAGATCTCGAAGTCGACCTCGTCACCGGGGGCGACGTCGAGATCCACGTCCGGGATCGCCGACAGGAGCTGGTCGATGAAGAACGTGTTGGTCCCGATGACCCGGGCCTTGAGCGAGCCCAGCACCGGGGCGCCGACGAAGCGCTGATTGTCGTATGCCAGGAGGTCCTGACCGTCGAGATACACGGCGACCCGTGTCCCCGAGGGCAGCTCGAACGTATCCTCGAAGATCCCACCACCGGGGATCTCGACCTCCTCGCTGAGGACGGTGATCCCGTCGACGTCGAAACGGAGCACCTGGACGGCGTCGGGCCCCCCGGTCGACTCCACCGTGACCCGCGCCTGTAGACCGCCCGGCCCCGAGTTCACTGAGAGATCGGTGATCGCCCGGTTGGTGTCGGTCTGCCCCACGGGGACGAATCGGGTGCCCAGGGGAGCGAGACGCTGCTCCGTGTCGTCCAGCTGCCCATCGGAGACGAGAACGAAGTCGGTCTCCCGGTCGGGAAGGACCAGCGACTCGGCCAGGGCGAAGGCGCCCTCGTAGTCGGCCCGGCCGCCGTTGGTCTCGATGGTTTGGAGGGCGCGGGCGAATTCCTCCTCGTCGCCACTCTGGCTCACCAGGATCGAGGGACGGGCCGAGGCGACGATCAGGCTGGCCATCCCCTGGTCGGGAAGCTCGCTCCGGAGGGCCAGCGTCTCCTCGATGGCGGTCCCGAGACGGTCGGGGTCTCCGTCGATGGCCGACATCGATCCAGAAGCGTCGACGATGAACACGGTGTGCTCCGCAAGGGCGGCCTCTTCCAGCACGGCCGGCTGGGCCAGGGCGAAGGCGAAGAGGGCGACCGCCAGGAGCTGCAGGATGAGCAGCAGGCTCACCCGCAGCCTCTGCCAGGGCTCGGCGGCGGTGATGGCGTGCTTGAGACCGTCCCAGTGGAGGAGAGAGGACACCGGCGTCGCCGGTCGGCGCGGGGTCAGCATGTGCAAGATGACGATGGGGACGGCGAGCAGGACCGCCGCCAGACCGGCCGGCGCCAGCAAGCTCATCTGAGGACTCCGGAGACCCGCCAGGTCTGAAGCAACAGCTGTTCGACGTCGTCGTCGGCCTCGATGGCCTGATAGCTGGCCCCGGTGCCCCTGGCGACGGTGGCGACCTCGTCGCGCCAGGACCTCACCCGGGCCCGATAGTCGGCAGCGACGTCGTCGGTGACGCTGACCGTGAGGCGTTCGCCCAGCTCACGATCGACCAGTTCGAGGTCACCCGTGAAGTCGGGGTCCAGGTCCTCTTCGCTGAGGATGTGGATGATCGTGACGTCCGAACCGCCCGACCGGAGGCTCACCAGCGAATGCCATTCCGGTGTCAGCAGGTCGGAGAGGACCACGGTCAGCCCGGGAAGCCCGCTCTGGCTGAGCAGATGCCCGGCGGCCTCGGCGAAGGGGGTGAGACCGGTTGCCTCCAGACCCTCCACGTAGTCGAGGAACGCCGGGACGGCAGCCCGTCCGGCGAAGCGCGGCGCCGGGCCCCGGCTGGGGAACGTGTGCACGGACACCGAGTCGTGGGCGGTCAGGGCCACGAAACCGAAAGCTGCGGCGAGCCGTTTCGCCTGCAGCATCTTCCCTCCGATGCTCATCGACGCCGAGGTGTCGACCAGGAGACGGACGGTGATCTCGTCGTCTGCTTCGAACAGCTTGATCAGCACCTGGTCGAGCCGGGCCATGACGTGATAGTCGATGCGGCGAAAGTCGTCCCCGGGGTGGTACTCGCGGAAGTCGGCGAAGTCGACTGTGTTGCCGTATCGCTTCGACTTGTGCTCGCCCCCGAATCGCCCCATGAGCCGGTGTCTGCTGGCGAGCTGGAGACTCTCGAGCCTGGCCATGAGCGCCGGGCTGAGGAGGGTGGTCACGGAGCGCCCCGTATCTCCGGTCTCGGCTCGGGGACTGAGTGCAGCACCTCGTCGATGATGGCGTCGGTTCCGACACCCTCGGCGGTGGCCTCGTAACCCAGCACCAGGCGGTGCCGCAGGGCGGCGGGCGCCGCCCACCTGATGTCCTCGGCCGTCACATGGGGACGGGAGTCGATCATGGCGGCTGCCTTGGCGGCGAGGATCATCGCCTGGGCGCCTCTCGGTGACGCCCCCCATCTGACGTAGCGCTTCACCGGCGGGGTGGCGTTGTCGCCTTCGGGGTGGGTGGCCTCGACGATCTGGGACACGTACTGGAGGAGATGCGACGCCACGGGGAGCTTCGGGGTCATGGCGATCATCGCGGTGATCGTCTCCAGATCGGCTGCGATCGGGACGTCTGGGATCTCCCCGCCGGTGGTCCGCCGCAGGATCTCCTCCAGGACCTCGGCGGTGGGCGGGCGAACGGTGGCCTTGAACATGAACCGGTCCAGCTGGGCCTCGGGAAGCGGATAGGTGCCCTCCAGCTCGATCGGGTTCTGCGTCGCCAGGACCAGGAACGGTCTGGGCAGGCCGCGGGTCTCTCCGGCGACGGTCACGTGACGTTCCTGCATCGCTTCGAGAAGGGCGGCCTGGGTCTTGGGCGTGGCCCGGTTGATCTCGTCGGCGAGGAGGAGGTTGGTGAATACCGGCCCTGCCTGGTATTGGAACCGGCGACGACCGGTCTCGTCCTCCTCCAGGACCTGAGTGCCCACGATATCGGCCGGCATCAGGTCCGGGGTGAACTGGACCCGGGAGAACTCGAGACCGATGGCCTCGGCGAACGCCTTCACCAGCTCGGTCTTGCCCAACCCGGGCACGCCCTCGAGGAGGACGTGGCCCTCGGCGAGCAGACCGACCATGGTTTGTCTGATCAGCTGCGGCTGCCCGGCGATCCGACGGCTGACCGCCGCCTCGATCTCACCGGCGGTGGCGGCGTAACGGTCGAGGTCTGTCTGTTCGAGTGTCACCTGGTCTCCTACCCCGCCTCTTCGGCGAGCAACTGGAAGTAAGTCTGCACGATGCCCCGCATCGAGGGAGGCAACTGGAGCTCGTCGAGAGCGTCGGCGGCCTGATTCATGTACTCCGGGAGCACCTGGGCATAGGGGACCATCGATTGGCCCTGTGTGCTCTGGACGTCGGCGCGGCCGGTGATGGCTCCTTCACCGCTCCCACCGTCGATGCCGACCTGGATCAGATCGGCGAGCGCCGCGTCCTCGGGTCGTGTGAACACATTGGCCGTGGCCACGTCGCTGTTGTGGTCCTGGCCGGTGCCGGCCCCGACGTTGCCCTGACCACCCTGACCGGAGGCGTTCCCGTCACCGGGGGCCACACCGGAGATCTGGCCGCTGCCGCCACCGGTCTGTGGCTGCCCACCGGCGCCACCCTGACCCTGTCCTTGCCCCTGACCCTGGCCCTGCCCTTGCCCTTGACCCTGTCCTTGCCCCTGACCCTGCCCTTGCCCTTGCCCTTGGCCCTGCCCTTGCCCTTGCCCTTGCCCTTGCCCTTGATTCTGCCCGTCACCCGGCTGACCGTCACCACTGAGCCGGGCCCGGGCCCCTTCCAGG
>DASSVE010000213.1:0-11315 GCA_035706345.1 Acidimicrobiia bacterium
GAGATAGGCGATGACCACGTCGGCGACGACCCGGAGCACGATCCCGATCACCCCCAGGACGACCAGGACACCCATGATCGTGGGGATGTCCTGAGTCTCCACCGCGGAGAAGAAGGCCCAGGACAACCCTCTTACCTCCAGCCCGAACTCGATGATGACCATCCCGGCCAGGATCGTGGGCAGGGCCAGGAACGACCCGGCGATGGCGGGGGCGAGAGCGTTGCGGGCCACGTGACGGTCTCTGATCTCGTGCTCGGGGAGACCCTTGGCACGCGCGGTGAACACGTAGTCCTCGTTGCGCTCGTCCTCGATGCCCACTCTCATCATGAACATCACCTGACCGAAGGTGATCAGGACCAGGCCGATCAGGACCAGCAGCGGACTCCCGGTCTCCACCGACTGGGAGATGTCCGATCGGTAGAGGAGGTCGATGGCCTCGATCCCCACGCCACTCAGGGCGATGCCGGCCGCCCCGGCCAGGATGCACACCGGGATGGCGGCTGCGGCCAGCCAGCGCACCCGCCGCCGGTGCGCCCAGCCTCGCACCACCACACCGACCACGGCCGAGCCGAGCAGTGCCAGAGCCATCAGAAGGAGCACCTCGCCTTGTTCCACACGTACGTCGCGCCATACGGCCAGGGAGTCGGCAGGGAGACCCATGGCCTCACGCAACTCCCAGAAGGGGTCACGCAGGAAGAACGCGATCAGGAACACCAGGAACGGCGGGAAGATGGTGGTGAAGAGGACCCCGATGGTGGACAGGGTCGTCCCGCTGGCCCGATTGTCGTGCCAGGCCCCGAACCGGCCCATCATCTCCCCGACGACGAAGGCGAGCAGGGCGCCCACGGCGAATACGAATATGGTCACGGGAAGGGTCTCGGCGATGATCGCGGCCACCGGTTGGCCGGTGAAGGAGTCGCCCAAGTCGAAGGTCACCAGACCTCCGACATATTCGAAGAGTCGCTCCGCGAGAGGCCTGTCCAGACCCAGCTGCGCCAAGGCGGCGCGGTAGGCATCCGGTCCCCCCATCCTGGCCGGGGTGGCGAAGTTGAACGGCACCAGCACCTGCACCAGCACGAAGACGATGATCAGGTAGACAACGAGCGTTATCAGGGCCCAGAAGGCCCTACGAGTGAGGAATGCGACCAGCCAGGGAACCCGGGGACGGCGTGTCACCGCCTCGGGGGGCGTCTCGACCAGACTCACATCGGGAGTGTGTCAGATCTCGTTGATGCGGTAGCAGGCGGCAAAGTGCTGATCCCCTACCTCGAACATCTCCGGATGAGGGTTCTCACGGCAGACTTCTGCCGCAAAGGGGCAGCGCTCGATGAACCGGCACTCAGGTGCGGGGTTGATCGCCTTGGAGATGCCACCCTTGATCTCGACCGGGGTCCTCTTGATCGACGGGTCGGGCACGGGTACCGCCGAGAGCAGGGCACGGGTGTACGGGTGCCTCGGGTTGGCCAGGACATCCTCGGTGGGACCCACCTCGACCATCTTCCCCAGGTACATCACCGCGATCCGATCGCACATGTAGCGGGCCACCGCAAGGTCGTGGGTGATGTAGAGATAGGAGACACCGAGCCTCTCGGCGAGGTCGGTCATCAGCTCCATGATCGAGATGCGAATGCTGACGTCGAGCATCGACGTGGGCTCGTCGGCGACCACGAACCTGGGATTCATGACCAGGGCGCGGGCGATGGCCACTCGTTGTCTCTGCCCACCGGAGAGCTCGTGCGGATAGCGGAACAGGAAGTTCTCAGCCGGGGTCAGGCCGACGAGGTGGAGCAGCTCGAGGACACGCTCCTCGCGCTCGGGGACGGTGCCGACACCCTGGACCGCCAACGGCTCCGAGACGGTGTCGAAGACGGTCCGTCTCGGGTTCATGGACTCATAGGGGTCCTGGAAGATCATCTGGACCCGGGAACGGAAGTCCTTGATCTCCGACCGGCCCACGCGGGCGACATCCTTCTCGTAGTCGCCGTCGGAGAACTTGATCTGCCCCTCGGTGGGGTCGAGCAGCTTGACCAGCATCCGCCCGGTCGTCGACTTGCCGCACCCCGACTCCCCGACGAGCCCGAGACTCTCCCCTGGTGCGATCTCGAAGTCGATGCCGTCCACCGCGTGGACGAAGTCGGTGGGGGCGCGGAACAGACCCCGGGAGATCGGGAACAGCTTCCTGAGACCCTTGACGTCGACGAGTGGCTTGGTCTTGACCGGCGCCTCGGCTGTCATCTCACCAGCTCCATGTCCAGCTCGGGTACCTGGTCGTAGTGCCAGCAGGCCACACGATGGCCCTCGGCGATCTCCTCCAGCGGGGGCTCCTCCGCCACGCACTTCTCCGTCGCGAACGGGCAACGGGGATGGAAGCGGCACCCGGTCGGCGGATGCACCAGGTCGGGTGGCTCGCCCTCCAAAGGCGCCAGCTTGCGACGGGGACCGGTGATGGAGGGGGTGGAGCGGAGCAGCAGGTAGGCGTAGGGGTGCCGGGGACGGGCGAACACCACAGCCGTGGGCCCGTACTCCACCAGCTTGCCGGCGTACATCACGCCCAGAGAGTCGGTCACCTCGGCGATGACTGCGATGTCATGTGAGATGTAGAGGATCGACATCCCCAGCTCCGCCTGGATCCGCTTCAGCTCCTTCAGGATCTGATCCTGGACGATGACGTCGAGTGCGGTGGTGGGCTCGTCGGCGATGATCAGCTCGGGGCTGCAGGCCAGGGCCATGGCGATCACGGCACGCTGACGCATGCCACCGGAGAACTCGTGCGGGTACCGATCGGCCATCTCCGGGGGCAGGCCCACGGCAGAGAACAGAGAGGCGATGTGGCGGTCCTGCTCGTCGATGTCCATCTCCCCCCGGTAATGGGTGTCCAGGACCTCTCTGATCTGGTCACCCACCCGGTACACCGGGTTCCAGGAGTTCATCGCCCCCTGGAAGACCATGGCGATGTCCTTCCAACGCCGCTCCCGCATCTCCTCCTCGTCGAGGCGGAGCAGGTCCTCGCCGTTGAGCCGGATCTGACCCGAGATGTACTCCGCGTTGGCGGGAAGCAGACGAAGCAGTGACAGGGCAGTGGAGGTCTTCCCACAGCCTGATTCCCCCACCAGGCCGACGGCCTCGCCCTGGTGGATCGTGAAGGTCACGTTGTCGACTGCGGACACCTCTCCGATCTTTATCTTGTAATGCATGACCAGGTCGTCGACCTCGAGCAAGGGCTTGTCGGGGTCGATGCGGCGTGTCTGAAGGTTCTCCAGCGAGAGTGTCATTTCGAGCGATTCCTCCTACCGGGCACGAAGCCGGGGGTTGATCACCTCGTCCATGCCCCGGCCCACGACGAAGAAGCCGAAGGCGAGGAAGGAGACGGCGAGACCGGCCGGGAACAACAGCCACCAGTAAGAGGTCCCGCTGAGCAGATAGCCCTGTGTGGAGGCGGTGTTGATCATGATCCCCCAGGACATCTGGATGTTGAGCAGGCCGAGGAAGGAGAGGGTGGCCTCGAGGGCGATGGCGGTGGTGACCCCGAACATCATGTAGAGCAAGCTGAGCGGGACCACGTTGGGGACGATGTGTCGGAAGATGATGTGGCCGTCGCCGCCTCCGGCCACCCGGGCGGCGTCGATGTACGCCTTCACCTTGATGGAGAGGGCCTGTGACTTGAGGATGATGGCGTCACCGCCGAAACCACCAAGGATGCCGATCATGATCCCGAGCATGACCATGTTGATCTGAATGGCGGCGCTGAGCACGATCAGCAAGGGGAGCAAGGGCATGAGCAGGATGAGGTCGGCGGTCCTCATCAGGAACCCGTCGAGCTTGCCACCGTAATAGGCGGCCACGGAGCCCACCGTCGTGGCGATGAACACGGTGGTGAAGGCAGCCACGAAACCGAGCAGGAACGCGGCCCGGGCCCCGTACAGCAACTGGGAGAAGATGTCCCGCCCTTGGGGGTCGGTGCCGAGTAGATGGGCATGCCCTTCCTCGCCTCCCAGGGTGGGCGGCGCCGGCTGCACCGGGATCCGCACCACTTCGCCCACGTCGACATTGGGGTTGAGCTCGAACTTGGCGTCGCTGAGGCTGATCTCGGCCGTGGGGTCGGTGACTGCCCCGTCCTCGACGATCGTGTACTCGTTGAACACGGCGTCGTACCCGCTGACCGGGTCGTAGATGGCCGGATCCCAGACGGTGGACATCAGGATCGGGTGCGCCACCGCCATCAGCCCGAAGAGGATGATGATGGCCAGACCGACCAGCCCCATCTTGGACTCTTTGAACAGGCCCCAGTTCTTGGCAAAGGAGCGACGGAAAAGGCGGAGACGGATCCTCCACAGCGGCTCGGCGCGGACATCGTGGCCACCGGTCAGCTCTTCGAGGACTGCGGTTGCCTCGGCCTCGGAGTCGAGGACCTCGACCTCCTCTACCTCGAGCCCGGGCATTGTCTCCTTTGTTGCCATGTGTCTATCGCCTCACGTTACGCGGATCCGTGGATCCAGGATGGTGTAGAGGATGTCGACCACGAGGTGGGCGAACAGGGTGAGCACTCCGGTGATGGCCAGTGCCCCGGCCACCAGGGGGATGTCGGAAACCACGATCCCCTGGAGGAAGAGTGAGCCCATCCCCGGCCAGGAGAAGATCTGCTCGGTGATGATGGCCCCACCGATGACGGTGCCCATGGCGAGCACGAACGAGGTGACCACGGGTAGGAGGGCGTTGCGGGCGGCGTGACGATCGCGTATCACCCGTTTGGGCAACCCCTTGGCCCGGGCGGTCATGATGTAGTCCTCACCGAGTGTCTCCAGCATGGAGGTACGGGTGATCAGCATGACGGCCCCGAACGTGACGAGGCCCAGGGTCACCACCGGGAGGATGGTGTGCCACACGATGTCCCAGACGTACTCCCGGGCCGGGTTGAAGTACCAGTAAGCGACCAGACCGGCGAAGACCAGCAGGGCAGCAATACGCTGCAAGCGCTGCTGGACGATGAGATTGCCCGCCGTCCGCTTTATGAGCACCTTGGCTCCTACATAGACCATCACTGCGATGAACGAGGTGAGGATCAATTGCTGGAAGACGTCGGTGGCGTCGAAGCCCGAGCCTTGCCAGAGATTGACGTCGATGAACCGACCGATCGGGAACCATCCGAAGTAGAACCCGAAGAGCCAGAGCATGACGATGGCGAACCAGGGGTAGAAGACGGTCTGGAGGAAGATCCCGCCGACGATGAATGTCTGCTCGGTCTTCCCGCCCCGACCCCAGGCGATCAGCTTGCCTGACTTGAAGCCCATCCAGTAGGCGAGAAGGGTGCCGGTGAGCACCAGGACGATGGTGCGGGGGATCGCCTCCCAGAGCACCGCGGAGACCTCCTGGGGGTAGCGGCTGAAGCTGACGCCCATCTCCCCTTGGAAGAAGTTCGTGATGTAGGTCCAGTACTGGACGTAGAGCGGCTGGTCCAGGCCGAGGCGCTCGGCGAGCTCGAGACGGGTCGCCAGCGGGATGTTGGGGTCACCGATCAGAGTGTCGGTGATGTCGCCCGGCATGAGCTGGAGGAGGAGCCAGACGATGGACAGGAACAGGATGAAAAGGATGAACATCTGCACCAGACGACGGCCGATGAATCGCAGCATCCTTGGGTTTTCCTATGAGTTCCTAGATGAGTGTGGGTGGGACCTCGGTGGGGTTGGGCCCGCCGAAGCGGGCCCAACCTTCACCTCTATCGGCTACTTGGACGTGACCGTCCCGGGGGATCCGTAGATGTTCTGCAGACCGGACAGTGTCTCCGTGAAGGGGAACTGCACGTTGTTGCTGTAGAACTCGAGGATTCCGGTGTCGAACAGGGGAACGTGCGGCTTGTCGGTAGCGATGAGTCGCTCCAGCTGCCACATGATCTCCTTGGCCTCTTCCGCACTGGCGGCGGCGTCGAACTGGTTCGCCAGGTCATCGAACTCGGCGTTGCTGTACTGGGTGTTGTTCGAGTCCCCGCCGGTCGCAAAGAACGAACGGTGGAATGTCGGGAACGTCGGGTTACCCAGTGAGTAGCCCAGGATGAACATGTCGAACGGCGACGTGTAGGAGGCCGTCTCCTCATCGAACTCGAAGACGATGTCGATGATCTTGCCGAAGTCGGTCGGGACCGAGGAGATCGGGATACCGATCTCACGGGCCACACCAGCGATGTAACCACCGAAGGTGGCACGAAGCGGGTCGTAACCGGCGTTCGGGTGAATCAGCTCCAGGGTCTCGATGGGGTTGCCATCGGGTCCGATGATGTCGCCACCGGCTGCGGTGTAGCTGAAGCCATCCGCAGGCTCCGGCGAGTAGTTGCCATCGGCGTCGTACCAGCCGGGGGCAGCGCCCTCGGGCCAGGTGTAACCGGCCTCGGTGAGGATGCTGATGGCCGTGGCGCGACGGGTGTCGTCATCGAGACCCGCGTAGCCCTGCTCGGCCAGCTCGGCCGCCACATCGGCGTCGTACCAGGCCTCGTTGCCCTCAGGCAGGAGGACGTAGAGCGGGAAGGCTGCTCCTTGGAGCAGGTTCTCCGTCACGTACTCCTTGTTGATCATGGCCGTGAGCGCGTCACGGAACGCAGGATCGCTCATCGGGGCACGAGAGTGGTTGAAGGCGAGGAACCGGTAGCCGTTGGTCGGGTTGACCACGGCGGTCAGGTTCTCGTTGCCCTCGACCTGGTCACGAAGACCACGCTGCATACCCAGCGGGTTGAGCAGCAGGTCGACCTCGCCATCGGCGAGCGCCAGCACCGCAGCCTCCTGCCCACCGTACAGCGGGTAGTTGAAGTTGGCTGCGAACGGGCCGACCGGGTAGGTCACATCACCCGATGTGATCTCCCGTCCCGTGTCGAAGTAGTTCGCGTTGGCCGCGCTGGCAGCGAAGCTGCCCTCCTGGATCTCACCGAAGACGGTGACGCCGGCGGACGGCTGGCCGACTCCGCTGGCGGCGATCAGGGTGTCACGCGGTGTGTCGGTGGCAGCAGCCTCCTCCACGACCGGGCCCCAGAAGTGCTCCGGAAGGATCGGCATCAGAGGTGGGCCGTTGCCCAGACCCCAGACAGCCAGACCCGGCTCGGCGTTGAACGTGAACTTGACCGTGTGATCGTCGACAGCCTCGACGGCAGTCACCGGACCAGGCGCCTCCTCGGTGCCTGCGTCCACGTAGTCGGGCCAGTTGGCGGTCAGGCCGAAGTCACGGGCCGTGGTCCAGGTGAACACGTAGTCCTGGGCGGTGATGGGCTCGCCATCGGACCAGGTCAGATCATCACGGAGAGTGATGGTCCCGACCCAGTTCTCACCTTCCTGAACCACAGGTTCCAGATCACCGGCCGCCATGTCCGGAATGACTTCCAGACCGGGGTAACCGATGGTGTAGGGAGCACCCAACGTCGGGCCGAGCACGTAGCCGACCCAGACATCGCTACCCGAGCTGTCGAGATAGGACCACGGGTTGTCCGTGGTCACGTCCTCGAAGATGCCCAGGTTGTAGGTCTCGAGGGTGCCACCCTCGCCGCCTTCTCCTCCGCCGCCCTCACCAGTAGTGCCGGGGGTCTCCCCGGCTGTGGTGGAGGGGCCACCGTCTGCGCCGGTCGTAGCGGTGCTGTCGTCCGTACTGGAGTCAGAGCAAGCCGCCACGATGATGGCGAACACGGCGAGGAGTGCAAGCAGCCTAAGCCCATAGGGCTTTGTTACTTTCACTTAGTTTCCTCCGAACTAGGGGTAACTGCGCCCCTCTCGGGGCACCGATACGACACACTAGATCGTCGGACGACGTAATGCGTAGCGGAGAACGCGAAAGTCCTCAGTCCGCTGCGACCGAGGTTTCATCGTCGATCACGACCTCGTAGGGCTTACGTGACTCCGAGATGATGGCCTGGATTATCCCCGCCACGGGCAGTGCCAGGACGACCCCGATGCCACCCATGAGGGTGCCGCCGATGATGATCGCACCCACCGACACCGCCGGGTGGATCTCCATGGTTCGCTTCGTGATCCGGGGCGAGATCAGGTAATTCTCCAGCTGCTGGTAGCCCACGAAGAACAGCACGACCCAGATCGCCGTGGCCACGTCGTTGAAGGTGAGCGCCACGATGGCGGGCAGTATCGAGGCTAGATACGTACCCACTACCGGCACGAACTGGCTGAGGATGCCGACCCAGATGGCGAGCGAGATCGAGAAAGGCACCCCCAGGAAGCTGAGGAACAGATAGGTCACGATGGCCGAGACCACGGCGAGGATCAGCCGGGAGTAGACGTATCCCCCCATCTTCTCCACCGCCACGTCCCACACGTGCAGAGCCTTGCGCTGTGACTCCTCGGGGAGGAAGGAGAGGACGGTGCGCTGCAGCTTGGGCAGCTCGGCGATCATGTAGAAGGAGAAGAGGGCCACGGTGGTGGCGAAGATCACGGAGCTGAAGACACTCGAGGCAATGCCGATCACGCCATTGGCAACCACCCCCGTGAGGTTCTGAACCGATCCCAGGAGATCGCGCGCCACTTGCTCGGGATTGACCCCGGATAACTCGAATCCGAAGTTGTCCTGGAGGAAGGTGATCATCGACTCGACGAGGTTGGGCACCGCCTCGATCAGCCGCTGGACCTGATCCACGAACAGAGGCAGCAACGCCCACATGAAGAGGACGAACAGAGCGAAGGCGACCAGGAAGACCACCCCCGTGGCCGCCCCCCGTCTCCAGCCCTTCCGCTCCAGGTAGTGCACCGGGGGCTCGAAGGCGATCGCGACGAAGAGTGCGACGAAGACCATGAAGAGGAAGTTGCTCAGCCGGAAGGCGAGCCAGACGACGGCAGCCACTGCGAGGAGGACGATGGCGATGGTCAGCGTCCGTCGGACGAACAGCCGGCGATCGGCCTCGGCGGCGCGCTCGGTCATCGAGGACGAGGGTAGGGGCGGGTCGTTCCCGATCTGTGGCATTCGGGATAGCCTCGGGCCCACCAGGAGGCACCTTGCAGACCTTTGACGTGGTCTGGTCGCCGGATCCGGAACAGGCCGGCGCCACGAACACTGCCCGGTTCATGGACCGGCACGACATCGCCAGCTACGACGAGCTGGTGGCGCGATCGGCCACCGAGCCGGAGTGGTTCTGGGAAGCCGTCGTCGACTTCCTCGGTCTCCCCTTCTCGCCGCGATGGCGGGTGGTCAGAGACACCTCACGGGGCCACCCCTGGGCCACCTGGTTCGTCGGAGCCGGGTTCAACCTGTCCGTGGCCTGTGTCGATCGCTGGGAGCGGATCGACCCCAACCGGGTGGCAGTCAGGTCCCAGAAGGAGAGCGGCGAGACCATCGAGCTCACGTATGGCGAGCTCCGGGAGGAGGTGGAGCGTCTCGCCGGGGCGCTGATCGACCTCGGGGTGTCCAAGGGCGACGCCGTGGCGGTGTTCCTCCCGATGTCGAGCGCGGCGGTCATCTCGTTGCTGGCCATCGCCAGGATCGGCGCCATCTTCATCCCGGTCTTCTCCGGTTATGCCGCCGAGGCGGTGGCCACCCGTCTCGAAGACCCCAAACCCCGCGTCCTCATCTGTGCCAACGGGTTCGAGCGCAGGGGCAGGCAGGTCCCGATGAAAGAGATTGCCGACCAAGCCGTCGAGATCGCCGGTGGGATCGAGCATCTGCTCGTGGTCGAGTACGTGGAGGCGATGCCGACGCCGATGACCGTGGGGCGGGACGTCTGGTGGCACGAGGTCGTCGACAGCGCCAGGCGAGTGGGCCCGGTCCCCACCTGGTCGGAGGACCCTGTGATGATCGCCTACACGTCGGGCACCACCGGCCGGCCCAAGGGAGCGGTCCACGTCCACGCCGGGCTGACGGTGAAGATCGCCCAGGAGGGGGCCTTCCAGCTCGACGTCCATCGTGACGACGTCCTCATGTGGGCCACGGACATGGGTTGGATCATGGGCCCCTGGATGGTGATCGCCGGTCTGGCCAACGGCTCCGCCATCGCCACGTACGACGGCGCACCCGACCACCCCGGGCCGGATCGGATCTGGAAGGTGACCTCAGACCTCGGGATCACGATCCTGGGGATCTCGCCGACGCTCATCCGCAGCCTGCTGGCCCACGGTGCCGAGCAGGCTCGCAAGCACGACCTGGGGGGACTGCGGCTCTTCGGGTCGACCGGGGAGCCGTGGAACCCGGAGCCTTGGTGGTGGCTGTTCCGCGAGGTCGGCGAGGAGGTCAGGCCGATCATGAACATCTCGGGGGGGACCGAGGTGGGCGCGTGCATCCTGTCCACCAACATCCTCCAGGGGTTGAAACCGACCGCCCTGGGGAAGCCGGCTCTAGGTGTCGACGCCGACGTCTACGACGACCAGGGCCGGCCGGTACGGGGAGAGGTGGGCGAGCTAGTGGTCCGTGGGTCGTGGCCGGGAATGACCCGAGGGTTCTGGAACGAGCCCGAGCGCTACATCGCCACCTACTGGTCGCGTTTCGAGGACACCTGGGTCCATGGGGACTGGGCGTCGATCGACGACGAGGGCTTCTGGTTCCTGCATGGCCGGTCGGACGACACACTCAACGTCGCCGGGAAGAGGATCGGGCCCGCCGAGATCGAGTCTGTTGCCGTGTCCCTGGACGAGGTGATGATGGCGGCGGCCATCGGTGTCCCCGACCCGGTCAAAGGCGAGGTCATCGCCCTGTACCTGGTGCCGGCACAGGGGGTGACGCCCGACGATGCGACGACTCAGAAGGTGATCGAGGCTTGCGAGAGAGGGTTGGGCAAGTCGTTCCGGCCCCAGGGTGTGCATTGGGTGGCCGATCTTCCCCGAACCCGCTCCCAGAAGATCATGCGCCGGGTGGTCAAGGCGGTGGCTTTGGGCAACGACCCGGGCGATCTGACCAGTCTGGAGAACCCCGAATCGCTGACACAGCTGAAGGCGAGCCGACTTTGACCGACTGCCTCCGGGACCACAGACTCAAACGCGGCCGGGGGTTCCACCCTCACTGATCACATGGGCCGGTGGTCAAGCCGGTCAAACAGACGCCGGTCGGCTCGCAGCTACCGCGCCCGCTCTGGGCCCGCCATCAAACAGGCGGGGCGGGGTCGTACTGGATCTCCTTGCGGACCTGACGGGCCCGCTCCACCGAATGGAGACGGGCCACAAGGTGCAGGGCCATGTCGATCCCGGCTGAGACCCCGGCGGCGGTGATCACCTCGCCGCTGTCGACGAAGCGGTCCTCGGGCCGGGGCTCTATCGTCTCGTCGAGACTCTGCAGCAGGTCGATCGCACTCCAATATGTGGTGGCGGGCCGGTTCGCCAACAGACCGGCAGCGGCGTAGACCAGGGAGCCGG